>NZ_CP032543.1:6323871-6628645 GCF_003610995.1 Streptomyces griseus subsp. griseus
ACCGACGGCGGCCCGCTCGACCCGGCCCGGGTCGCCGCCCTGGACCGCGCCTGGACCGGCACTCCCGCCCCTGCGCCGTGAAAGCTCCCGTCCTGCGAGAAAAGCCCGACACCCCGTGAGGAAAGCCCGATGACGCAGTCCTTCCTCTCCGCGCTCCTCGGCGCGGAGCGCCCCGTGATCATGGAAGTGAAGTCCCGCGACGCGCACGGCGCCGACCTGCTGCGGGGCCGCCTTCCCGGCGATCTCGCCGCCGCCTACCAGCAGGCGGGGGCCCCGTGCGTGTCCGTCGTGACGGGCCGGTGGTTCGGTGGGTCGGCCGCCATGCTGCACGAGGTGACCGCCCGCGTGGACGTCCCGGTCCTGCTCAAGGACTTCGTGACGCGTCGCGAGCAGATCACCGCCGCCGCCCACGCGGGCGTCTCGGCGGTCCTGCTGACCGCGGCGCTGCTGCCCCGGGAGGCCCTGCACGACCTGGCCCGCCAGTGCCAGGCGCACGGGCTGACTCCGTTCGTGGAGATCACCACCGCCGAGGAGGCGATCGGTCTGCCGAACCCGCGGGACTGCGTCGTCGCGGTCAACAACAAGGACATCACCGCCCGTGAACGGGACGCCGGTGACCTGGACCGCAGCCGCGCGCTGCTCCCCGCCGTACGGGCCGCGGGCACGCTCTGTCCCGTCAGCGCCAGTGCGGTGAGCAGCCCGGCCACCGCGGCCGGTCTGCTGGCCGAGGGATACCGGGGCCTGCTCATCGGGACCTCACTGCTGCGTGCCCCGAGCCTCGACGCCTGGCTGGCCGAGTTCGACACCCACCACACGGCGAGCACCGGGAAGACCGAGCGCGTCGTGGTGCCGCTCACGGTCGAGGCACCACAGGTCCTGCCGCACCCCGCCCCCCTGCCCGGTACGGCGGCCGGCGGGACGGTGACCCCGGCCACGCCCGCCGGCGAGGCCGAGGGCGTGCCCGCGTGAGCGCCGCTCCGACGGGGCCGGTGGCCACGGCCGACGTCGCCCCGGCCGGGCACGACGTCGCCCCGGCCGGGCACGACGTCGCCCCGGCCGGGCACGACGTCGCCCCGGCCGGGCACGACGTCGCCCCGGACGGGGTCGAGCAGATCGTGCTGGGCCACGGTCGCCGTCGCCTCGGCGCCTGGCGGGCCGCACCGGCCTCCGGGGCGACCCGGTCCGTGCTCGTCGCCGTTCACGGCCGGGCCATGTCACCCGGCTACTTCGCCGGTCCGGTCGCCCCGCACACCTCGCTGCTCGCTCTCGCCACGTCGCTGGGTCACACCGTCCTCGCGGTGGAACGGCCCGGCTACGGCCTGTCCCGGGCCGCTCTCCCGCACGGTCTGCCACTCGCCGAACAGGCCGGGCTGCTGCGCCGAGCCCTCGCCGACTATGCCGAACGGCACCCGGTCGGAGCCGGTTTCTTCCTGCTCGGGCACTCCGACGGCGGCAAGACCGCCCTGCACCTGGCAGGGGAGCCCTGGAGCGGCGCCACCCCCCTCGACCGGTTGCTCGGGCTCGACCTCAACGGCTGTGGCTGGCACTACGCGTCGGCAGCCGCCCATTTCCCGGACACGCTGGCAGGTGGGGCGGGGGAGCTTAACTGGGGCCCGCTGCGCCTCTATCCGGGCGGAACCTTCCGGGCCAGCCGCGCCCTGCTTCGCGAGGTTCCGGCGGCGGAGGAGGCGGAGACGGGGCGGTGGCCCGGCCGGTTCCCAGCTGCCGCCGCCCGGGTGCGCTGCCCGGTGCGGCTCACCTTCGGCGCGTACGAGGGCTGGTGGCGCCTGGACAGGGACGAACTGGCGGCGGTGGCCGCCAGTTTCACGGGCACGCGCCGCCCGGTCGTCGAACGCCTGCCGGAGGCCGGACACAACCTCAGCCTCGGACTGGCCGCCCCGCTGTACCACGCACGGGCGCTGGCGTTTCTCGAAGAGTGCCTGGCGGCTTCCCCGACGGCCCGAGGTGACGCGCGCGTATGCGCGTGAGCGTGTGAGGTATGGACCTTTGACCCCCGAACCTGCTGGGATGATCGCGCGCCGTGCGCACGCTCCGTCTCGCTGCGCGCACCGCATGCAACCGCCCGGGAGAGTCCATCCGATCGACAGGACCGCGTCATGAGCCACTACCCTCCCCACGCCGCCCCGTACCCGACGGGCCCGGCCCGGCCCGGCGGCCGTCCACCCACCGGCGACCGGATCACCGCGCCGCTCCTCGTGGCATCGGTGCTCTGCACGGGGCTGATGGCGGGGTTGTTCTTCGCCTACGACATCTCCGTCATGCCGGGTCTGGCCGAGCTGGACGACACCGCCTACGCGGCGGCCATGCAGCGGTTCAACGCGGCGATCGACGGCAGCGCGCTGTTCGGCCTGGTCTTCCTCGCCACGCTGTGCCTCACGGTCGCCGCCGCGATCGTGACCTTCCGCCGCAAGCGCCGCGCGGTGGCCCTGCCGCTCGCCGTCGCGGCAGCCTGCTATCTCCTGGTGCTCGTCGTCACCGTGGCGGTCAACCTTCCCCTCAACGCGGACCTCGCGGCGCTCGGTGACCCCGCCTCCGCCCGGGACGTCCACGCGGTGATCGACGATTTCAAAGCGGTATGGGTGCCGGTGAACGTATTCCGGACCCTTTTCTGCGTCCTGAGTCTCGGTGCTCTGTGTGCCGCTCTGCTCCGGTACGGAAAGCCGGAAACCCCGTCGGTGCTCGGATAAAGGGGAAGCCGGGCAATCGATTCCCTCTTTCCCTTACGCACGCGCACCATATCCGAATCAGCTCCAGCATATTTGCTTTCGCACAGCTCGACTCCTCTGCCCATTCGGTGAAGAGGAGTCACCTGCGTGTGCCGCGCACCGCTTTTCTCCGCCATGCTCGGCCCGGCGGAGTCCCCGTCCCGCCCCCGCCTGTCTGCGGCCCGGAGAGATGTGGGAGCGTGTGAACGGTGAGTGACAAGCCGACGGAATCCATGCAGTACCGCTTCGACGGGCCCGAGGACGCCCCGGTCCTGGTCATCGGGCCCTCGCTCGGCACGACGTGGCACATGTGGGACCGCCAGATACCCGAGCTGTCCCAGCACTGGCGGGTCTTCCGCTACGACCTGCCCGGCCACGGCGGCGCGCCCGCCCACGCCGCCGCCTCCGTCGCCGAACTCGGCGACCGGCTGCTCGCGACGCTGGACGGTCTCGGCGTCCAGCGCTTCGGCTACGCGGGCTGCTCCATAGGCGGGGCGATCGGCGCGGACCTGGCCCTGCGCCACCCGCACCGGGTCGCCTCGCTGGCGCTCGTCGCCTCCTCGCCCCGGTTCGGCACGGCCGACGAGTTCCGGCAGCGCGGGGTGATCGTCCGTACCAACGGCCTGGAGCCGATGGCCCGTACCGCGCCGGAACGCTGGTTCACCCCCGGCTTCGCCGGAGCCCAGCCCGCCATCGTGGAGTGGGCCGTGCAGATGGTCCGCACCACCGACCCCGGCTGCTACATCGCGGCCTGCGAGGCGCTGGCGGCGTTCGACATCCGCGACCACCTCGGCCGGATCGGCGTCCCCACCCTGGTGCTGGTCGGCGCGGAGGACCAGGTCACCGGGCCCGCCGAGGCCCGCACGCTGGTCGCCGGGATACCGGACGCCCGCCTCGCCCTCGTCCCCGGCGCCTCCCACCTGGCTCCGGTGGAGCAGCCCGCGGCCGTCTGCGACCTGCTCCTGACGCACTTCTCCACCGCCTGGCAGCAGGACACCTCGGCCGCGATCTCCGTACTGCCCCACGCCACCGCGCCCACCGCCCCCAGCACCCCGTTCGTCCCGGTGGCCGAGATCGCCCCCGCCGCCGCTGCGCCGGACGCCCTCGCGCCGACCCCGGGCGACCGGTACGAGCAGGGCACGAAGGTACGCCGCGAGGTGCTGGGGGACGCCCATGTCGACGCGGTGAACGCCTCGGCCGACGTCTTCACCGAGGACTTCCAGGAGCTGGTCACCCGGTACGCCTGGGGCGAGGTCTGGAGCCGCGACGGCCTCGACCGCCGCACCCGCAGCGTCATCGCGCTCACCGCGCTCGTCACCTCCGGCCACCCGGAGGGCCTGGCCGCGCACACCCGGGCCGCCCTGCGCAACGGACTGACGCCCGCCGAGATCAAGGAAGTTCTCCTCCAGACCGCCGTCTACTGCGGCATCCCGGCCGCCGGCGCCGCCTTCGCCGTGGCGCAGAAGGTGATCCAGGAGGAAACCACGCCGCCGGCGTAGCAGGATGGGGTCATGAACGCATCGCCCGGGGCACTCACCCTCACCAAGAAGACCCACTCCTGCGTGCGGATCGAGAAGGAGGGGCGCGTCCTGGTCATCGACCCGGGCGGCTTCTCCGAGGACGACGCGGCCCTCGGTGCCGATGTACTCCTGGTCACGCACGAACACCCGGACCACTTCAACGAGGCGCGGCTGCGGGCGGGGCTGGAGGCCAATCCGGCGGCGGAGGTCTGGACGCTGCGCAGCGTGGCCGGGCAGCTCTCGGCGGCCTTTCCGGGGCGGGTGCACACGGTGGGCGACGGGGACGCGTTCTCGGCGGCCGGGTTCGACGTCACCGTGCACGGGGAGCTGCACGCGGTGATCCACCCGGACATCCCCAGGATCACCAATGTCGGCTTCCTGGTGGACGGTTCGGTCTTCCACCCCGGCGACGCGCTCACCGTCCCCGAGCGCCCCGTGGACACCCTGCTGCTGCCGGTGATGGCCCCCTGGAGCAAGATTTCCGAGGTCATCGACTACGTACGCGAGGTCAAGCCGCGCCGGGCGATCGACGTCCACGACGCCCTGCTGACGGACCTCGCGCGGCCGGTCTACGACAACCAGATCGGCGCCCTCGGCGGCGCGGACCACGGCCGGCTGGCCCCGGGAGGCGTCACGGAGCTCTGAGGCGCGGCGGGCGTTCGGCGGCTGTCGGTGGGAGCCGCTAGGTTGGTGGCCATGCGCATCGCCACCTGGAACGTCAACTCGATCACCGCCCGGCTGCCGAGGCTGCTGGCCTGGCTGGAGAGCAGCGGCACCGACGTGCTGTGCATCCAGGAGACCAAGTGCACGGCCGAGCAGTTCCCCGCCGAAGCCCTGCGCGAGGTGGGATACGAGTCCGCGGTCAACGCCACGGGCCGGTGGAACGGGGTCGCGCTGCTCTCCCGGGTCGGCCTCACCGATGTCGTCACCGGTCTGCCCGGCGGCCCGGAGTACGACGGCGTCCAGGAGCCGCGCGCGATCTCCGCGACCTGCGGTCCGGTCCGCCTCTGGTCGGTCTACGTGCCCAACGGCCGTGAGGTGGAGCACGAGCACTACACCTACAAGCTGGCCTGGCTGGAGGCCCTGCGGAAGGCCGTCGCGGCGGACGCGGCGGGGATGCCGCCGTTCGCGGTCCTCGGTGACTTCAACGTGGCCCCGACCGACGAGGACGTGTGGGACCCGGCGCTCTTCGCGGGCGCCACGCACGTCACGCCCGCCGAGCGCGCCGCTCTCTCCGCCCTGGAGGGGGAGGGGCTGGGCGAGGTGCTGCCCCGCCCCCTCAAGTACGACCGGGCCTACACCTTCTGGGACTACCGGGAGCTGCGCTTCCCCAAGAACAAGGGCATGAGGATCGACCTGACCTACGGCAACCCCGCCTTCACCGCCGCGGTCAAGGACAGCTATGTGGACCGCGAGGAGCGCAAGGGCAAGGGCGCGTCCGACCACGCACCGGTCGTGGTGGACCTCGACCTCTGACGACCACAGCTGACAACCAAAGGTTGACACCCAGCGGGGTGTCAACCTAGGGTTGACGCATGACGCAGCCACTCCCCGCGACGCCGTCCGTGCGCCTCGACGACCTGATCGAGGCCATCAAGAAGTCCAACCCCGACGCACTGGAGCAGCTCTCCGGCGCGGTCATCGCCGCCGACCACCTCGGCGATGTGGCCGACCACCTCATCGGCCACTTCGTCGACCAGGCGCGCCGCTCGGGCGCCTCCTGGACCGACATCGGCCGCAGCATGGGGGTCACCCGCCAGGCGGCCCAGAAGCGCTTCGTCACCAAGAAGGGCGAAGAGGCCTCCGACCTGGACCCGAGCCAGGGCTTCGGCCGCTTCACCCAGCGCGCCCGGAACGTCGTCATGGCGTCCCACAACGAGGCCGAGACCGCCCGGCACGCCGAGATCCTCCCGGCCCACCTCGCGCTCGGCCTCCTCGCCGAACCCGAATCGATCGCCGCCCGGGTCCTCACCGGCCAGGGCGTGACGCCGGACGCCCTCCGCGCGGCGGCGGCCCTCGCCCTGCCGGCCGCCGTCGACGAGGTGCCGGAGCTGATCCCGTACGACGCGGACGCGCGCAAGGTCCTGGAGCTGACGTTCCGGGAGGCGCTGCGCCTCGGCCACAACTACGTCGGTACGGAGCACATCCTGCTGGCGCTGCTGGAGTTCGAGGACGGCTCGGGCCCGCTGAACGGCCTGGGCCTCACCAAGGAGGCCACCTCGGCGGCGGTCGGGTCAGCGGTGGCGGAAGCGGCGGCCACGCTCTGGCAGCAGAACTCCTGACGGCCCGTCCGGGGGAGGGCGGCGGACTCGGAGCACCACGAGCCCGCCGCCCGGCCGCCGCTCCCCTGAGCTCAGTGGACCGAGAACCCGCCATCCACGAAGAGCGCCTGCCCGGTGACGTACGCGGAGGAGGCCCCGGCCAGGAACACCGCGGCTCCCGCGAAGTCCTCCGCCAGCCCGTTGCGCCCGACGAGCGTGCGGGCGGCGAGCGAGGCGACCTTCTCCGGGTCGGAGGCGAGCCGTTCGTTGAGCGGGGTCAGCACGAACCCCGGCACCAGGGTGTTCACGGTGACGCCGTACGGGGACCACGCCTCGGCCTGCGACCGGGCCAGCGACTCCAGACCACCCTTGGACACCCCGTACGCACCGCTGTTCACGAAGGCGCGGTGGGCCTGTTGCGAGGTGACATGGATGATCCGCCCGTACCCCCGCTCGGCCATCTTGGGCCCGAACCGCTGCCCCAGCAGGAAGGGCGCCTTGAGGTTCACGGCCATGGTGGTGTCCCAGACGTCCTCACCGAGCTCGCCGAGGGGCGGCCGCAGGTTGATCCCGGCACAGTTGACGAGGATGTCCGGCTCCCCGAACGCACCGACGACACCCTCGGCCGCCGCCCGTACCCCTTCGGCGTCCCCCAGATCGGCGCTCACCCAGGCGGCCCGGCACCCGTCACCGGCCAACTCGTCCACGGTCGCCTTGAGTTCGGCCTCCCGCCGAGCCACCACAACCACCTTCGCCCCGGCCCGCGCCAGCGCCCCGGCGACGGCCCGCCCGATCCCGGAACTGCCCCCGGTCACCACGGCCACCCTTCCGGCCAGTGAGAACAGGTCCGACACATACGTCTGCGCACTCATGTCCGTAGCCTAGGGGCTCGTGTCTTCACGGCTGGGCCGGCGGCGGCACCGTCCGCGAGGGCCGCGCCCTCACCCCGCTTCCGCCGGGGGTCCGCGCGCCCTGTGGTGCGGAACCTGGCAAGGATGGGACCCTAGTGGTATGAACATCCCTTTCTTGGACAACTGGCGTAAGCGTCAGGGTGGTACGCAGGGGCAGGCGCTCGCCGCCGCCGTCGAGGCTGATCCCGACGGTGTGGCCGAGCTGCTCGCCGAATGCGAACTGCTGCGTGCCCGGGTGGGGCAGCAAGGACTCGAACTCGACGACACCCCGGCCTCGTTGGCCGCCCTCGACCAGCTGCCGCCCCGCTGGCGCGACGACCCCGAGGAGCTGCCCTGGCTGGGCAACGACGCTGGCCTCTACCTGGGCACCGTCATCGTGCGCACCGTCCCGGGGTCCGCGTGGGGCATCTGGCCGAGCGGGCAGCCCGTGGTGCGGCTGGAGTCCGGGCGGGAGATCGACGTGGTCGAGGCCGGGCTGGACTGGGCGATGGCGGGCAGCCCCGAGCTCTCGCAGGTGTACGCGGAGTCGGCCGAGAACTGATCCCGAATGGCGATAAACAGCCTTATGTGCCATTCGCGCGTGTCGGGTGCGAAGTCCCTTTTCGGGATGGATAGTTTGCGCTGACCTCGACACAGCGACAAGTGGGTAGGGCAGCGCATGGCCGTCGATCCGTTGATCGAACTGAGGGACGTCAACAAACACTTCGGAGAGTTGCACGTACTTCAGGACATCAATCTCACCGTCGGCCGCGGGGAGGTGGTAGTGGTCATCGGCCCCTCCGGCTCCGGGAAATCCACCCTGTGCCGGGCGGTCAACCGGCTGGAGACGATCGAGTCCGGCTCCATCCTGATCGACGGCAAGCCCCTCCCCGAGGAGGGCAAGGGTCTCGCCCAGCTCCGCGCCGAAGTCGGCATGGTCTTCCAGTCGTTCAACCTCTTCGCCCACAAGACCGTCCTGGCCAACGTGTCGCTGGCCCAGCTCAAGGTCCGCAAGCGCAAGAAGGACGAGGCCGACCGGCGCTCCCGGGAACTGCTGGACCGGGTCGGCCTCGCCTCCCAGGCCGACAAGTTCCCCGCCCAGCTCTCCGGCGGCCAGCAGCAGCGCGTGGCGATCGCCCGCGCCCTGGCCATGGACCCCAAGGCGCTCCTCTTCGACGAGCCCACCTCCGCCCTCGACCCGGAGATGATCAACGAGGTGCTGGAGGTCATGCAGCAGCTCGCCCGGGACGGCATGACCATGGTCGTGGTCACCCATGAGATGGGCTTCGCCCGGTCCGCCGCCAACCGCGTCGTCTTCATGGCCGACGGCCGCGTCGTCGAGGACCGCACCCCGGAGGACTTCTTCACCGCTCCGGAGAGCGACCGCGCCAAGGACTTCCTGTCCAAGATCCTCAAGCACTGACGGGGGGCTTTCCGTGTCGCGTACCAGCAGTCCCCGTACCAACAGAGACCGTCACCGCCGCAGCGCCGTCCTCGCGCTCTGCCTCCTGCTCACCGTCCTCGCCGCCGCCTGCGGCAAGGACGGCAGCCCGCCGGTCAAGGGACCCGCGCCCGAGGCGCTGCCCGTCTACCAGGTGGACCAGGGCTTCCGACTGCCCGCGTCGCCCACCTGGCGGAAGGCGGAGCAGCGCGGCCATCTGGTCGTCGGTGCCAAGGAGGACCAGCCCTACCTGGGCGAGAAGGACCCCGCCAGCGGCGTCTACTCCGGCTTCGACATCGAGATCGCCCGGATGATGGCGGCCTCACTCGGCTTCGAACCGAAGACCATCCGCTTCCGGACCATCGCCTCCGCCAACCGCGAGACCGCCCTCCAGAACGGCCAGATCGACTACTACGTCGGCACCTACACCATCAACGACATGCGCAAGAAGCTCGTCGGCTTCGCCGGGCCCTACTACATGGCCGGTCAGGGACTCCTGGTGCGCACCGACGAGGACGACATCAAGGGCCCCCAGGACCTGGACGGCAGGACGGTCTGCTCGGCGGCCGGCTCCACGCCCTACCAGCGGATCGCCGAGGACTACCCCAAGGCGGTGCTCGTCGCCTACGACACGTACTCGATCTGCGTCGACAACCTGCTGACGTACCAGGTCGACGCCGTCACCACCGACGACGCGATCCTCCTGGGCTTCGCGGCCAAGGCGCCCGACGAGATGAAGGTCGTCGGCAAGCCCTTCTCGAAGGAGCCGTACGGCATCGGCGTACCGCGCGACGACAACGCGCTGCGCGCCGCCCTCAACGACGCGCTGGAGGCGAACGAGAAGAACGGCAACTGGAAGAAGGCGTTCGAAGCGACGCTGGGGCGCTCCGGCGTACCCGCGCCGACCCCGCCGCCCATCGACCGCTACCCGGCGAACTGAGGGGGACGGCCCCACCCATGGACGTACTGACAGACAACTTCTCCCTCTACGGCAAGGGCTTCCTCGGCACCGTCGAGCTGACCGTCTACTCCTCGGCCCTCGCCCTCGCCCTCGGCTTCGTCATGGCCTCCTTCCGTGTCGCGCCGGTCGGCGCGCTGCGGGTGCTGGGCACGGTCTGGGTGACCGTGCTGCGCAACACCCCCCTGACGCTGCTGTTCTTCGCGGTCCTCCTCGGCCTGCCCCGCTTCGGCCTGGTGCTGCCGTTCCAGCTCTTCGCCGTCCTGGCGCTCGGCTGCTACACCTCCGCGTTCATCTGCGAGGTGCTGCGCTCCGGCATCAACACCGTGCCCACCGGCCAGGGCGAGGCCGCCCGCAGCCTCGGGCTGACCTTCGGCCAGACCCTGAGCGAGGTCGTCCTGCCGCAGGCCTTCCGATCGGTGCTCCCGCCCGTCGGCTCCACCCTGATCGCGCTGGCCAAGAACTCCGCGATCGCCGGCGCCTTCAGCGTCACCGAACTGCTCGGCACCTACCGGACGCTCAACGAGCTGGGCTACAGCATCATCTGGACGTTCGTCTGGATCGCCGTCGGCTACCTGATCATCACCCTCACCATCAGTGCGCTCTTCAACGTGATGGAGAAGCGCTGGGGAGTCGCACGATGACCCATGTCCCCTCGGCCACCGCGCTCTACGACATCCCGGGGCCGCAGGCCCGTAAACGGCATCTCATCTACGGGATCGCCTCGACGGCCGTGATCCTCGCCCTCGTCGGCTGGATCGTCTATCTGCTCTTCGACACCGACCAGTTCACCGCCGAGAAGTGGCGCCCCTTCGAGTACAAGGGCATCCAGGAGCTGCTGCTGCGGGGCCTCGGCAACACGCTCAAGGCGTTCGCGTACGCCGCCGTCCTCTCCCTCGCCCTCGGCGCGGTCCTCGCGGTCGGCCGGCTCTCCGCGCACCGGCCGGTGCGCTGGATCTCCACCCTGCTGGTCGAGTTCTTCCGGGCCATGCCGGTGCTGGTGATGATCTTCTTCATCTTCGTGGCGCTGAAGGTGCAGGCCCTGCCCGCCCTGGTCGCCGGACTGACCCTCTACAACGGCTCGGTCCTCGCGGAGGTCTTCCGGGCCGGGATCAACTCCGTGGACCGCGGCCAGCGCGAGGCCGCGTACGCCCTCGGGATGCGCAAGACACAGGTCACGACGTTCGTCCTGGCTCCCCAGGCCGTACGCGCGATGCTGCCGACCATCATCAGTCAGCTGGTGGTCGCGCTCAAGGACACCTCACTGGGTTATCTGATCACCTACGAGGAATTCCTCCACGCGGGAAAGCTGATCGCGTCGAATCTCGACTACGATCTTCCCTTCATCCCTGTCGTGATGGTGATCTCTCCGATCTACATCGGCATGTGCATGTTGCTCTCGTGGTTCGCCACCTGGGTGGCGCGAAGGCAGCGGCGCAATCCGAGGACGGAGGCGGTGGGGGTGGCCCCGGCCGAGCCGGGGAAGCTGCTGCCGGGAGGGCAGTAGCGGAGCATGCCCCGCCCGGCAGCAGTCGGTGATCACTTCTCGCGCAGCGGGACCGAGAGTTGACTCGGGTCCGTGGAGGGCGAGGAGAAGGTCAGCTGCGCGCCGGTCGGGTTGTGCTCGATGTACAGCGGATCGACGGTGTCGATCACCAGGGCGAGCCGGTGACCGGCCGGGACGTCGTAGGCCGTGGAGAAGAGCTCCAGGCCGACGGGGAACGGCCGGCCCGGCGTCTGCCCGTGGAACGTGTACGGGGCGTTGCTGACCAGCTTGCCCACGCCGAGCGGGCCGACGTCGTAGAGGTACGCGACGAAGGTGCCGCTCGACTTCGTGCTGGTGACCGTGGTGTGCAGCTCGGCCGTGCCCCGGACGCGCTGCTCGGCGCCGTACTTCTCCGACTGCCACACGCTCGCGAAGGCGCGCGGCAGAAGGGGCACGGAGACGGTCGGCGGGAGCTTGACGAACTGGTCCAGCGCGTTGGAGAGCAGGGTGATGCCGCCGTTGGCGCCGGAGTCGACGTTCGCCCACACCTTCTTCGTACCGTCGAGTGCGATGCGGTTCTTCGCCGCGCCCACCGACTTCCAGTCCGCGTACCCCTCGTACCCCTTGTCCGTGCGGGACCTGAGCTGGACGGGCTGCTCGGTGTCGATGCCGTTGCGCTCGCCCTTGAGGTAGCGGTCGAACCAGCGTCGCGTGCTCGTCCAGGTGTCGTTGGGCAGCCCGAACAGGCCGGTCAGCTCGGCGGTCGCGTGGTCGCCGGGGCGGAACTCCAGCCGCTTGGGGCCGGTGAGCTTCTCGTAGAACGAGGCGTACTGGTTGGGCGGGAAGATCGTGTCGCCCCAGGCGTTGCCCATCATGATGGCGGCGCCGTTGGCGTTGATCTTGTCGAGGTGGGTGACGGGGGAGCGCTTGGCGCCCCAGGCGATCATCTCCGGTTCCTTGGCCAGGTTGGAGCCGAGGAAGTCCACAAGCGTCTGCGAGAGTTCGTCGCTGGGGCGGCCGGTGATCAGCCCGGCGCCGCCGAGCAGGGCGGCGGCCTGGAGGTGCTGGGTCCGGCCGCTGTAGATCGAGTCGATCAGGTCGGCCCAGCCGCTGAGCGCGGCGACCGCCTTGATACGGGGGTCGTGCCCGGCGGCCAGCAGGCTGATGCCCGCGCCGTAGCTGACCCCGCCCATGCCGATCCGGTCCGGGTCGGCCGAGGTGTTCGCCAGCGCCCAGTCGATGACGGCGGAGGCGTCCGCGATGTCCGGGGGGCCGGCCACCTCGATCTTACCGCCGGAGAGCCAGAAGCCGCGCGAGGTGTAACTCACCACCACGTAACCGGAGTCGGCGAGCTTCTGGGCCTGCGCCAGATACTCGATCTGCGGCAGGCCCCAGCTGGTCGGGAAGACGATGAGGGGGTGCTTCGCCCCGGCCGACGCTCCGGACGGTCGGAACACATTGCCCTTGAGCGTGATGCCCCCGGAGCCGGGGATGTCATGGAACGTCAGGCCCGGCGCGGAGGCGCTCGCCGAGGTGGGGGCGGGTGCGGCTCCCGCAGCCGGAGCCGCGCCGAGGGCGGCTCCGGTCAGCAGGACGGCGGCGGTGGTGATCGAAGCGGTGGTGCGCAGTGCCGGTTTCGGACGTACCACGGGTCACTCCTCACGCGTGTCAGTGCAAAGTGACCCGACGGTAACCCCGGTTGTTTACCGGTGGTAACTACCTCGCGCGTTGCGTGAAGGTAACGATTGTTGGACGTCCTGTCAGTAGCCCTTCCGCTGTACGGAGGTGAGCGCGTGGCTCACTTCAGCGCGCTCTTCGTCTGCCAGTCGGCCCACGACACGTTCCACGCGCCGTACCCGTTGCCCTCGGCGACCGTGCCCTTGGCGTCGGCACCGGTGATCTCGAACGGGTCGCCCACCCGCACCTGCCCGTAGAGCGCGGAGGCGTTCGCGTCGCTCATCCCGAGACAGCCCGAGCTGCGGTTGGCGTTGCCGAAGTGGCCGGAGTTCCACGGCGCGGCGTGTGCGTACATCCCCGACCAGGTCAGCCGCATCGAGTAGTCGACCATCTTGTCGTAGGCGTCACCGAGTCCCACCGTCTCGGAGCGCATGTTGATCGTGCCCTCCTTCGACATCAGGACGGCCGTGCCCCGCCAGGACGCCTTGTCGCCGCCCGGCGTACCGCCCGACATCGGCGCCTGGAACACCTGCTTGCCGTCGCGGTGGAGGGAGAGGCGGTGCCCGTCGAGGTCCACCTTGACCACCTGGGCGGCGCCGATGGTGAACGTCGTCGCGTAGTCACGGACGAACCAGCCGCCGTCTGCGCCCGTGTCGATGCCGTTCAGCTCGGCGGCCAGGGTGACCTTCGTGCCCGGCTTCCAGTACTCCTCGGGCCGCCAGTCGACGCGGTCCTTGCCCGAGTGGTCCCGCAACCAGCCCCAGGAGCCCTCGGTGCTGTTCGAGGTGGACACCTTCAGGGCCTTCTCCACCGCCGCCCTGTTCTCCACCGGGTGGTCGAAGACGACCGACAGCGGCTGGGCGATGCCGACCGTGGTGTTCTTGCCCGGCGCGAGCGAGAGCTTGTTCACCTTCTCCGCCTCGGCGGTCCTGAACGTGGCGGTGTCGCTGCCGCCGTCCGCGTCCTTCGCCTCGACCGTGTACGCGGTGCCCGGCGCGGCGACCCGCTCGGATATCCAGGTCCGGCCGTCGGCGGATGTCTTCCCGGTCAGCGCGCCGCCCTCGTCCGCCGTCACGGACACCGACGTCAGCTTGCCCGCCGCCAGTGTGACCTTCACCGGCCCGCCCGGGGTCGCCGCCTTGCCCCGGAGGTTCACCGAGATGTCGGCCGCGGGCGCCTTGCCGTCCCCGCCATCCCGCGCGGCGGAGCCGGACGCCCCACCGCCCGAGCAGGCCGTGAGAGCGGCGGCGAGCAGCGCCGCCGGGACGGTCAGGGCGAGCCGGGCGCTCCGGACGGACGGGGCGGTGTGACGGGTGCGCGGGCGTGCGGAACTCAACGGAAAAACCTCCAGGGCGGCAAGACTCGACAGGGGAGAGGTGATTTCCCCCTGGTGGGTTCCGTTTCCGCCATGTCGGTTTCCGCCCATGACGTGTCCGTGACCTCGCTCGTGTCCCGCCCGCCCGGCCCCTGACCTCGCCTGTGCCCTGCCCGTGCCTGCCCGCCGGGGCGCTCGCCTACGGGGCTCCCCGCGCGGCCGGGCCCGGCTGCGGTGCTGAGGGCGGGGCCGTACGCCACCCCGGGGGGCGGTTCAGAGTTCCAGGTCGACGTCGAGACCGACGTTCTGACCGCGCAGCCAGAAGTCGAGGGCGAGGACCAGCTCGGTCCCGGTGCGGTAGCCGGGGCGCGGGTCGTCGGCGGTGGCGGCGGCGAGCGCGGTCTCGTCCAGCAGCTCGCGCACCGGCGCGTCCGGGCCCTCGGTCGCGCGCTTGAGGGAGGCCCGCAGCCCGTCGAGGTAGCGGTGGTCGCGGCTGGTCGGATACGGGGCCTTCACCCGGTCGGCGATCTCCGGCGGCAGCAGATCCCGGGTGGCGGCGCGCAGCAGGCTCTTCTCCCGGCCGTCGAACGACTTCATCGCCCAGGGGGTGTTGAAGACGTACTCCACCAGCCGGTGGTCGCAGAACGGCACCCGCACCTCCAGGCCGACGGCCATGCTGGCCCGGTCCTTGCGGTCCAGCATCCAGGGCAGGAACCGGGTCAGATGGAGGTAGCCGATCTCGCGCATCCGCCGGTCGGCGGCGGACTCGCCGGCCAGCCGCGGAACTTCGGCGAGCGCCTCGTGGTAGCGCTGGGCCCGGTACCCCTGGAGGTCGATCTTGGTCAGCAGCGCGGGGTCGATCAGGGATTCGCCGGGGCCGCTGCCGGGCCCGGAGATGCCGGTGCCGAACGGCGGCGCCAGCCACGGGAAGGTGTCCGCGGTGAGGGTGTCGGGGTGGTTGAACCAGCGGTAGCCGCCGAAGACCTCGTCCGCCGCCTCGCCGGAGAGCGCGACCGTGCAGTGCCGGCGGACCTCCTGGAAGAGCAGGTAGAGCGAGGTGTCGCCGTCACCGAGGTCGAACGGCAGATCGCGGGCGCGCATGATGGCCTCGCGAGCGTCCTGGGCGAGCAGCTGCCCCGGGGAGAGGGTGACGACCTGGTGGTCGGAGCCGGCGTGCCGGGCGAGCAGCTCGGCGAACGGCGCGTCGGGGGTGCCGCGCCAGTCGTCGGCCCGGAAGTCGTCGCCGTGCCGGTCGAAGTCGAGGGCGAAGGACCGGATCGGCGGGGCCCCGAGAGCGGTCCGGCGGCGGGCGGCCAGGGCGGTGATGATGGAGGAGTCCAGCCCGCCGGAGAGCAGCGTGCCCACCGGGACATCGGCCACCAGTTGCCGGGCGACGATGTCCTCCAGCAGCTCACGGACCCGGCCGACCGTGGTCTCCAGGTCATCGGTGTGCTCGTGGGACTCCACCGCCCAGTAGCGGCGCAGGGTGTTGCCGCCGCGCCCGACCTTGAGGGTGTGGCCGGGGCGCAGCTCGTACATGCCCTTGTAGACCGCGTGGCCGGGGGTCTTGGTGAAGCCGAGCAGCTCGGCGAAGCCCTCGGAGTCGATCGCGGGGCGCACCGAGGGGTGGGCCAGGATCGCCTTGGGCTCGGAGCCGAACAGCACCCCGCCACCGGGGAGCGGCCAGTAGTAGAGCGGCTTGATCCCCAACCGGTCGCGGACCAGGAGCAGTTCCTCGGTACGGGCGTCCCACAGCGCGAACGCGTACATGCCGTTGAGGTGTTCGGTGAAGTCCTCGCCCCACTCCAGATAGGCGTGCAGGACGACCTCGGTGTCGCTGTCGGTACGGAAGCCGTGTCCGCGGACCACCAACTGCTTGCGCAGCTCAAGGTAGTTGAAGACCTCGCCGGTGTAGCTGATGGCGACGACCGGCTCACCGCTCTGCTCGAAGACCATCGGCTGGCTGCCGCCCGCCGGGTCGATGACGGAGAGCCGGCGGTGACCGAGGGCCACCGACCGGCCGAGCCAGAGACCGTGGGCGTCCGGCCCCCGGCAGGCCATGGTGGCGGTCATCGCGTCGGCCACCGGGGCGGTGACGGGGGCTGCCGGGTCGAAGGAGACCCATCCTGCTGTTCCACACATGGTGATGTGGCCTCTCTCGGACGTGGACGTGATGGTGCGGGGTCAGACCCGGGCGGCGGACCGTCCGGCCGGCGGCGGGCTGAAGCGCTTGAACGTCCAGGTCGTCCACATCACGACGAGGACGAGCAGGAAGCTCGCGGCGGTCGCCCAGGCCATCGCGAGGGACCAGTCGGCCGTGGCCGGCCGGTCGCCCGCCACGGTGAAGAACAGCGCGCCGATCGCCGCGACACCGGCGGCGCTCGCGAACTGCTGGGTGGTGGTGAGAATCCCGGAGGCGGTCCCGGCGTCCTGCGGCGGTACGTTGATGAGCGCCGCGCCGAACAGGGCGGGCAGCACGACACCGTTGCCCGCGCCGACCAGGCAGAGGCAGAACACCACCCACGGCAGGCCGACGGTGGAGTCCGAGAACGCCAACGGCACGGCCAGCAGGGCCAGTCCGAGCGCGGTCACCCCGCCGGAGACCACCAGGGCGTTCATGCCCCAGCGTGCCGTGAGCCGCCCGCCGATCATGGAGGTGGCGGTGAACAGCACACCCATCGGCGAGAACATCAGTCCGGCCTCGAACGGGTCCAGCTTCAGCCCGGACTGGAGGAGCAGGGTCAGGGTGAACATGAAACTGCCGAAGTAGAGCATGAACGCCGCGCCCGCGATCACGCCGCCACGGAAGGAGTCGCTGCGGAACAGCGAGAGGACGAGCACCGGATTGCCGCCACGGGCCGCCAGGGCCCGCTCCCAGAGCAGCGTCGCCACCATCACCGGAACGGCCAGCGCCATGCTGACCCAGGTCCAGGCCGGCCAGCCGGAGACATGGCCCATGGTCAGCGGCACCAGCAGCAGGGCGAGCGCGAACGAGACGCCGACCGCGCCGACCGGGTCGAGACCGGCCCGGATCCGGCTGATGTGCGCGGGGAGCACCCGCAGCGCGGCGAACGCGATGACCAGGCAGAACGGCACGTTGATCAGGAAGATGGTGCGCCAGCCGAGCCCGGCGAAGTCCGCCGAGATCAGCGCACCGCCGAGCACCTGGCCGGCGATGGACCCCAGCCCGGCGGCGGCGCCGTACCAGGCCATCGCCTTCCCCTTCTTCTCGTTGGGGAAGTACGCGGTGATGACGGCCAGCACCGGCGGCACCATGACCGCCCCGGCAAGGCCCTGGGCCAGGCGGGCGGCGATCAACTGGCCCGGATTGACGGCCAGTCCGCACAGCAGCGAGGTGAACCCGAAGGCGAGCGTGCCGATGACGAACAGCCGGCGGTGCCCGTAACGGTCGCCCAGCCGACCGGCGGTGATCATCCCGCCCGCGTACGCGAACGCGTAACCCCCGACGATGAGTTCGAGCGCCGCCGGGTCGGCGTTGATGCTGCTCTCCAGGGAGGGAGCGGCCACGTTGACCACGAAGAAGTCGAACTGGGCGAAGAACATCGCCGACAGCAGGACGAGCAGCACCGGCCCGGTGCGCTGGAGGAGGGGAGGAGCCGCCGTCTCGGGCTCGTGCGGGTCGTGAAGCGTGGTCATGGCAGGCACTCCTCGGGGCCTGTGGCGGCCCGACGGCTGTGACGGACGGGGAGGGGGGCTTGTACGGGGGTGGAGCGGGGTTGTCGTACGTGGGTGGGTGAGGGAGCGGCGCGGGTGTGCGGGGCGTGTCGGGGGCGGCCGTGACGGGTGGCGGCGGGGCAGCCGCGCTTCCACCTCCGTGGCGGCGGGTCAGCCGCGCTTCCGCCTGCCGTGGATCGCGCAGGTGATCCGTGCGGTGCAGACCCGGCGGCCCGCCTCGTCCGTGATGACGACCTCGTAACTGGCCGACGTCACGCCCAGGTGCAGGGCCGTCGCCACGCCGGTCACGGTGCCCGAGCGCACCGGCAGGTGGTGGGTGGCGTTGATGTCCACCCCGACGGCGATACGGCCTTCGCCCGCGTGCAGCGCGGCGCCCAGTGAGCCCAGCGACTCGGCGAGGACGGCGGAGGCACCGCCGTGGAGCATCCGCTGCAACTGGGTGTTGCCGGTGACCGGCATGGTCGCCACCACCCGCCGGGGGGCGGCCTCCAGGAAGGTCATCCCCATCCGGCCGGCCAGGGTGTCGGCACCGGCCTCGTTCACCCAGGCCGCTGCGGCTTCCGGGCCCGCCTCCGGGGTGGGCGGCGCGGCGAAGGTGGTCATGCCGGGACCGCCGTCGGGTCCTGGTCCACCGGCACCGCTACCGCCACTGCCTTCGGGTCGGCCGGTCGGTACGTCTCCAACGCGGCAAAGTTCTCGCGCAGTTGGCGCTTCAGTACCTTGCCGGTCGGGCCGAGCGGAATCGCGTCGGGAGTGGGCGCGATCTCCAGCAGGGCCAGTCGCGGCTGACCGGCCTGGTCGAGGGCGGCGTTGGCCCGCCGTAACAGGTCGTCAGCCGTGACGTCCTGACGTAGCGTCACCACTGCTGCCGCCACGGTCCGGCCACGGTCCTGGGCGGCGACCACCGAGCAGTCCGCCAGCTCCTCGACGGCGAGCAGCAGCTCCTCCTCCATCAGCGCCGAGTAGCCGTCACCCGCCTCGGTCCTGATCCGGTCGACCGCCCGGTCCACGTGGAAGAACTCGCCGTCGGCGGAGCGGCGTACCAGGTCGCCGGAGAGCCAGTAGCCGGCGAGCATCGTGCGGTACGTGGTGTCGGAGTCGTTCCAGTAGCCGTGCGCGAGCGCCTCGCTGCGGACCCCTAGCAGGCCCACCTCGTCCGTCGCCGCCTCGGTGCCGTCCTCGCGCAGGACCGCGACCTCCGCGATCGGCACCCGGGTGCCAAGATGCCGGGCCCGGGACGGGCAGTCGGGGGTGAGTACGCGGCGCAGCGCCGCCCAGCCCAGCTCGGAGGAGCCCAGGCCGTCGTCGATGACCGAGCCGGGGGTACGGGTGCCGTCGGGCGCGGTGGTGTGCCCGAGCCGCATCAGCCGGCGCATGTGCGCGTCGTGGCCGCAGTCGCCGAGGTTCACCCACACCGCGACGGAGTCGAAGTCCGCCGGTTCGGGGTCGTGCGTGGCCAGGTGCGACAGAGCCTCGTTGAAGGCCAGGACGACGTTCGGCCGGTGGGTGGCGCAGCCGCGTGCGATGCCGGGGCCGGTCGGGTCGGACCAGCCGACCGTGGGCACCCCGGCCAGCAGCGAGTAGAAGGTGAACGCGATGGCGCTGGAGTGCGACTGCGGGGCACCGGCGAGTACCAGGGAGCCCGGCTGCTCCGGGTGGTTGATCAGCCGGTAGCGGGCGCCGGCGACGCTCTGCCGGTGCGCCCAGACGACCGGCTTGGGGTTTCCGGTGGTGCCGGAGGAGTGGCAGATGACCACCGGGTCGTCGTCCCCGTGCCGGAACAGCTGGGAGGGCTTGGGGGCGCGGGCGCCCAGAGTGCCGACTTCCTCGTCCAGGGCGGTCCAGCGCAGCCCGGGAAGCGCGCGCTCACGCCCGGCGAGCAGGGTGAGCCGCTCCGTGTCGGTGAACAGGCCGGCCGAGCCGGTGCGTTCGACCAGGCCGAGGGCGAGTTCGGGGCGCATCCGGCCGTTGATCAGTACGCCGATCGCGCCGATGCGGGCCAGCGCGGTCAGATGCACCTGGTACGCGAAGGTGTCCGCCAGGTAGACCGAGACCCGGTCGCGCGGCCCCACGCCCCGGTCCAGGTACCAGGCCGACCAGGAGTCCGCCAGGGCGTCCAGCTCGCGCAGGCTGAACTCCGTTCGCGGGGTGCCGTCCAGGCCGGCCAGCGGCTGCTCGGCGAGGAGTACGGGCAGGTCGGCCGCGGGGTTCGTCTCCACGGCGATCCGCCAGGCGTTGCCACCGCCGAGACCGGGGAGCTCCGCGAGCCGGAGACGTGCTTCGGGGGACAGCAGCGTGGTGGAGGTGAGCGGCATCGATTCCCCTGGCCTCGGTCGGACGAGCTCTCTGGACGGATCGCGGGACCCCGCCGTGCGACGCGGGTCGGCCGACGCACGCACCGAGGATCCGGGACTCCGGAGCGCCGGTCGGTCGCGGCAGCGCGTGCAGAAGTTATAGGGGGCCTCTGCGTCGTCGCCATCGCCCGCCGAGAATGCGTCAGGTCGGTTGCCGCGCCGGGGTTTCGTGCCGGGAATGCCGCGTTATGCCGTGTCGTGCGGTCCAGTCGGGGTCGGCCGAAAGGTATCTGTGCGCGGCTGAAACGGACTTGACGAACTTGGTGTCGGGGCGCTGACGGGCCGAGGCCCGCCCGGCTACGTTCCTGCCGAATTCCTCCGGAGCCGACCGGAAGCCGTGGCTGCCGGCCGTCGTGCAGCCCGACAAGGAGCGCGTCGCGTGTCGCCTGAACGGATATCCGATGCCGTGGAGCGGCTGCGCCACATCGTGGCATCCGTCCTTGAGCTGGACCTCGCGGAGGTGGGGGCCGAGGCGTCCTTCCACCGTGATCTGAAGATGGACTCGCTGGAGAAGGTCGAGTTCGCGGCCCGGGTCGAGTGGGCCTTCGGCGTCGCGCTGAGCGACGAGGAGGCGAGCGCCATCGACAGCGCGCTCGCCGCCGCCGTTTTGCTGGACGCCCGGTCCTCGCTGCGGGCAGGGGCAGGGGCGGGTGTGGGGGTGGGGGCCGCGGCTTCGGGTCCGGCCCTGGCCTCGGCTCCGGGGGGTGCCCGCTCTGCTGCCGGCCCGCCTGCGCCGCCCCCTTCCGGGCCGTCCTCGCCGACGCCGCTTCTCCCCGCCCCGGCCCAGCGCCCAGCCGCGTCGTCGCCCGCCGGGCTGCGGTCTGAGCCGTCCCCGGCTGCCTCATCCTCGCCCGCGCTGTCCCCGCGCGCCTCGTCGTCGCCTGTCCCGGCCCAGCGTTCCGCCGAGCCTGTGCCCGCCGGGCTGCGGCTCGGTTCCGCCGAGCCTGCGCCCGCCGGGCTGCGGCTCGGTTCCGCCGAGCCTGTGCCCGCCGGGCTGCGGCTCGCGCCGGTCCCGCCTGTCCCACCCTCGCCCGCGCCGCCCCTGCCTGGACTGTCCTCCCCGCAGGCCGCCCGCCCGGCCACCGCACCCGCCCCCACGGGCAGCGCCCTGACCACGGGCAGCGCCCTGACCACGGGCGGCGGCCGGACTACCGGCATCGACCCCTCCACCGCCATCGACCTGGTGGAGCGGCTGACCGGCCGCCACCTCGCCGTCGGACGTGGGGACCGTACCGCCTACCTCGACCCCGACCTCGGCGCCGTCTCCTACCGGGCCCTGCACGAAGCCGCTCGCGGCTACGCCGGGGCCCTGCGCGCCCACGGCGTCGCCCCCGGCGCCCGCGCGCTCGTCGTCGCCGAGGACTCCGCTGCCACCGTCGCCGCCGTCCTCGGCCTCTGGTGGCACGGCTGCGTGCCCGTCCCGGTCAGCCCCATGCTCGGCGAGGCCGGCCTCGCCCTCGTCGCCACCGACTGCGCGGCCGAGGTCATCCACCTCGACACCGCGCCCGCCGAGCCGCCCGCCGGGACCGTGCTGCTCACGGGAGACGCCGTACGCACCGGTATCCGCATCGGCCACCCCAACGCGGCGAACCGCCCCGACCTCGCCCGGCCCTCCACCGGCCACCTCCCCGGCCGGACCGCCCTGATCCAGTACACCTCCGGCAGCACCGGCCGGCCCAAGGGTGTCCGGCACGCCACCTCCGCGATCACCGCCATGCTGGACGGCTTCGGCGGCCTGCTCGCCCTGCGCGCCGACGACACCGTGCTCTCCACCGCCCGGATGTCCTTCGGCTACGGCTTCGGCAGCTCCGTCCTCTGCGCCCTCGACGCCGGGGCCACCACCGCACTGATCCGCGGTGCCGTCGACCCGCACACCGTCCGGGCCGCGCTGCGCCGCCACCGCCCCACCGTGCTCTGCTCCGTACCCCGCCTCTACGCGGCCCTGCTGGACACCCTCCGGCCCGGGGACGACGCGGTGGCCGCGCTGCGCCTGTGCCTCACCGCCGGTGAGAACTGCCCGGCCGACCTCAACCGCCGTATCCAGGACGTCTTCGGCGCCCCCGTGATGAACTGCCTCGGCGCCACCGAGGTCATGCACGTGGTCGTCGCCACCCCGCCGGACCGCCCGATGCCCGGACGGGCCGGACTGGCCGTCCCCGGCGCCACCGCCACCGTCCGCGACGAGCACGGCCGCCACGTGCCCGACGGCACCGAAGGCCGTCTGCACATCGCCGGACCGACCGTCGCACTCGGCTACCTCGACCGCCCCGACGCCGACCGGATCACCTTCGCCGACGGCGGTGCCTACACCGGCGACCTGGTCCGCCGTGAGGCCGACGGCACCCTGACCCATCTCTGCCGGGCCGACGACCTCCTCAACCTCGGCGGCTACAAGGTGCCGCCCGCCGAGATCGAGGCGGTGCTCCGTACCGTCGCCGGCATCCGCGACTGCGCCGTCGTCGGCGGCCTCGACGCCGACGGCCTGGAGTGCGCCGTCGCCTTCGTCGTTCCGGAGACCGGGGCCGACGAGGAAACGATTCGCCGCGCCCTCCGGGCAGCGGTCCGCGCCGGCCTCGCCCTCTACAAGCGCCCGGCCCGGGTCGAGTTCGTCAGCACACTGCCCGCCACGGCCACCGGCAAGGTGGCCGCCTACAGATTGCGTGAGCAGGCATCATGACGTGGGACATCACAGGGATGGGAGCGGTGGCCTGCAACGGCACCACCCCGTCGGAGGTCTTCGACGCGCTCTGCGCGGGCCGCGACGGCCGGGGGCCGCTCCAGGTCTTCGACCACGACAAGTACCGTGCCCGGAACGCCTACGAGATCACCGACCGGGCCCGCCCGGGCGTCGACGAACCCGGCCGCGCCACCCGCTGGCTCATCACCGCGATCGACCAGGCCCTCGCCGACGCGGGCCACCCGCGCGATCTCGCCGATGTGCCGATCCTGGTCGGCACCACCCTCCAGGAGCAGCGCAGCGCCGAACTCTGGTGGCGCCACGGCACCGCCCTCGACCCCGCCGACCTGCACTTCGGCACCGCGCTGCGGGAACAGTACGGCGCCGCCCGCACCTACACCTTCGCCAACGCCTGCGCCGCCAGCCTCTACGCCCTCGCCATGGCCACCGACCTCATCGAACTCGGCGAGGCCGACACCGTCGTGGTGGCGGGCACCGACGCCATCGGCGAGAGCGCCTTCGGCACCCTGGACCGGGTCCAGAACGACGTGCCCGACGCGCTGCGCCCCTTCGACCGCTCCCACCGCGGCATGTTGATGGGCGAGGGCGCCGTCGCCGTGGTGCTCACCCGCGCCGCCGCCCCCGGCCGCCGGGTCCACGCCCGGCTGCGCGGCGTCGGCGTCAACTGCGACGCCCGGCACTCCACCGCCCCCGACCCGGAGGGCATCACCCGCGTCCTGCGCGACGCCTACCGGCTGGCCGGGGCCGCACCCGAGGAGATCGACCTCGTCATGCTGCACGGCAGTGGCACCCCGAAGAACGACTCCACCGAGGCCGCCGTGCTCTCCCGGATCTTCCCTCCCGGGAGCGGTCCGCTGATGACCGCTGTCAAGTCGATGACCGGCCACACCCTCGGCGGCTCCGGCCTGCTCAGCCTGGCGATGGCCGTGCTCGCCCTTCAGCGGGGCCAGGTGCCGCCCGTGCTCGGTCTCACCGACCCGATCGAGGAGGCGGACGGACTGCGTCTCGTACGCGAAAAGGCCGCCTCCGCACCAGAAATGACGCTTGCTCAGGTCGACGCGTTCGGCTTCGGCGGGATCAACGCCGCCGCGATCCTGGAGGCAGCCCGATGAGCGCAGCGCATCCCGCCTCCGCGTCGCCGCCCCGAGCGGCCGTCGTCACCGGGGTGGGGCTCGCCGTCCCCGGCCTCACCCTGCCCGACGAACTCCTCGGCACCGTCCGCGACGGCGGCTTCGACCCCGTCACCGGACTCGTCGGCCGCGACCTGCGGCACAAGGACCGCGCCTCCCGCCTCGCCCTGCGCGCCGCCGCCCCCGCCTTGAGGGACGCCGGTCTGCTCACCGGTGACGGCTACACCGGCGCCGGTGACTCCACCGCCGTCCTCGTCAGCACCAACGTCGGCATCCTGGAGAACGTCTGCGGCTTCGCCGACACCATCGCCCGCGACACCGTCCTCGGCCTCAGTCCGCTCGGGCTGCCGCAGACCTCCAGCAACGTCATCGCCGGCTCGGTCGCCATGGCCCACGGACTGCGCGGCCCCAACGTGACCCTGTGCAACGGCCCCACCAGTGGCCTCGACGCCCTTTACTGGGCCCGCGCCCTGATCGTCACCGGACGCGCCGACACCGCCGTCGTGATCGGCGTGGAGCCGGGCGGCGACATCGTCACCAAGCTGCTCGGCACCCCGGCGCTGGACGGTGCCGTTGCCCTGGTCCTGGAGTCGGCCGCCCGCGCCGCCGAACGAGGCGCCAAGATCCGTGCCGTCGTGGCCGGTTGTGCCCGCGCGGCGGACCTGGCCGGCGCCGTGGCCCGTGCCGGAGGCCTGGCGCCCGACCTGTGGCTGACCGAGGCGGCGGACGAACCGGCCGGGCCGCGCGCCGCCTCCGTCCTTGATCCCGCCGCCGGACTCGGCGCCACCTCCGGCGCCCTCGGCCTGCTCCAGGCCGCCGCCGCCATCGCCCACCTCGACGAACACGGCAGGCACACCGTCCTCGCCACCTGCGGCGGGCCCGAGGACGACGGTGTCGCCGCCGCGTTCCTCACGGGCCCGCACCACACCCCCTGAGTACCCGACCACCGAGCAAGAGGAGTGCCCCATGCCCGCCCACACCGACCAGGCCTTCGACGCCGAGGAGTTGCGCACCGTCGTCGCGCAGGCGCTGGAACTGCCCGTCGACGAGGTCACCGACGACGCCCGTTTCAAGGAGGACCTGGAGGTCGACTCGCTGATCTCGCTGGAGATCGCCGTCCGGGTCGAGGAGCGCTACGGCGTGAAGATCGACGAGTCGCGGCTGGCCGAGATCGGCAGCTTCCGGCTGGTACGGGAGCTGATCGAGGCCGAGCTGAACGGCGCGTCCGCCACATGAGCGGCCCCGAAGCGGAAGCCCTCACCGGCCCCGAAGCCGACACCGGCTCCGAGGCCCACAGCGGCACCGGCACAGCCACCGAAGCCATCACCACCCCCGAACCCACCCAGCGCTCCCCCCGCCCGGTGGCCCTGGTCACCGGTGGCTCCCGAGGCATCGGACGTGCCGTCGTCGCCCGCCTCGCCGAGGACGGTTACGACATCGCCTTCTGCTACCGCTCCGACGCGGAGGCCGCCCGGCAAGCGGCCCTGATCGCCGAGAAGGCCGGGGCCCGGGTCCTCCACCGGCCGGTCGACGTCGCCGATGCCGCGCAGGTCAAGGAGTTCGTCGCCGCGGCCGAGGCCGAACTCGGCCCGCTGGCGGCCGTCGTCACCTCGGCCGGTATCACCCGGGACCGGCCGCTCGCCCTGATGGCGGAGGAGGAGTGGCGCTCGGTCATCGGCACCAACCTCGACGGCACCTACAACGTCTGCCGGGCCGCCGTCTACCCGCTGATGCGCCGCCGCCGGGGAGCCGTCGTCACGCTCTCCTCCATCGCCGGGGTGCACGGCAGCGCGGGCCAGACCAACTACGCGGCCTCCAAGGCCGGGATCATCGGCTTCACCCGCTCCCTGGCCCGGGAGTGCGGGCGCTACGGCATCCGCGCCAACGTCGTCGCGCCCGGCCTGATCTCCACCGACATGACGGCCGGCCTGCCGGCCGAGGTCGCCGAACGCCACCTCAGGAGCATCCCGCTCGGCCGGGCCGGCACCCCGCAGGAGGTCGCCGACCTGGTCTCCTTCCTGGTCTCGGACCGCGCCGCCTACATCACCGGCCAGGTCGTCGAGATCAACGGCGGCCTGCCGAGCTGATCGACCGGCGCGAGCACTCAGCTCCCCGCCCGGTGGGAGGCGGGGGGCGCCGCCGGCTCCGGCGTCTGTGCCGCACGCGTCACATCGCCGACGACCTCCACCACATCGGGGCCGTACGCCTGGGAGTTGACCACCTTCAGCAGCAGCGCGAACGACTTGTTGCCGTGCTTGCGCAGCAGCTTCTCGTGGTGGCGCGACACGTAACGGGTCGCCGCCTGGTTGGTGATGGCCCGCTGTCCGCAGAACAGGAAGACCGGGCGCGCGTCCTGACCACCTGTCAGCCTGGCGAGCAGAACGTACTCCGCGATGCCCGGCTCCAGCCGGTAGCGCTCCGAGCCGATCTGGAAGGCGACCTGGTCCGGGCCGGGGTCCGGGTCGGTGTTGATCCTCACACCGGGGAGCAGGGTCCGCAGGTGGGCCGCCATCCGCTGGTTGGACGTCGGTCCGCCGACACAGAACTCCGTGCGCTCCCCGAAGCCCTGCTGTGCCACGTCGTGCGTGACGATCTGCGCGTTGCCCGCGCAGTCCTTGATCAGCGCGGAGAGCTCCAGCAGCGCGAACACGTCGTACCGGTGCACGGACCCCTCGGCTCCCGCGTACCGGTTGACGACGAGCAGGCACTCGGAGTGGGACGGCAGGCCGAAGAACGCCTGCTTACGGCGGAGCTTGCGCCGCAGGAGGTAGGTACGGGCCAGCCAGCCCAGCGTTCCGCTGACCCCGGCGGCTATCACGCCCAGCACGATGTTGCGCACGTCGTCCGTCATGGCCGGGCATGTTATCGGTCATTCGGGTAACCGTTCGAGGCGGTCCTGACGATCCGGGTGCCCGCGGGCTAGCCTGCGCGGAGATCCGTTGACTGGAGGTTCGTATGCGCCGTTCCGTCGGCCGGAACATCTCGACAGTGGCCGCCCTCGCCGTGGTCGCCTCCCTCGGGGCCGCCGCCCCCGCGGGCTCCGCCCAGCCCGCCCACAAGCCACCGGCCCCGCCCAAGTCCCCGGTGGCGGTGGGGTACGGGGGAGCGGTGGCCAGTGTCGACCGGGACGCCTCGGCGGTCGGGATCGAGGTGCTGCGCAAGGGCGGCAACGCGGTGGACGCGGCCGTGGCGACCGCCGCGGCGCTGGGTGTGACGGAGCCGTACTCGGCGGGCATCGGCGGCGGGGGCTACTTCGTCCACTACGACGCCAGGAAGCGCACCGTCCAGACCATCGACGGCCGCGAGACCGCACCCCGCAGCGCCGACGCCTCCCTCTTCCTGGAGAACGGCAAGCCCATCCCGTTCGAGGAGGGCGTCACCAGCGGTCTCTCCGTCGGCACCCCCGGCACCCCCGCCACCTGGGAGCGCGCACTCGACGCGTGGGGCTCCACGTCCCTTCGTACGCTGCTGAAACCGGCCGAACGCCTGGCGCGGGACGGCTTCGTGGTGGACGACACCTTCCGCTCGCAGACGGCCTCCAACCAGGCCCGGTTCGCCGACTTCCCGGCCTCCGCGAAGCTGTTCCTGCCGGGCGGTGAACTGCCCGTCGTGGGATCGGTGTTCAAGAACCCCGACTTGGCCCGCACCTACGAGAAGCTCGGCCGCAAGGGCGTCGGGGAGCTGTACCGGGGCGAGTTGGCGGACGACATCGTCCGTACGGTCCGCAAGCCGCCCGTCGACCCGCAGGCGACCCGGAACGTCCGCCCCGGCGATCTGACCCGCAGGGACCTCTCCTCGTACCGCACGCTCAAGCAGAGCCCGACCAAGGTCGGCTACCGGGGCCTGGACGTCTACGGCATGGCACCCTCCTCGTCCGGCGGTACGACCGTGGGCCAGGCGCTCAACATGCTGGAGCCCACCGACCTCTCACGGGCGAGCCAGGCCCGCTACCTCCACCGGCTCATCGAGGCGAGCCGGATCGCCTTCGCCGACCGGGGGCGCTGGGTGGGCGACCCGGCCTTCGAGGACGTCCCCACGAAGGAGCTGCTGAGCCGGCGGTTCGCCGACGCGCGCGGATGCCTGATCAAGGACGACGCGGTGCTGACCAGCCCGGTGGCGCCCGGTGACCCACGCAACCCGGCCCGCTGCGGAAGCGGTGGCACGGCGGCGCCGACGACGTTCGAGGGGGAGAACACCACCCACCTCACGACCGCCGACAAGTGGGGCAACGTCGTCTCGTACACGCTGACCATCGAATCCACCGGCGGCAGCGCCATCACGGTCCCCGGCCGCGGCTTCCTCCTCAACAACGAGCTGACCGACTTCTCCTTCGCCCCGGCCAACCCGGCCGTGCACGACCCCAACCTCCCGGGTCCGGGCAAGCGGCCCCGCTCGTCGATGTCCCCGACCATCGTGCTCAAGGACGGCAAGCCGGTCCTCGCGCTCGGCTCACCGGGCGGCGCCACGATCATCACCACCGTGCTCCAGTCCCTCACCGGCCACCTGGACCGCGGACTCCCGCTCGTCGACGCGATCGCCGCGCCCCGCGCCAGCCAGCGCAACGCGGCGGCCACCGAGATCGAGCCGGACCTGTGGAACAGCCCGGTCCGCGCCGAGCTCGAAGCGCTGGGTCACGTCTTCCGGCAGAACCCGGAGATCGGTGCCGCCACCGGCGTACAGCGGCTCCCCGACGGCCGCTGGCTGGCAGCGGCGGAAAAGGTGCGGCGCGGCGGCGGCTCGGCCATGGTGGTGCAGCCGGGCGGCAGGAGCTGACCCGGCCTCATGAAGCAGCGGCGGCGGGGCCGGCCGTACGCGGACGCACCGCCTGCGACCGGCACCGCCGCCGGGGGAGGGGAGAGCCGGAGATCCCGCGCCGGCGCAAGGAGGGGCCGTACGGGTCCCTCCGGTCGACTGGAAGGTCCGTCCCCCACGATGCGCACCCGAACGTTCGCTCTGACCGTCGCCACCTCCACCGCCTGCGCCGCCGCCCTGCTCGGCCCGGCGGCCCTGCCCGCCACCGCCGACGTCCCCGTATCCGACACACCGCCGGACGCCCGGGCGGGGTCAGCCCCGGGTGGCCTCGCGGACGCGCCGGTGAGCGCGGAGGAACTGCTCGCCGAGGTCCGCTCCTGCCGGCAGATCTCGCGGGGCAGGTACCGTACGGACGCCAACAGCCCGAAGGCCACCGTCCCTGTCTGCGGCACCACGGACGCCGTGTTCTGGAAGGCGGACATGGACATCGACTGCGACGGCCGGAGGACCAAGGTCTGCAACCCGGAGACCGACCCGTACTTCCAGTCGCAGACCGCGTTCCAGACCTCGCGCGGCAAACCGCTGGACTCGGCCCGGCTGCCGTTCGTGGTCGTGCCGGCGCCGGGCCGGATCTGGGACTACCGGAAGTCCGGGCTGACCGGCGGCAGCGTCGTCGCGGTGATCCACAAGGGCCAGGTGCGGTACGCCGTCATCGGCGACACCGGGCCCACCGGGATCATCGGCGAGGGGTCGTACGCGCTGGCGGAGGAGCTGTCCATCGATCCCCACCCGACGACCGGCGGGGTCGCGTCCGGTGTCACGTACATCGCGTTCAAGGACTCCCGCATCTCACCGATCGAGAGCCGCGCCAAGGCGGAGAGCCGGGGCGAGGAGCTGGCGAGGGCGTTCGTCGGACGCTGAGCCTGCTGAGCGGGCTGTTCAGAGGGCGGTGAGGACGCGCGGGCCGTCCTTCGTGATCGCCACCGTGTGCTCGGCGTGGGCGGCCCGGCTGCCGTCGGTCGTCCGCAGCGTCCAGCCGTCCTGGTCGTGGCGGAACTCGTCGAGGCCGCCGGCGAGCAGCATGGGCTCGATCGCGAGGACCATCCCGTGGCGCAGCGGCATACCGCGCCCCGGCCGTCCCTCGTTCGGCACGGACGGGTCCTCGTGCATCGAACGGCCGATGCCGTGACCGCCGTACCCGTCGAGGATGCCGTAGCCCGCCTTGCGGCAGACGGTGCCGATCGCGTGGGCGATGTCGCCGATCCGGTTGCCGACGACCGCCGCCGCGATGCCCGCCTCCAGGGCGGTGGTGGCCGCGTCGATCAGTTCGGTGTCGGCGGGGCGGGCCTCGCCGACGGTGAAGCTGACCGCCGCGTCGCCCGCCCAGCCGCCGAGGAGGGCGCCCGCGTCCACGCTGACCAGGTCGCCGTCGCGCAGCGGCTCGGCTGAGGGGATGCCGTGGACGACCGCGTCGTTCACGGAGACGCAGATGACGGCCGGGAACGGGGTGGGCGCGAAGTGCGGCTTGTAGTTCAGGAACGGTGAGGAGGCCCCCGCCTCGCGCAGCACCTCGCGCGCCGCCTCGTCCAGCTCGCGCGGTGTCACGCCGATGGCCGCGACTTCCTGGGCGCGGGCCAGGATGCGCGCGACGACGCGTCCGGACTCACGCATGGCTTCGATGGATGTGTCTGTCTTGATGTGCACCATGCCCATTACTATACCGGTCGAAGCGGTATAGTAATGACGGTATAAAAATGGTGAACCGTAGTAGGGTGGGTCCATGGTCCGCACCCCACTCACCCCTGAAGAGCGCCTCCGCGGCGAACGGCTCGGCCGTCTGCTCCGTGAGGCGCGCGGGGAGCGCAGCATGGTCGCCGTCGCGGCGAGCGCCGGGATCTCCGCCGAGACCCTCCGCAAGATCGAGACCGGCCGCGCCCCCACCCCCGCCTTCTTCACGGTCGCCGCGCTCGCCGGAGCGCTCGGCCTCTCCATGGACGAGCTGCTCGGCCGCTGCGCCCTGGAGCCTGCCGAGCCGGCGGTCGTACCCCTGATCGCGTAGCGGGCGCGCGATGCGTAGGGTCGCGTCCGTGACTCTCCAGGACTTCGCGCGCAGCGAGTACGTCAGCCTGACCACCTACCGTAAGGACGGCACGCCCGTCGCCACGCCCGTATGGGCGGCGGCCGAGGGGGAGGTGCTGTACGTGTGGACCCGCTCCGACTCATGGAAGGTGAAGCGGCTCCGCAACAACACCGACGTGGTCGTCACCGTCTGCGACGTACGCGGCGGGATCGCCGAGGGGGCCCCGAGCGCCGAGGGAACCGCACGCCTCCTCGACGCGGACGAGACCCGCCAGGTGCGCAAGCTGCTGACCCGCAAGTACACCTGGAAGTTCTGGCTCATCGACCGGCCCGCCACCATCGCCCGCTTCGGCAAGCGCCCGCACACCGGGATCGCCGTCACTTTCTGAGCCCGACCGCCGATCGTGTATGGGTTCCGGGCCCGGCCGTCGATCGCGTACGGGGGCGCACGGCGTCGGCCCCCGTGCGCCCGGCGCAGCGTGGACGAAAGCTGGGCGTAGCCGTCCCGTAACACATCTGCGGTCGAATGCCTGCGGACTGGAAGGCTCCAGTCGACAGTCGGCGAGGGCGACGATGACGGTGCATCAGAATGCTCTGGATGTAGGCACGTTCGCGCAGTACCTACAGGAACTGACCGCACGACTCGACCCCGGACGCGGGTGGTACGGGGTGTTCGTCCGGCGCGACCCCCAGGGGATGCGGTCCTGCCTCGACGGGGTGGAGATACCACCCTGGGACGTCGTGGAGTCCCTGCTCGCCGACCTGGCCGAGGTCCACGGCGCGTACTTCGCCGAGCAGGTCTCGGTACGGGCCGCCGCGCTGTACTCCGCCTCCGCGGCCGCCCACGACCGGCGGCCCGGCGGGCGCCAGGAGCTGCTCCACCGGCTGGAGTTGATGATTCGCGAGCAGGGGCGAGCCGCCGAGCGGCTGCGCACGGCCGGGGCGGCTCCGGGCGGCGACCCGGCCGACCCGGAGGCGCTGGCCTGGGCGCACGACGACCATCGGCGCGCCTCGGCCAGATGCGTGGAGCTGCGCAAGCGGCTGGCGGCGGTGACGGTTCCGCAGCCGAGGGCCGGGGCTGGTCCGGACCGGCACACCGGTCCGCGCGGCTCGACGCGCCGGGGCTCCGAGGGGCCGGCGTGGCGGGCGTCGGAGCACCCGCCGCAGGAAGTCGTGGAGGCGCCGGAGGTGTCGCAGGCCGTCGCGGAGCCGGTAACGGAGTCCATGGCGGAGCCCGTGGCCGAGCCCGCCCCGGCGGCCTCCGAACCGCCCCCCGGGCGTTCCCGGTCCCGCAGATCCGCCCCCGCGCCCCGGCGGAGGAAGCCGGGCGGCGCCCGGTTCGCCGGTCTCGACGTGGACGACGAGGAGGAGGCGGGGTACGCCCCCTCGCCCCTCCCCGCGCCCCCGCCGGCGGGTGGCTCGGCCCCGCGCGGCGCCCGGTTCGGCGGCGGGCCCGCGGAGGCGGAGGGGAAGGCCCCGGTCCCGGCCGCTCTGCCGGACCCGGAGGCCGGGGAGGCCGTGGCCGCCGCCGTCGCCCGACTGGTCCGGCTGCGGGCGGAGGGGCGCAGCGGCGAGGCCCATGTCGTGCTCTGCGAGGTCGCGGCCTGGCCCGCGCCCCGGCTGCCGGTGCTCGCGGTCGCCCTCTACCGGGCCGGCCTCGCCGCCGACTGGACGACCCTGCTCTGGGAGGCGTCCTCGCTGCCGCCCGCCGGGTTCGCGGCTGCGGCCGGGGCGCTGGCCGCGGCGGGCCGGGACGAGGACTGCGGGCTGCTGCTCCGGCAGGGGGTGGCCAGGCCCGCCGCCGAGGTGGCCGAGGCGGTCCTCGCCCTGGACGGCGCGGGCCGCGAGGGCGAGGCGCGGGCGCTGCTCGGCGCCTTCGTCCGCGTACGTACGCCGCAGGAGGCGGCCGAGATCGCGGGCGACGGCGGGGACCGCGTCCTGCCCGCGCTGCTGGCGGCGGCCCGCGAGGTGTCGGTGGAGCGGGAGTGGGACCTGGTGCACGCGCTGCGGGTGGCGGGGGTGCCGGGGGTGTGAGACGGCATCCGGGCCTGCCCCGGCCGGTCAGGGTCTCCCGGCCGGGCAGGGCTCAGAGCACCTCGGAGGTCCTACGCCGATAAGTGGAGCGCCGGTCCTCGATGGCCGCCCAGCGGTCCCCGTACACCGTCTCGCGCACCCCCTCGTCCCGCAGGAAGTCGTGCGGGAAGCCCAGCGGCACCCCGCTCACCGTGTCCAGCCGGTCCACGGCGTCCACATCCAGCTCCACGTCCAGGCGGCCGAGGGCATCGGTGAGCTGGTCCGGGGTGGACGGGCCGAGGAGCGGGACGATGTTGCCCGGGCGCCCGCGCAGCCAGGCCAGCGCCACGGCGGCCGGGCTCCAGCCGCCTTCCCGGGCGATCTCGACCACGGCCGCACGGTCTCCCGGGCGCGCAGCTCCGCCTCGTCCGCCACACCGGCCGCGGCCTCCTTCCGGCGGCCCGTCAGGCGGCCCCGGGCGAGCGGGCTCCAGGCGAAGAAGGCCTGGTCGAACGCGCGGGCCTGCGGGAGCAGTTCACGCTCCGGAGTGCGCTCCAGCAGGCTGTAGCGCAGCTGCGACCCGGTGAACGGCGCCCAGCCGCGCAGCTCGGCGACCGTACCGGCCTGGGCGATCTCCCAGGCGGGCCAGTCGGACACCCCGACGTACAGCACCTTGCCGCTCCGGACGAGGTCGTCGAGGGCGCGCATGACCTCCTGCCCGTCGACGCTCGGAGGCTAAGAGCTGGAGCCCGCTTCAGGGCAACTCCGTCGCGGATCCTCGCGACGCGCCGCGCGTGCCAGGAGTGATGCGTACCGTGAACGGTGTGGACCGCTCGGGTGCGAAACATGATCGACTCAGCCGGTTCACGGCGATGGTCTTGCCCCGCCGGACGGAGGGGCTTACGTTCTCCATCCATGCACCGATCTACGTGCGTAGAAAACGCGTAGAGGCTCTCTGACGCCGCGTCGAAGGAGCAGCTCATGTCCCACGTCGTACGCGCCGCACTCGTCCAGGCGACCTGGACCGGCGACACCGAATCCATGATCGCCAAGCATGAGGACCATGCGCGCGAGGCCGCCCGGCAAGGGGCGAAGATCATCGGGTTCCAGGAGGTGTTCAACGCCCCCTACTTCTGCCAGGTCCAGGACCCCGAGCACTACCGCTGGGCCGAGCCGGTCCCGGACGGCCCGACCGTACGCAGGATGCAGGACCTCGCCCGCGAGACCGGCATGGTGATCGTCGTCCCGGTCTTCGAGCTCGAACAGTCCGGCTTCTACTACAACACCGCCGCCGTGATCGACGCCGACGGCTCCTACCTCGGCAAGTACCGCAAGCACCACATCCCGCAGGTCAAGGGGTTCTGGGAGAAGTTCTACTTCAAGCCCGGCAATGCCGGCTGGCCGGTCTTCGACACCGCCGTCGGCAAGGTCGGCGTCTACATCTGCTACGACCGGCACTTCCCCGAAGGCTGGCGCCAACTCGGACTCAACGGAGCCCAGTTGGTCTACAACCCGTCCGCCACCTCACGCGGCCTCTCCGGCTACCTCTGGCAGTTGGAACAGCCCGCGTCCGCCGTCGCCAACGAATACTTCGTCGCCGCGATCAACCGGGTCGGCCAGGAGGAGTACGGCGACAACGACTTCTACGGCACCAGCTACTTCGTCGACCCGCGCGGCCAGTTCGTCGGCGACGTCGCCAGCGACCAGGAGGAGGAACTCCTCGTCCGCGACCTGGACTTCGGCCTGATCGACGAAGTCCGCCAGCAGTGGGCCTTCTACCGGGACCGCAGGCCCGACGCCTACGACGGGCTGGTGGAGCCGTGAGCGGACTGTACGAACGCCACCTCGCCGTCAGCCCCGAGTGGCTGGCCCTCTACTACCGCCACCCCATCGAACTCACCCACGGTGAGGGCCGGTACGTCTGGGACGCCGACGGCAACCGCTATCTGGACTTCTTCGGCGGCATCCTCACCACCATGACCGCCCACGCCCTGCCCGAGGTCACCAAGGCGGTCTCCGAGCAGGCCGGGCGGATCATCCACTCCTCCACGCTCTACCTCAACCGCCCCATGGTGGAGCTGGCCGAGCGGATCGCCACCCTCTCCGGCATCCCCGACGCCCGGGTCTTCTTCACCACCTCGGGCACCGAGGCGAACGACACCGCGCTCCTGCTCGCCACCGCGTACCGGGGCTCCAACCAGATCCTCGCGCTGCGCAACAGCTACCACGGCCGCTCGTTCTCGGCGGTCTCCATCACCGGCAACCACGCCTGGTCGCCGACGAGTCTCTCCCCGTTGCAGACGCTGTACGTCCACGGGGGCGTCCGCACCCGGGGCCCGTACGCCGAGCTGAGCGACGAGCGGTTCATCCGGGCGTGCGTCGCCGATCTGGAGGACCTCCTCGGGCACACCCGGGAGGCCGCGGCACTGATCGCGGAACCCATCCAGGGCGTCGGCGGCTTCACCTCACCGCCCGACGGGCTGTTCGCCGCGTTCCGCGAAGTCCTGGACCGGCACGGCATCCTGTGGATCTCCGACGAGGTGCAGACCGGCTGGGGCCGTACCGGTGAACACTTCTGGGGCTGGCAGGCGCACGCCGAGCACGGCCCGCCGGACATCCTCACCTTCGCCAAGGGCATCGGCAACGGCATGTCCATCGGCGGAGTCGTCGCCCGCGCGGAGGTGATGAACTGCCTGGACGCCAACTCCATCTCCACGTTCGGCGGTTCACCCGTCACCATGGCGGCCGGGCTCGCCAACCTCTCGTACCACCTGGAGCACGACCTCCAGGGCAACGCGAGGCGCGTGGGCGGGCTCCTCATCGAGAGGCTGCGGGGGGTCGCGGCCGGTTCCGGCGCCGTACGCGAAGTGCGCGGCCGGGGCCTGATGATCGGCATCGAACTGGTGAAGCCCGGCACGGACGAGGCCAACCCGGAGGCGGCCGCGGCCGTCCTCGAAGCGGCACGCGCGGGCGGGTTGCTCATCGGCAAGGGCGGTGGACACAACACCAGCGTGCTGCGGATCGCCCCGCCCCTGACCCTGACCGTCGCCGAGGCCGAGGAGGGCGCGTCGGTGCTCGCCGACGCCCTGCGCGCCGCCGACTGAGCCCGACGTAAGAGCGCCGACCGAAACAGCGTACGAGCGCCGACCGGATGACGCACGGGCGCTGATCCAGCACACACGGCACATCACCGCACAGCACGACCGCTCACCCAGCACCGTCCGAGCGCCGACCGAGCTCCGTACGGGGGCCTGTGCAGGGCCCCCGTACCGCCCCAGCGAGGAGGTACCCATGAGCCGCACCGTCATCCACGGTGGTCTGGTCATCACCGCGTCCGACGAGATCCACGCCGACGTCCTCGTCGAGGGCGGCCGCGTCGCCGCGCTCGCCGCCCACGGCACCGACGCCGCGGAGTCCTGGAGCGCCGACCGGAGGATCGACGCCACCGGCAAGTACGTCATCCCGGGCGGTGTCGACGCGCACACCCACATGGAGATGCCGTTCGGCGGGACGTACGCCGCCGACACCTTCGAGACCGGCACCCGCGCCGCCGCCTGGGGCGGGACCACCACCATCGTGGACTTCGCGATCCAGAGCGTGGGGAAGTCCCTGCGCGAAGGGCTGGACGCCTGGTACGCCAAGGCCGACGGCAACTGCGCCATCGACTACGCCTTCCATATGATCCTCGCCGACGTGAACCCGTCCTCGCTCAAGGAGATGGACCGCCTCGTCGCCGAAGGCGTCACGTCCTTCAAGCTGTTCATGGCGTACCCGGGCGTCTTCTACTCCGACGACGGCCAGATCCTGCGCGCCATGCAACAGGCTTCCGGCAACGGCGGGTTGATCATGATGCACGCGGAGAACGGCATCGCGATCGACGTCCTGGTCGAACAGGCGCTCGCCGCCGGCCGCACCGACCCCCGCTACCACGGAGACGTCCGCAAGGTCGCCCTGGAGGCCGAGGCCACCCACCGCGCGATCCAGCTCGCCCGGGTGGCGGGCTCGCCCCTCTACGTCGTCCACGTCTCCGCCGACGAGGCCGTCGCCGAGATCGCCGCCGCCCGCCACAAGGGGCTCCCGGTCTTCGGCGAGACCTGCCCGCAGTACCTGTTCCTCTCCACCGACAACCTCGCCGAGCCCGACTTCGAGGGCGCCAAGTACGTCTGCTCCACGCCGCTGCGCCCCAAGGAGCACCAGGAGGTGCTGTGGCGGGGGCTGCGGAACAACGAGCTCCAGGTCGTCTCCACCGACCACTGCCCGTTCTGCTTCTCCGGCCAGAAGGAGATGGGGCGCGGCGACTTCTCCAAGATCCCCAACGGGATGCCGGGCGTGGAGCACCGCATGGACCTGCTGCACCAGGCCGTCGTGGACGGCCACATCACCCGCCGCCGCTGGATCGAGATCGCCTGCGCCTCCCCGGCCCGGATGTTCGGCCTCTACCCGAAGAAGGGCACCATCGCCCCGGGCGCCGACGCGGACATCGTCGTCTACGACCCGCAGGCCGAGCAGACCCTCTCCGCCGAGACGCACCACATGGACGTCGACTACTCGGCGTACGAGGGGAAGCGGATCACCGGTCAGGTCGAGACCGTGCTCTCGCGCGGTGAACTCGTCCTCGAAGGAAGGAAGTTCACCGGGCGCGCCGGACACGGCATGTACACCCCCCGTGCCACCTGTCAGTACCTCGACTAGGAGATCCCGCATGGACTTCGGACTCGTCCTCCAGACCGACCCGCCCGCCTCCGCCGTCGTCGGCCTGATGCGCCGCGCCGAACGGAACGGCTTCCGCTACGGCTGGACCTTCGACTCGGCGGTGCTCTGGCAGGAGCCGTTCGTCATCTACAGCCGCATCCTGGAGCACACGGACCGGATGATCGTCGGCCCGATGGTCACCAACCCGGGCACCCGCACCTGGGAGGTCACCGCCTCCACCTTCGCCACCCTCAACGACATGTACGGCAACCGCACGGTGTGCGGGATCGGGCGCGGCGACTCCGCGATGCGCGTCGCGGGCCGCCGGCCCAACACGCTGGCCCGGCTGGGGGAGTCCATCGATGCCATCCGGGACCTGGCGGAGGGCCGTGAGGCCGAGGTCGACGGCCAGCCGGTGCGGATCCCGTGGGTGAAGGACGGGCGGCTGCCGGTGTGGATGGCGGCGTACGGGCCGAAGGCCCTGGCCCTGGCCGGGCAGAAGGCGGACGGGTTCATCCTCCAGCTCGCCGACCCCTTCCTCACCGAGTGGATGATCAAGGCGGTCCGGCAGGCCGCCGTGGACGCCGGCCGCGACCCGGACGCCCTGACGATCTGCGTGGCGGCCCCCGCGTACGTCACCGCGGACGACTCCCCGCAGGCGCTGGCCCACGCCAGGGACCAGTGCCGCTGGTTCGGCGGCATGGTCGGCAACCACGTGGCCGACCTGGTCGCCAGGTACGGCGAGCACTCCTCGATGGTCCCCGAGGAGCTGACGGCGTACATCAAGGACCGGCAGGGTTACGACTACTCCCACCACGGGCGCACCGGCAACCCCGACACCGCCTTCGTCCCCGACGAGATCATCGACCGCTTCTGCCTCCTCGGCCCGCCCGAGGCCCACGTCGAGAAGGTGCGGCACCTCCGCGACCTCGGCGTCGACCAGTTCGCCGTCTACGCCATGCACGACCGCAGGGAGGGCACCATCGACGCCTACGGCTCCGACATCATCCCGATGCTCGGCTGAGCATTCCTGGGAGGACCCGCTTTGGGGACGGGCGCCTACTGCGCCGGTCGACGTGTGTACCGCCGCGCCGCCGTCCGCACCGGTGCTCATGCCGGTGTGATGCCGCGGCCCGGCAGGGCCGTCACACCGGTTTCACGCTGCGGCCCAGCAGCGCCGTCACATCCACCGTCTCGGACGCCGCAGGAGTCCCGGCGGGCACCGGCCGGCCGAAGCCGGAGAAGCTCACGGTCCCCTCCTCGTCCGCCCCTCGCACGGTGATCCGCACCGGGTACGGCTCGCCCTCGGTGGCGACGTCCACCGTCAGCCGCTCGTTCCCCTGGGTGCGGGTCACCGGGATGACGGGCGTGCCGTCCACCTCGGTCTCCCGGCCCTTCGTCAGCGTGCCGCTCCCGGTGGCGTCGGGGTTGTCCGTGATCAGCTCGCGGAAGGTGTCGAGATCGCACACCTCGGTCACCGTCAGCAGCCGGGGGTCGTCGGCCTTCGCCTTCATGTAGCGGCCGTCGAGGATCGTGTCGAAGGTGGAGCCGCCGATCGGGACATGGGTCTCCCAGAACGCCTTGTCCGGCTTCAGCCAGACATCGTCGGCGCGCTTCACGATCTCCACGGAACCCTTCTCGCCCATGTCGACCCCGCCCGCGCAGTTGCCCTCCCGGTCGAGTGTCAGGTCGAGGCTCATCCGGTCGCCGCCGCCCCCGCCGAGATCGCCCCGGGCGCTCAGGTGCAGCGACGAGACCCCGAGCAGGGCGTCGCGTGAGCGGTCCGCGATCTGCTCGGCGGTGAGCGAGGCGGTGTCGTCGTCAGCCTGCGCGACCGCGCCACCCGTCACGGTGAGAGCGACGGCCGCCGCGCCCGCTGCCGCCCGTGCGGCCCAACGGTGTCCGCTCACGTCGCCTCCTCGAAAAGGCCCCGGTCAGGGCGTGCGAACCGGAGTGACCGGCACATTCGAGCGTACGACGGGAGGGGAGACCCCGCCCGGCGCGTGTACGGAGAGTGAAGTACCACGATGTTTTCGACCACGGAGCGTGGGCAGAGCTGCGGCGATCCCGCTCGGGATCCCGTGTACGGACGCACAACGGGCGTCACGCACGCGCAGGCACTTCCACGAAGGAGAACCATGAACCTGTTCACGGGGACGAGGAGCAAGGGTGGCGCGGCCACGGGGGCGCGGTCCCGGTCCGTCCTGCGGGTGCTCGCCGTCGTGTCGACGGCGCTCGCGCTGGCGATCCCGGTCACCTCGGCGACCGCGAAGCCGGCCGCCGCGCCGACCGCGATCCCGCCGGGCCTCTCCTGCCAGACCGGTAAGCACGCCATCGACGAGTACACGGGCTTCGCGCTCTGCCGCAACAACGGGAGCCAGACGCAGACCTTCTGGGTCCACCTGGTCTGCGGCTGGGCACCGGACGTCGACGGCGACCGCGTCACGGTGCGGCCCGGCGAGTCGGGCCAGTCCACCGCGCACTGCGGGAAGATCGGCACGGGCATCGGCGAGATCCACGTCCGCCCGTGACGCAGGGGCCGTAGGCCCGTAGCGCCGTGGCAGCCGGAGCGGCCGGCACGGTTGAGCGTGCCGCCTCCTCTCGTTACCCTCCAGTAAGTACGTGTGGTCCGCCGGGACGACCGGCCGACCCCGCGGCCACGAGGGAGGCGGCACGCCCATGTCCTCAGCGGAGCCCACCGAGCAGACCGGCCCGGCCGTACGATCGCAGCCCCCGCACGCCGGGCATGCCCACCACCCCGAGAGCGTCCAGCGGTCCCCGCGTCCGGCGCCGGTGCCCGGCCTCGCGGAGAGCGCCCGCCTGCTCGCCGACTCCGCCACCACCTCCACCGCCCTCGTCGCCGACGCCCTCGCCCGGATCGAGGCCGCGCAGCCCACCCTCAACGCCTTCCGCCATCTGCGGGCCGAGGCAGCCCTCGCGGAGGCCGCCGACGCCGACCGCAGGCTGGCGGCGGGGGAGCGGCTGCCGCTGCTCGGCGTCCCGGTCGCCGTCAAGGACGACACCGATGTGGCGGGTCTGCCCACCCACTTCGGCTGTGACGGCGAACGGCCCCCGGCCACCACCGACAGCGAGGCGGTCCGCAGGCTGCGCGCCGCCGGGGCCGTCATCGTCGGCAAGACCAACTCCTGCGAGCTGGGCCAGTGGCCGTTCACCGAGGGCCCCGCCTTCGGCGCCACCCGCAACCCCTGGAACACCGCCCACACCCCTGGCGGCTCCTCCGGCGGATCGGCCGCAGCCGTCGCGGCCGGGCTCGTCCCCGCCGCCCTCGGCTCGGACGGCGCCGGGTCCGTCCGTATCCCCGCCGCCTGGACCCACCTCGTCGGCATCAAGCCCCAGCGCGGCCGGGTCTCCGTCCACCCGCACCACGACGCCTTCCAGGGCCTCACCGTCAACGGCCCGCTCGCCCGTACGGTGGCCGACGCCGCGCTCCTGCTGGACGCGGCGGCAGGCGCGCATCCCGACGACTTCCACCGCCCGCCCGCCGTCCGCGCCTCCGACGCCGCCCGCCGCGACCCGGGCCGCCTCCGCATCGCCCTCGCCTGGCGGCCCCCGCTCACCCTCACCGGCGCCGGACCTGACCCCGAGGTGCGCCGGGCCGTCGCCGCTCTCGCCGAGACCCTGGCCCGGCTCGGCCACCACGTCGAGGAGGCCCGCCCCCGGTACGGACTGATCGGCCTCACCTTCGTGCCCCGCGCCACCGCCGGCATCGCCGAATTCGCCGCCCGCCACCCCGAACCGGCCCTCCTCGACCCCCGCACCCGCAGCGCCCTGCGGACCGGGACGCGGCTCGGCGGCCGGGTGGTGCGGGCGGCCCGCGCCCGCGAGGTACGCCAGCACCACCGGATCGGCGCCCTCTTCGACTCGTACGACGTCCTCCTCACCCCGACGACCGCCGCGCCCCCGCCCCGTATCGGCACCTTCGACCGGCTCGGCGCCTGGCGCACCGACGTCACCATGGCCGCCGCCTGCCCCTACGCCTGGCCGTGGAACGTCCTCGGCTGGCCCGGCATCAACGTCCCGGCCGGCTTCACCCGCTCCGGCCTGCCCGTCGGCGCCCAGCTGCTGGGCCCCTCCCGTGGCGAGGAGCGCCTGATCGCCCTGGCCGCCCAGCTGGAGGACGACCTGCGCTGGTACGGGCACCGGCCGCCGACCCCGTAACCCGGGACACCGAAAAGAACCGGCCGTCGCCGGGAACCGCCACGACGCATGCCGCGTGGTGGATCGACGCGCGCCCGTCCTCGGTGGCGTTCCGGATTCTCTGTCCATCAATGGCCATTTCCCGCCTGCTGAATTGACGGAAAACGCCGTGAGGTGGCGACAAAGCCCCTGGCAGCGCTCTTTCCCTGTGTTCACGGCCCCTTGGCGGCCCGACAGCCGAATATGGCTGGAAACTCCACGCGCCTGCGACCGGGAACTGACCTTGTACCGCTGTGGAGCAGTCGAAAAGATTGCGCCGTCTCGCACAAGGTCAACATGTCCCTTTCGAAAGGAACGATCTGTGAAGCGCTATGGGCGAACAGTGAGTGTGATCGCGGCCGCGGCGGTGGCCGGCACCGCGGCGTTCACGACCATCGGCAACGCCAACGCGGCTCCCACGAAGGCGGATACGGCTGCTGTGACGGCCGGTCCGGCGGCCGCGCAGAAGACGGAGCTGCCGGCCGCCGAGGACGGCCGGCAGCTCTTCGCCGGGCTCTTCTTCGCTCAGGGGCCGGTCGCCGCGAAGCTCGCGGCCGAGGGGAAGCTCAGCGGAGTCGATCAGGGGGTGAACGACAACCCCAAGGCCCTCCGTGCCGTGGCGGAGCTGATCACGAAGATCGAGCGGAAGTCCCCGGGAATATTCGCCGACTTCTCGCAGAAGGCGCGCAGCGGCGACCCCAGACTCGTCGACCAGACGATGACCGAACTCTCGCGGGTGCTGGTCGGCATCTCCAGCGGGAGCGGGCAGGCCCCCACCGACCAGGGCGCCTGCGCGGCCGTCGTCGTGGCCGTGGCGGTGGCGGCCGTGGTGGTCGCCGTGGCGACCGGAGGCTTCTTCATCAACGCCGCGGCCGTCATCAACGTCGTGGTCCGGGAGCCGGCACCGATGGAGACGCTGTCCAGGGACGAACTCGTGGCAGGGCTGACCACGGTGCTGCGCACCATCTGACCCCGGCGACCAGGCCCAACGGCGGGTCGTGGTTCCGGGCCCCGGCGGACCTCCGGCCGGGGCCCGGGACCGGCACTCGCTTCCGGAACCCATGGAGAGACGAAGAAGAGTATGTGGTGGAAGGATTCCCCGCTCAGGGGCGGCCGGGTCACGGTGTCGGGCCGTCAGACGGTGGAGGTGCCCCGCGCGTGGCTCCGGGTGACCGCCTTCCTGTGTGCCGCCGTGATCCTGTACGTGGCCCAGACGCAGTTGCCGAAGAACGCGCTGTCCCTGCCGGGGCAGGCGGCGGTCAAGCCCGTGGCCGTCACCGTCGCACCGCAGGGCTGGGCCTTCTTCACGAAGTCCGCCCGCAGCCCCGAGTTCGAGCCCTTCCGGAAGGACGGCTCCACCTGGGTCAGCGCCTCGCTCGGCCGCCACTCGGAGCACGGTTTCGACCGGGTGTCCCGCTCCCAGGGCATCGAGACCGCCCTGCTCCTCCACGAGGCGGGCAAGGTGACCCGTACGCCGTGCGAGCTGAGCGCGGTCCAGGAGTGCCTGGAGAAGGCCCGCGTACCCGCCGCCGTGAAGAACCGGACACCGCACCCGACGCTGTGCGGGCGGATAGCGGTCGTCGAGCAGAAACCCACCCCATGGGCCTGGCGCGACCTCCTGCCTGATCCCCGCACCCCGCAGAACGCCGTCCTGCTGGACGTCTCGTGCTGAGGCGGGTGCCCGTCCCCTGGACCAACGTCTACGGGCTGGCCCGCACGCTGCTGGCCCTGGGCACTCTGGGGACCCTGGCCTTCAGCAGCACCGCGACGCTCTTCCGCCCCGTGGCCACACAGGGCGACCACCCCCTCTGCACCGGTCCGATGCGGGCGTCCGTGTTCTGCCTGGCCCCAGAGGACGGCCTGACCCCGATCCGGCTGCTGTGCGTCCTGGTCCTGCTCGTCGTCGCCTCCGGCTGGCGTCCCCGGTGGACCGCGCTCCCTCATGCCTGGGTGTCCTTCAGCGTCTTCTCGGGCATCGCCATCGCCGACGGCGGCGACCAGGTCACCGTGGTCCTGTCGTCGCTGCTCGCCCTGACCGCGCTCGGTGACCCCCGCCGCTGGCACTGGCGGCCGCTCCCGGAGGACGCCGCGCCGAACCGCGGGCGGGCGGTGCTGGTGGGAGCCACCGGACTGGTGCTCGTACGCATCCAGATGTCCTTCCTCTACTTCCAGTCCTGCGTGGCCAAGCTGCCGCACGCGGAATGGGCCGACGGAACCGCCATGTGGTACTGGGGGAACAGCCTCGCCTTCGGCGCCCCCGGGCCGCTCCAGCCCCTGGTCCACCCGGTACTCGCCTCTCCCTGGGGCGTGGCCCTGCTCACCTGGGCGCCCCTGGCGATCGAGATCGGGCTCGCCGCGAGCCTCCTGCTGGCCCAGCGCCACCGCTGGTACCTGCTGGCCGCGGGGTTCCTCCTGCACCTCTCCATCGCCGTCATGATGGGCCTGTGGAGTTTCGCCCTGGCCATGATCGGCGGACTGGTGGTGCTCTGCTTCCCGCTCGGCTCGCACTTCCACGTCACGCTGCCCGAGCCCGTCCGCCGAGCGTTCCGCCGGCCCGCCCCGGCGCCCGGGCCGCCGGCCGGTGCTGACGACGGCGCGCAGCCGCGGCCGGACGGGGAACGCGAACCCGTTCCGGCACGGCACGCGCCCTCGGCTCCTTAGGGCCCCGGCCGTACGGGGCCCTTGTGGAGCCACGGGCGGCGACGAGATATCTTGATGTCAAGCAATGTTGCAGACGTGGAGCGGAGCACCCGGTGACTGACTCGACCATCATCTATACGCACACCGACGAGGCCCCTGCCCTGGCGACCTACTCGTTCCTGCCCGTGATCGAGGCCTACGCCTCGACCGCAGGCGTCACGGTCGAGCGCCGTGACATCTCCCTCGCGGGCCGGATCATCGCCAGTTTCCCGGAGCACCTCAAGGCCGAGCAGCGTATCGATGACGCACTCGCCGAGCTGGGCGAGCTGGCCAGGACCCCCGGCGCGAACATCATCAAGCTGCCGAACATCTCGGCGTCGATCCCGCAGCTCAAGGCCGCGATCGCGGAGCTCCAGGGGCAGGGCTACGCGCTTCCGGACTACCCGGACGACCCGCAGACCGACGCGGACAAGGACGTGCGCGCCCGGTACGACAAGGTCAAGGGCAGCGCCGTGAACCCGGTGCTGCGCGAGGGCAACTCCGACCGCCGCGCCCCCGCCTCCGTCAAGAACTACGCCAAGGCCCACCCCCACCGCATGGGCGCCTGGACCGCCGACTCGAAGACGAACGTCGCCACCATGGGCGTCGACGACTTCCGTTCCACCGAGAAGTCCGCGGTCATCGCCGAGGACGGCTCCCTCCGGATCGAGCTGCACGGCGACGACGGCACCACCACCGTGCTGCGCGAGTCCGTACCCGTACTCAAGGGCGAGGTCGTCGACGCCGCCGTCATGCGCGTCGCCGCGCTGCGCGAGTTCTTCACCGCGCAGGTCGCCCGCGCCAAGGCCGAGGGCGTGCTCTTCTCCGTGCACCTCAAGGCCACCATGATGAAGGTCTCCGACCCGATCATCTTCGGCCACGCGGTCCGCGCCTTCTTCCCGAACACCTTCGCCAAGTACGGCGACCAGCTCACCGCCGCCGGCCTCACCCCGAACGACGGGCTGGGCGGCATCCTCAAGGGCCTCGACTCGCTGCCGGACATCGGCGCCGAGATCCAGGCGTCCTTCGAGGCCGAGCTCGCCGAGGGCCCGGCCCTCGCGATGGTCGACTCCGACAAGGGCATCACCAACCTGCACGTCCCCAGCGACGTCATCGTCGACGCCTCCATGCCGGCCATGATCCGCACGTCCGGCCACATGTGGGGCCCGGACGGCGACGAGGCCGACACCATCGCCGTCCTCCCGGACAGCAGCTACGCCGGTGTCTACCAGGTCGTCATCGACGACTGCCGCGCCAACGGCGCCTTCGACCCCGCCACCATGGGCTCGGTGCCCAACGTCGGTCTGATGGCGCAGAAGGCCGAGGAGTACGGCAGCCACGACAAGACCTTCGAGATCCCCGCCACCGGCACCGTCCGCGTCGTCGACACGAACGGCAACGCCGTGCTGGAGCAGGCCGTCGGCGCCGGCGACATCTTCCGGATGTGCCAGACCAAGGACGCCCCGATCCAGGACTGGGTCAAGCTCGCCGTCACCCGCGCCCGCGCGACCGGCAACCCGGCCGTGTTCTGGCTGGACGAGGGCCGCGCGCACGACGCCAACCTGATCGCCAAGGTCACCACGTACCTCGCCGACCACGACACCGACGGCCTGGACATCTCCGTCAAGACCCCGGAGGAGGCCACCGCCTTCTCCCTGGAGCGCATCCGCCGCGGCGAGGACACCATCTCCGTCACCGGCAACGTGCTCCGTGACTACCTCACCGACCTCTTCCCGATCCTGGAGCTCGGCACCAGCGCCAAGATGCTCTCCGTCGTCCCGCTGATGAACGGCGGCGGCCTCTTCGAGACCGGCGCCGGCGGTTCGGCTCCCAAGCACGTCCAGCAGCTGGTCAAGGAGAACTACCTCCGCTGGGACAGCCTGGGCGAGTTCCTGGCCCTCGCGGTCAGCTTCGAGCACCTGGCCACCACCACGGACAACGCGCGGGCCCAGGTCCTCGCCGACACCCTGGACCGGGCGACCGGCACCTTCCTGAACGAGGACAAGTCCCCGAGCCGCCGCCTCGGTGGCATCGACAACCGCGGCAGCCACTTCTACCTGGCCCTCTACTGGGCCCAGGAGCTGGCGCAGCAGACCGACGACGCCAAGCTCGCCGAGGCCTTCGCCCCGCTCGCCAAGACCCTGGCCGAGCAGGAGGAGACCATCGTCGCCGAGCTGATCGCGGTGCAGGGCTCCCCGGCCGAGATCGGCGGCTACTACCAGCCCGACCCGGCCAAGGCCGAGGCGATCATGCGTCCGTCCGCCACGTTCAACAAGGCGATCGCGAGCCTCGCCTGACATGAGGTGAGGGCGGCCGCGTCCGCCCTCCCTCCGCTCCGCCCCGGTAGGCCCTGTGCCCGCCGGGGCGGTTCGCTTTCCGCCTTTACGCCGGTACGCGCACCCACCGCAGGTGAACCCTCGGGTTTCACGTGATCGGGTGATCGACCAATCCGCCCGCCCCACGGCTCCGAATGACGACCGTGAGGATCACCCGGACAGCCCTGACCCGCGGAACGCTCGCAGCCCTGAGCGGACTGCTGGCCGGATTCGCCGCCCTGACCGTCGCCGAACTCGTCTCGGCCGCCGTCAGGCCCGAGTCGAGTCCCGTGACGGCGGTCGGCGGAGCGGCCATCGACCGGACGCCCGCCGGGGTGAAGGACTTCGCCATCCGGAACTTCGGCGAGAACGACAAGCTCGTCCTGCAACTCGGCATCGTCGTGACGCTCGCCCTCTTCGCCCTCGCCGTAGGCCTGTTGGCGCTGCGCCACCGCCGTACGGGCTCCGCCGCCGTCCTGGCGTTCGGAGTGGTCGGCGCCGCCTCGGCCGTCAGCCGCCCTGACTCCACGGGTATCACCGACGCACTGCCGTCGCTGGTCGGCGCGGTCGCCGGGGCCGTCCTGCTGTACGTCCTCATCGGCAGGCTCACCAGCCCGCGCCGGATCGCGGGGCAGGAGCAGGAGGCGCCCGAGGAGAGCGGCTGGGACCGGCGGGGCTTCCTGATCGCCGCCACCGCCGCGGCCGCCGCCTCCACCGTGGTGGGAGCGGTCGGCCGGACACTCAACGGCCGCAGCGCCCAGGACGCCGTCGCCTCCCGCGATGCCGTCAAGCTGCCCGCCCCCGCCTCGCCCGCCGAGCCGATCCCGGCCGGGGCACAGCTGCGGGTGCCGGGCCTGCCCCCGTTCACCACCCCCAACAACAAGTTCTACCGTGTGGACACCGCCTTGGCGGTCCCCAAGGTCGACGCGAACAGCTGGCGCCTGCGCATCCACGGCAAGGGCGTACGCCGCGACCTGGAATTCACCTACCAGGACCTGCTGGACCGCCCCCTGATCGAACGCGAGATCACCCTCTGCTGCGTCTCCAACGAGGTCGGCGGCCCCTACATCGGCCACGCCAGGTGGATCGGCGTACGCCTGGCCGACCTGCTCAAGGAGGCGGGCGTCAAGCCGCCGTCGCGGGGCGGGAAGGCGGACCAGATCATCGCCCGCTCGGTCGACGGCATGACGCTCGGCACCCCCGTCGAGGACGTCATGGACGGCCGGGACGCGATGCTCGCCGTCGGTATGAACGGCGAACCGCTCCCCTTCGTCCACGGGTTCCCCGTCCGCATGCTCGTCCCCGGCCTGTACGGATACGTCTCGGCCTGCAAGTGGATCGAGGACATCGAACTCACCACGTTCGACGACTACGACGCGTACTGGGTGAAGCGCAAGTGGGCCCGCAAGGCCCCCATCAAGACCCAGTCCCGGATCGACACCCCCAAGCCCTTCGGGCGCCCCGAGGCCGGCACGGTCATGGTGGCCGGGGTGGCCTGGGCCCAGCACCGCGGGATCGAGAAGGTCGAGATCCGCGTCGACGACGGCCCGTGGCGCCCGGCCCAGCTGGCCGAACAGGACACCGTCGACACCTGGCGCCAGTGGTCCTACCCCTGGAAGGCCACCGCCGGTGGCCACACCCTCACCGTCCGCGCCACCGACGGCACGGGCGAGGTGCAGACCGAGAAGCGCACCAAGACCGTCCCGGACGGTGCCAGTGGCTGGCACTCGGTCGTGGTCACCGTCGACTGACCCCACCCCAACAGACCTACCCGTCGCACCACTTCCTCTCATTTCCCGTTACGAACGATTCAGGAGAACTCCATGAACGCCCTTCGCCACCGCCGTGCAGCCGTCGCCGTCGTCGCCGCTGTGATGCTGCCCCTGACGCTGACCGCCTGTTCGGACTCCGGTTCGGACAAGGCCTCCGACAGCTCCTCCGCCGCGGGCTCCACCCCCGAGGAGTCGAAGCCGGCCGCCGGTGACGACGCCATGACGGACAAGCCGTTCGGCCCGGCCTGCGCCGGCGTCCCGAAGGACGGGGCGGGCAGCTTCGACGGTATGGCCAAGGACCCGGTCGCCACCGCCGCGTCCAACAACCCGGCGCTCTCCACGCTCGTCACCGCCGTGCAGAAGGCCGGTCTGGTCGACACCCTCAACAACGCCGAGAACATCACGGTGTTCGCGCCGACCAACGACGCCTTCGCCAAGATCCCGAAGGCCGACCTGGATGCCGTCCTCAACGACAAGGACATGCTCACCAAGATCCTCACCTACCACGTCGTGGGCGAGAAGCTCACCCCGCAGCAGCTGGAGAGCGGCACCTTCGACACCCTCCAGAAGAGCACGCTGACCACGTCCGGCTCCGGTGAGTCGTACAAGGTCAACGACAGCGCCAACGTGGTCTGCGGCAACGTGCCGACCGCCAACGCCACCGTCTACATCATCGACACGGTGCTGATGCCCAAGTAACCGGGCCGACAGCCTCGCTGTCGCGACAGACCGCCCCGCTGCGGGAGGGCCGCCGCCAGGCTCCGAGGCCCTTCCGTAGCGGGGCTCTCGCCGTCACCGGTTCAGGCGGGCGTGGGCGGCGGGGTCATCGCCCACCGGATGGTCCGGGTCAGAACCTTCCCGGCCGGGCGTACGCAGACCTCCTCGACGCCCGGCACCCGGGGCAGCCGCAGCGGCTCCCGGGACCACGGGGGGAGCGCGGCCACGGCGTTGGCCGCGAGTACGGCGTACGGGGGACGGGCGGGCCAGGGCAGCGGCGGGTGCAGCAGGATGAAGCGGGCCGCGTCCAGGGCCTCGTCGGTGGCGCGCAGCTCCGGGCGGTAGGCGGCGATCCGCTCGGCCAGCTCCGCCCGGTCGTGCGGCGGGTCGGGGACGCCGAGGGCCTGGGCCACCGTCGCCATGTCGTGGATGTACCCGTCACACCCGGCACCGTCCAACGGCTGCGCCCCGTACCGCTGGTGGGCCCGGAGGAAGCTGTCCACCTCGGCGATGTGCACCCAGCACAGGAGGTGCGGATCGGCCGCGTGGTACGGCTCCCCGGACGGCGCGATCCCGCGCACCCGCTCGTGCACGGAACGTACCCGGTCCACCGCCTCCTGAGCGTGCTCGGCCGTGCCGAACGTGGTCACCGCGAGAAACGTGCTCGTCCGCTGGAGCCGCCCCCACGGGTCACCCTTGAACCCCGAATGGCCCGCGACGGCGGCCATGGCGAGGGGGTGCAGCGACTGGAGGAGCAGGGCGCGCAGCCCGCCGATGAACATGGACGCGTCCCCGTGCACCCGGCGCACCGGCCGGTCCGGGCCGAACCAGCGGGGGCCGGGGGTGCCGTGGATCCGGGCCCGGTTCTCCGGGCCGGAGGGCCCCGCCACCCGGGAGAACAGGGACCGCCCGAGCCGTTCCCGTACCCCGGATCCTGACTGCGCTCTGTCCATGCCTCCCAGTATGCGGGCCCGCGGAGAACGCCCTACGGCACCCGGGCCGTCCACTCCGGTGTGGCGAACTTCGTCCGGACGAGCTCCTCGGCGCGCGCCAGCTCCGCCTCCGTCACACCGCCCTCGGTCAGCCCGTGGCGCTTGCGGAACGACTCGATCATGCGGTCGATCACGGCCTGGCGCGGCAGGCCGGTCTGCCGCCGCAGCGGGTCGACGCGCTTCTTCGCCGACTTGGTGCCCTTGTCCGACATCTTCTCCTTGCCGATACGGAGCACCTCCAGCATCTTGTCGGCGTCGATGTCGTACGCCATCGTCACGTGGTGCAGCACGGCCCCCGGCCCGCCGTCCGGCCCCACCACCCGCTTCTGCGCCGCCCCGGCGATCTTGCCGATCTCGGTGGCGATGTCGTTGAGCGGCTGGTACCACGCCTTGATGCCCATGTCCGCGAGCGCTTCGAGGACCCAGTCGTCCAGATAGGCGTAGCTGTCGGCGAAGGAGAGCCCGGAGACGAGGGACTGCGGGACGGCCAGCGAGTAGGTGATGGTGGAGCTGGGCTCGGCGAACATCGCGCCGCCGCCGGAGATCCGGCGTACGACGTTCACGCCGTGCCGCTCCACACCCGCCGGGTCGACCTCGTTGCGCAGCGACTGGAAGCTGCCGATGATCACGGCGGGGGAGTCCCACTCCCAGACCCGCAGCGTCGGCGGCCGCGTCCCCGCCGCCACCTCGGCGGTGATGACCTCGTCCAGCGCCATGTGCAGCGCCGGCGACTGCGGCGCGTCGTGGATCAGCTGCCAGTCGTAGTCGCTCCACTCCGTGGCCTGCGCCAGCGCCCGGCGTACGGCGATGGCGACGCCCTCCGCGCTCAGCCCGAGCATCACCGTGGAGTCGGGGAGCGCCGCCTCGATCCGGGCCGCGAGACCCGCCGTGTCCGTGGTGGCCGCAGCGCCCTCCAGCGCCGCGTCGATCGCCAGGATCGCCTCGTCCGGTTCGAGGAAGAAGTCCCCGGCCACGCGGACGTTCCGCAGCGCCCCGCCCTCCACATCCAGGTCCACCACGACCAGCTTGCCGCCGGGAACCTTGTACTCACCGTGCACAGCGCCGCCTCCAGCTCCAGTTTCCCCGGCCCGGCTCGGTGATGAGCCGGACACACCTGGCTATAACGCACGCCGGGGCGTCGATCATCCCCCGTTCACGCGCGGGTGTGCGCGGGGACGGTCCGCTGGTCAGGCCCGTTGTAGACGCCGAGTGGGCGGATCAGCGCGTTGTGCTCCAGCTGCTCGCTGATGTGCGCGGTCCATCCGGTGATCCGGCTCATCACGAAGATCGGGGTGAAGGCCGCGATGTCGAACCCCATCAGGTGGTACGCGAGCCCCGCCGGGTAGTCCAGGTTGGGATGGATGCCCTTGCGGCTGATCATGGCGTGGCGGAGCGCGGCGTGCAGGGTGGCCAGCCGGGTCACCTCCGGGTCGCCCGCCCGCGCCACCAGCCGGTCGGTGGCCTCCTGCATGATCGGTACGCGGGAGTCGCCGTGGCGGTAGACCCGGTGGCCGAACCCCATGATCTTCCGCCGGGCGCTCAGCGCCTCGTCCAGCCACGCCTCCGCCCGGTCGGGATCACCGATCTCGTTGAGCATGTGCATCACGGCCTCGTTGGCCCCGCCGTGCAGCGGCCCCTTCAGCGCCCCGATCGCCGCCGTCACCGCGCTGTACAGATCGGAGAGGGTGGAGGTGACGACCCGGGCGGTGAACGTCGAGGCGTTGAAGCTGTGCTCGGCGTAGAGGATCAGCGAGATCTCGAAGCAGCGCACCACCTCCGGGTCCGGCACGCTCCCGAAGCACATGTGGAAGAAGTTCTCCGCGTACCCGAGCGAAGGATCGGGCGGTACGGGGGCGAGCCCGTGGCGCCGCCGGTGGTCGTCGGCCACGACGACCGGCAACTTGGCCAGCAGGGCCAGGGACTTGGCGTGGTGGGCGGCGGTGCTGTCGTCCTCCTCGGTGGGGTCCTCGGAGCCGAAGAAGCTCACCGCCGTCCGCAGCACGTCCATCGGGTGGCAGGTCTCCGGCAGCCGGGCCAGCAGCTCGGCGGTGGTGCGGTCCAGCGGCCGCAGCGCGCGCTCGCGCGCCTCGAACGACGCCAGCTCGGCCGCGTCGGGCAGCTCACCGTACCGGAGGAGGTACGCCACCTCCTCGAAGGAGCAGCGCGCGGCGAGGTCCTGGACCGGATAGCCCCGGTAGGTGAGGGAGTTGGTCTCCTGAATGACGGTGGAGATGGCGGTGGTGTCGACGGCGACCCCGGCGAGACCCCGGTGGATCTCGGGGGTGGCGGATGCGGGCATGGTGAACCTCCAGGCGTACGGAGAGAGCGGAGAAGGGCGGGGCGGTCAGGCGCCCGGCGGCAGCGTGAAGTCGAAGACCGCCGAGTCGAACGCGCCGTACTCCTCGTAACCGAGCACCTCGTACAGCCGCGAACGCGTCTGCATCCGGGGGAGCAGGGCCTGTTGGGTGCCGTCGGCGGCCAGGGTCCGCAGCCCGTCCTCCACCGCGCCCATCGCGAGGCGGAAGAGGGTCACGGGGTAGAGCGCGATGTTGTAGCCGAGGTTCTCCAGCGTCGCCGCGTCCAGCAGCGGGCCTTTGCCGAACTCGGTCATGTTGGCCAGCAGCGGTACGTCGACAGCGGCCCGGAACGCCTCGAACTCGCTCTCGTCCGCGAGCGCCTCAGGGAACACGGCGTCGGCGCCCGCGTCCACGTACGCCTTCGCACGGTCGATCGCCGCCGCCAGACCCTCCGGGCCCCGGGCGTCGGTACGGGCCATGAGCAGGAAGTCCGGATCACGGCGGGCATCCACGGCGGCCCGCACCTTACGGACCATCTCCGCGCGCCCCACCAGCGTCTTGCCGTCCAGATGGCCGCACCGCTTGGGGTTGACCTGGTCCTCCAGATGCAGTCCGGCCAACCCCGCGTCCTCCATCAACTGCACCGTGCGGGCCGCGTTCATGGGCTCGCCGAACCCGGTGTCCGCGTCGATCAGGGCCGGCAGATCCGTGACCCGGGCGATCTGCTGCGCCCGCGCAGCGATCTCGGTGGACGACGTCAACCCGAGGTCGGGGAGGGCCAGTTCGGCGGCGAGGACCGCCCCTGACAGATACACCGCCTCGAACCCGGCCTCCTGGATCAGCCGCGCCGAGTACGGGTTGACCGCGCCCGGCATCCGCGCCAGCCGCCCGGAAGCCAGCTGCTCGCGGAAGGCGCGGCGGCGCCCGGCCGGAGTCGTACGCGTGTGCAGCATCAGAACAGCCCCTTCGGCAGGCCCGCGTCGAAGGCGGCGACCGCCTCCGTGTCCACGGCCGGGAGCAGCGCGTCCAGACCGTCCGCCGGCAGCTCCGCGAGCCCCTCGGCCGCCGTCAGGAAACGATCCTGGTCCGGGGCGGCCACGATGCCCTCCGCGAGCGTACGGAACTTCGCCACGTACCCCGAACGGTCGAACGGCCGGGCCCCCGCCGGGTGGGCGTCCGCCACCGCCAGCTCGTCCTCGATCACCGTGCCGTCCACCAGCGTCACCACGGCCCGCCCGCCGAAGGCCCGCCGCTCCGGGTCCGGGTCGTGGTAGCGGCTTGTCCACTCCGGGTCCTCCACCGTGGAGATCCGCCGCCACAGCTCACCCGTCCCCGGCCGCTGCGCCCGCTCGGGGGCGTAGGACCGCTCGTGGTGCCAGACGCCGTCCTCCAGCGCCACCGCGAAGATGTACGGCACCGAGTGGTCCAGCGTCTCGCGGCTCGCCGTGGGGTCGTACTTCTGCGGGTCGCCCGAACCGGAACCGATCACCTGGTGCGTGTGGTGGCTGGTGTGCAGCACGATCGACCGGATCTTCTCCGTCGGGCCCGTCCGCTCCCGCAGCCGCCGCGCCAGATCGATGACCGCCTGCGCCTGGTACTCGGCGGAGTGCTCCTTCGTGTACGTGTCCAGGATCGCGCGCCGCGCCTCCCCCGGCTCCGGCAGCCCCACCGTGTACGCCGCGTCCGGGCCGTCCAGCATCCGGGCGAGGAACCCGTCCTCGCCCTCGTAGACCGGCGACGGCGACCCCTCGCCGCGCATCGCCCGGTCCACCGCCTCGATCGCCGCCTTGCCCGCGAACGCCGGGGCGAACGCCTTCCAGCTGGAGATCTCGCCCTTGCGGGACTGCCGGGTCGCCGTCGTCGTGTGCACCGCCTGCTGGACCGCCTGGTACGTCGTCCCCGTGTCCAGCCCCAGCAGCGCGCCGAGCCCGCACGCGGTGGCCGCGCTCAGGTGGGCCACATGGTCGATGCGGTGCTCGTGCAGGCAGATGGCCCGCACCAGCGCCACATGGATCTCGTACGCGGCGACGATCCCGCGCAGCAGCTCAGCACCGCTGCGCCCGGTGTGCTGGGCCACGGCGAGCAGCGGCGGGATGTTGTCCCCGGGGTGTGAGTAGTCCGCCGCCAGGAACGTGTCGTGGAAGTCCAGCTCCCTTACGGCCGTGCCGTTCGCCCAGGCCGCCCACTCGGGGGAGACCCGTACGCCGGGGGCCGCGCCGAACACCGTCGCTCCCGGGGTGGCGCGGTGGGCCAGGGCCTGGCCGCGGGCGACCGCGACCGGGCGGCGCAGCAGGGAGGCCACGGCGACGGAGGCGTTGTCGACGACCCGGTTGACGGCCATGGCAGCCGCCTGCGGATCGAGGCCGGCGGCGTCCTGGGTCCCGGTCGCGACGGCCGCCAGCTTCCAGGCGAGCTGCTCCTCACGGGGCAGCCGGTCGGCGCTGGGGTGGACGCGGACGTGGTGGTGGATCACGGGGCTCCTCGCAACGTCGGTGGTGCCGTACGGAAGGAGCTTTCCCCGCTCCGGCCCCCGATGCGACCGGTCCACTGTGCACAATCCGTACAGCCCTGAGCTGCGAATCTGCGAATGCTGCAAAAGATGCGGATGCTACTTTCGCAGAGCGCCTCGGAGCGGAGGCGGGGGCGGGGGAGAGGAGCGCCGACGCCATGGGACGGCCTGCCGGACGCAAGATCTACGCCCACGCCAAGCTGCGGCGGCTGCGCCGTGAGCGCGGGATGAACCAGGTGGAGCTGGCCCGCGCACTGGGCCTCTCCACCAGCTACCTCAACCAGATCGAGCACAGCCGCCGCCCGCTGACCGCGCCGGTCCTGCTACGGATCGCGGAGGTCTTCGGCGTCGACCCGGAGTTCTTCTCCGAGGCCGACGAGGAGCGCCTCGCCACCGACCTGCGAGCCGCTCTCGGCGACGAGGCCTGCGGGACCCAGGTCCCCTTGGAGGAGGCCGCCGATGTGGCCCGCGACCACCCGGAGGTGGCTCGCGCCCTCGTGGCCCTGCACCACCGCTACCGGGACGCGGCCGAACGCGTCGTCGCCCTCGCCCCGCCCCACGACGGCGAGTCGCTCCTCACCGCCGAACCCCACGACGAGGTACGGGACTTCTTCTACGCCCACCACAACCACTTCGGCGCCCTGGACACCGTCGCCGAGCGCACGGCGACCGACCTCGGTAGGGGATCGGCGGGCCGCGCCGCCGACGCCCTGAAGGACCGCCTCGCCGCCCGCCATGGCATCACCGCCGTCACCGCCGACCGCGAACGGGCCACCGACGCCCGCCGGTTCGACCCCGACAGCGGGCTGCTGATGCTCTCCCCGTGGCTCAGCGAGGCCCAGCGCGCCTTCCAGCTCGCCACCCAACTCGCCCTGCTGGAACACGGATCGCTGCTGGACACCCTGGTCGCCGGCGGTGAGCTCGCCTCCGAACAGGCGGCGGGGCTGGCCAGGATCGGCCTCGCCAACTACTTCGCCGGTGCCCTGCTCATGCCGTACACCGCCTTCCACCGGGCCGCCGAGGAGCTGCGCTACGACGTCGAACTGCTCCAGGCCCGCTTCGGCGTCGGCTTCGAGACCGTCTGCCACCGGCTCTCCACCCTCCAGCGGACCGGCGACCGGGGCGTGCCGTTCTCGTTCCTGCGCGTCGACCGGGCGGGCAACATCTCCAAGCGGCAGTCCGCCAGCGACTTCCACTTCTCCCGGCTCGGCGGCACCTGCCCGCTCTGGACGGTGTACGAGGCGTTCTCCGCGCCCGGCCGCATCCTCACCCAGGTCGCCGAGATGCCGGACGGCAAAAGGTACTTCTGGGTGGCCCGGACCGTGACGCGCGGCGGGTTCGGGCACCGCGCGCCCCGGGCCGACTTCGCCGTCGCGCTCGGCTGCGAACTCCGCCACGCCCACCGCCTGGTGTACGCCGAGGGCCTGGCTCTGGAGGACCCCCGGTCGGCCACCCCCATCGGGCTCGGCTGCCGGATCTGCGAACGGCAGGACTGCGCCCAGCGGGCCCGGCCCCCGGCCGGGGGCCGGCTGGCCGTCGACCCCGACCGGCGTACGCATGTGCCGTACCCGGTCGAGGCCGACGGCCCGAGGGACGACCTCAGCGGTGGGTGAACTCCGCCGGCCGCTTCTCCGTGAACGCCTTCATGCCCTCCTTCTGGTCGGCCGTGGCGAACACCGCGTGGAACAGGCGGCGTTCGAAACGGACGCCTTCGGCGAGCGTCGTCTCGAAGGCGCGGTTCACCGCCTCCTTCGCCATCATGGCGACCGGCGCCGACATGCCGGAGACCGTGTCCGCGATGGCGAGCGCCTCCTCCAGCAGGTCCGTGTCCGGGACGATCCTGGAGACGAGTCCGGCCCGTTCGGCCTCCTCGGCGCCCATGTTCCGGCCGGTGAGGCAGAGGTCCATCGCCTTGGCCTTGCCGACCGCCCGGGTCAGCCGCTGGGAGCCGCCGATGCCGGGGATCACCCCGAGCCGGATCTCCGGCTGCCCGAAGACGGCCGTCTCCGAGGCGATCACCACATCGCACAGCATGGCCAACTCGCAGCCGCCGCCCAGGGCGTAGCCCCGTACAGCCGCGACGGTCGGTGTCCGGAGCTGGCCGAGCCGGTCCCAGGCGGTGAACCAGTCGCTGAGGTACATGTCCATGTAGCTCTGCGGCTGCATCTCCTTGATGTCCGCCCCCGCCGCGAACGCCTTGTTCCCGCTGCCGGTGATGACGATGCAGCCGACGTCCGGGTCCCGGTCCAGGGCCTCGGTCGCCTCGACCGTCTCCCGCATGACGTCCAGGCTCAGCGCGTTGAGCGCCTTGGGGCGGTTGAGGGTGAGCAGGGCGGTACGGCCCCGGCGTTCGACCAGGATGGTCCCGTACGGGCCCGAGGTGGACGCGCTCTCGCTGTTCTCGCTCACGCGGTGGTGCCTTCCTGTGCATCGGTGGTGGTCGACGAAGCGGCCCGGATGGCCCGGACGATCCCGGAGAAGTCCTGGTCCGCCCCGGCCCCTTCCGCGAACCGGGCGTACATCTCAGCTGCTCGCAGGCCCAGTTCGGCATCGATGCCGCCCGCGCGCAGAGCGTTGGCCGCCAGCCCGAGATCCTTCGCCATCAGCGGCGCGGCGAACCCGGGGCGGTAGTCCCGGTTGGCCGGGCTCGTCGGAACCGGGCCGGGGACCGGGCAGTTGACGGTGAGCGCCCAGCACTGGCCGGAGGCCGCCGACGCCACGTCGTACAGCGCCTGGTCGGAGAGGCCCAGGCTCTCGGCGAGGACGAACGCCTCGCTGACGGCGATCATCGAGACGCCGAGGATCATGTTGTTGCAGATCTTCGCCGCCTGCCCGGCGCCGCCCGACCCGCAGTGCACCGCCTTCCTGCCCATCACGGACAGCAGCGGCTCGGCCTCCGCGAAGGCGCCCTCCTCACCCCCGGCCATGAAGGTCAGCGTGCCCGCTTCGGCGCCCACCACCCCGCCGGAGACCGGGGCGTCCAGCGACCGGTGGCCGAGGGCCGCCGCTGCCGCGTGGGCGGCCCGGGAGTCGGCCACATCGATGGTGGAGCAGTCGATGAACAGGGTGCCGGGGCGCGCCGCTTCGAGGAGCCCCTCCTGCCCGTACAGGGAGAGGACGTGGCGCCCGGCGGGCAGCATCGTGATCACCACATCGGCCTTGTCGGCCGCGTCGGCGGCGGACCTCGCCCGCTCCACCCCGCTCGCCACGGCGGCGGCCAGACACGTATCGACGAGGTCGTGGCCGAGCACCCGGTGCCCGGCGCGGACGAGGTTGGCGGCCATCGGGCCGCCCATGTGGCCGAGTCCGATGAACGCGACGGTCGTGGTCACCAGGGCACCTCCTGCGGAGAGTCGTCTGCGGCGAGGGAGAGTTCCTCGTCGCCGGTCGGAGCGAAGTACCGGGCCACGTCGGCGTCCGTGACCTCCACGAGCGTGCCGGGCGACCAGTGCGGCGTCCGGTCCTTGTCGATCACCTGGGCCCGGATGCCCTCCACCAGATCGGGGGAGGAGAGGGCCGCGCACGAGACGCGGTACTCCTGCTCCAGCACCTTTTCCAGCGGCCCGAGTTCGCGCGCCCGGCGCAGTGCGGCGAGGGTGACCTTGAGCGCGGTCGGCGAGCGGCCGAGGATCGTGGCCGCCGCCTCACCGGCCGCCGGGGCGTCGGAGGCGAGCAGCCGCTCCACGATCTCCTCGACCGTGTCGGCCGCGTAACAGTGGTCGATCCAGGTGCGGTCGGCCTCCAGCACCCCGGGAGGCGCTTCCCGGACATGGCGGCGCAGCACCTCGGCGGGCGGGTCCGTCCGCAGCCCGGCCAGGAACGCGGGCAGCTCCTCCTGCGGTACGAAGTGGTCGGCCAGCCCGCACAGCAGCGTGTCCCTGGCCCCCACCACCACACCCGTCAGGGCGAGATGGGTGCCCAGCTCACCGGGGGCCAGTGCCAGCAGATAGGTGCCGCCGACATCCGGCACGAAGCCGATGCCGGTCTCCGGCATGGCCACCTTGGACCGCTCGGTGACGATCCGGACGCTGCCGTGTGCCGAGACGCCGACCCCGCCGCCCATCACGATGCCGTCCATGACCGCGACGTACGGCTTCGGATAGCGGGCGATCCGGGCGTTCAGCCGGTACTCGTCGCGCCAGAACGCGGCCGAGGCCGTGCCGCCGACGCGGGCGTCCTCGTAGATGGACCGGATGTCGCCGCCCGCGCACAGGCCGCGCTCCCCGGCCCCCGTGACGACGACCGTCGCCACCTCGGGGTCGTGCTCCCACCGGTCCAGCGCCGCCGCGATCGTCTCCACCATCGCGTGGGTGAGCGCGTTGAGCGCCCCCGGCCGGTTGAGGGTCACCACCCCCGCACGGCCTTCGGTGTGCACCCGTACGAGCTCCTCGGTCATCGCAGGGCTCCCGTCAGGCTCCGGGCCACAATGACGCGCATGATCTCGTTGGTCCCTTCCAGGATCTGGTGGACCCGCAGGTCCCGCACGATCTTCTCGATGCCGTACTCGGCCAGATAGCCGTAGCCGCCGTGGAGCTGGAGCGCCCGGTCCGCGACCGAGTAGCCGGTGTCGGTGGCGAAGCGCTTGGCCATCGCGCACAACTCCGGTGCCCCGCCCACCTTCCGGTCCAGCGCCTCGGCCGCCTGCCGCACCAGTGCTCGGGCGGCGGCGAGTTCGGTCGCCATGTCGGCCAGCCGGAACTGGAGCGCCTGGGCGTCCAGCAGCGGGCCGCCGAACGCCTCCCGGTCCGCGAGATGGGCGAGCGAGCGGTCCAGCGCGCTCTGCGCACCTCCCAACGAGCAGGCGGCGATGCCGAGTCGGCCACCGTTGAGGCCGTTCATGGCGATCCGGAAGCCCTCGCCCTCCGCCCCGAGCAGCCGGTCCGCCGCGATGCGCACCCCGTCCAGCAGGACCTGGCGGGTGGGCTGTGCGTTCCAGCCCATCTTCTTCTCGTTGGCCCCGAACGAGAGCCCGGGGTCGTCCCGTTCGACGAGGAACGCGGAGATCCCGCCGGGCCCGCTGTCGCCGGTGCGGGCCAGCACGATGTAGAGGTGGGTGGCGCCCGCGCCGGAGATGAACTGCTTGGTCCCCGTCAGCACGTAGTGATCGCCGTCGCGCACCGCGCGGGTGCGGAGTGCGGCCGCGTCGGAGCCCGCGCCCGGTTCGGTCAGGCAGTAACTGCCCAGCTGCTCCATGGTGCACAGCTCGGGCAGGTACCGGCCGCGCTGGGCCTCGGTGCCGTACCGGTCGACCATCCAGGCGACCATGTTGTGGATGGAGAGATAGCCCGCGACGGACGGGCAGCCGGTGGCGAGGGCCTCGAAGACGAGGACCCCGTCGGAGCGGGACAGTTCGGAGCCGCCGAGGTCCTCCCGTACGTACACACCTCCGAGGCCGAGGCCCGCCGCCTTCCGCAGAACGTCGACGGGGAAGTGCTTGTCCTGGTCCCAGGCCACGGCGTGCGGGGCCAGGTGTTCCTGGGCGAAGTCGAGTGTCGTCTCGACGACCGCGAGCTGGTCGTCGCTGAGCAGGGTGGTCACGGCGGTCATCCCATGGTCGGAATCGTGAAGCTCGCGCCGTCCCGGATCCCGGAGGCGGGCCAGCGCGAAGTGACGGTCTTCGTACGGGTGTAGAAGCGGATGGCGTCCGGCCCGTGCTGGTTGAGGTCGCCGAAGCCGGACCGCTTCCAGCCGCCGAACGTGTGGTACGCCACCGGCACGGGGATCGGCACATTGACGCCGACCATGCCCGTGTCCACCCGGCGGGTGAAGTCGCGGGCGATGTCGCCGTCGCGGGTGAAGAGGGCGACGCCGTTGCCGTACGGATGCTCCGAAGGGAGGCGCAAGGCCTCCTCGTAGTCGGCGGCGCGGACCACGGAGACGACAGGGCCGAAGATCTCCTCCTGGTAGATCCGCATGTCCGGGGTGACCCGGTCGAAGAGGGAAGCGCCGGCGAAGAAGCCGTCCTCATGACCCTCCAAGGCGAAGTCCCTTCCGTCGACGACGAGTTCGGCGCCCTCCTCGATGCCGAGGTCGACATAGCCCCGCACCCGGTCCACCGCGTCCCGGCCCACCAGCGGGCCGAAGTCTGCGTCCGGGTCGTCCGAGCGGCCGATCCGCAGCTCCGCGATCCGCTCGGTGAGCTTGGCCACCAGTGCGTCGGCGGTCTCCTCACCGACCGGCACGGCCACCGAGATCGCCATGCACCGCTCGCCCGCCGATCCGTACCCGGCGCCGATCAGGGCGTCCACCGCCTGGTCCAGGTCGGCGTCCGGCATCACGATCATGTGGTTCTTCGCCCCGCCGAAGCACTGCGCCCGCTTGCCGTGGGCGGCGGCCGTGGCGTAGATGTGCGCGGCGATCGGTGTGGAGCCGACGAAGCCGAGCGCCTTGACGCGCGGGTCCTCCAGCAGGGTGTCCACGGCCTCCTTGCCGCCGTTGACGACGTTCAGGACACCGGGCGGAAGCCCTGCCTCAAGGAACAGTTCCGCCAGCCGCAGCGGTACCGAGGGGTCCCGTTCGGACGGCTTGAGGATGAAGGCGTTTCCGCAGGCCAGAGCCGGTGCGGCCTTCCAGAGCGGGATCATCGCCGGGAAGTTGAACGGGGTGATGCCCGCGACCACACCGAGCGGCCGGCGTAGCGAGTGGACGTCGATCCCGGCGCCCGCGTTGTCGCTGAACTCGCCCTTCAGCAGGTGCGGGACACCGGCGGCGAACTCCACCACGTCCAGGCCGCGCGCGATGTCGCCGTGCGCGTCGGCGACGGTCTTGCCGTGCTCGGAGGAGAGCAGCCGGGCCAGGGAGTCCTTCTCCTTCTCGACCAGCTGGAGGAAGCGCAGCAGGACACGGGCCCGGCGCTGCGGGTTCCACTCGGCCCAATCGATCTGCGCCTCGGCCGCGTCGGCGATGGCCGCCTCGGTCTCGGACCGGCCGGCCAGCGGCACCCGGGCCTGGACCCGGCCGGTGTTGGGGTCGTGGACATCGCCGTACGTGCCCGAGGTGCCGGGCGTGTGCTTGCCGCCGATGAAATGGGTGAGTTCGCGGACCATGGAAACCTGCTCTCGTCGGTGAGATCGTCAGGAGAGATCCGGGGATGGCGCACGGGCCCCACCGCACGCGGCGCTCGGGCCGGGTGCGCGCGGGCGTGAGGGGGCTCGCCGTCGGGGGACGCGAAGGGCTGGGGCCGTCAGGGGGAAGCGGGGAGAACCGCTCGCCGGGACGGGCCTGCGGGGCCGTGGGTGCGGACCGGTGCCATGCGTGTCTGCTCCATCCTCGTGGAAACACGGAACATCCCGCGGCCGGTATCCTGACTCCCGGATCAGCGCCCGCCCTCATGCCTTCCCGACGGCTGCTTCGCCGTCAGTGGCGTTTCCCGCGAGGACGCACTCCCCGGTCACAGTGGCGGGACCGCGCCGGAATCGCACCGGCTTCCCTGACACCACGGGCCTTGAGCGTGGCCGGCGTACAGCCGGACACACCCTTGAGGGTGCCCGGCTGCACGCCGACCACCCCGCTGCTCACGAACATATAGTTGGACGTCCTAGTAAGTCCACCCCGCCTCGCCCCGGCCACCCTCGGGCCCGGCGCGATCGCGCGCCCCGCTGCTGGCATGATCGGCCGACATGAGCGACGCACCACGGCACATCCTCGTCATCGGCATGGGAGCCGGCGACCCCGACCACCTGACCCTCGCCGCGGTGAAGGCGATGCGCAGGGCGCAGGTCTTCTTCGTGCTCGGCAAGGGCCGGGAGAAGGAGTCCCTGACCCGGCTGCGGCGGGACATCCTGGCCGAGCACCTCACCGGCCCCTACCGGGTCGTCGAGGCCGAGGACCCCTGGCGGGACCGCACCCAGGACGACCGGGGCCGCTACACCTCGGCGGTGCACGACTGGCGCCACCGCCGCGCCGACATCTGCGAGCGCCTGATCATCGAGGAGCTGGCACCGGGGGAGACCGGGGCCTTCCTGGTCTGGGGAGACCCTTCCCTGTACGACAGCACCCTCGCGATCCTGGAGGACATCCGGGCCCGTGGAACGGTCGAATTCGGCCATGCGGTGATCCCCGGGATCAGCAGCGTCTCCGCGCTCGCCGCCCGCCACCGCACCTCCCTGAACCAGGTCGGCCGCCCCATCCACATCACCCCCGGCAGGCGGCTCGCCGGAGGGTTCCCGGACGACGACGGCGACATCGTGGTGATGCTGGACGGCCACGCGAGCTTCACCCATCTGACGGGCAGGGGGCTGTGGATCTACTGGGGCGCCTACATCGGCACCCCGGACGAACTCCTCGTCTCCGGCCCCCTCGACGAGGTCGCCGGGCAGATCAGCCGGGTGCGCGCCGAGGCCCGCGAACGCCACGGCTGGATCATGGACACCTATCTGCTGCGCCACGGGCCGGAGGCCGCCCACGGTACGGAGAGTCCGGGCGGCACCGGCAGCTGAGGGGCTCCGGCCCGCGAGCGGGGGCCCGGACAGGTGGCGGGTGTGGGATGACACCGGGCGGCGGGTCGCGTCGAGGCGCGGGCGGCCGCCGCACCTCGCCGTCGGACCCGGCCGGAGGTCAGCTCCGGGACTCGTGCGCCCGGATCACTCCGAGCCCGTGCCCCAGACTCGGGCACTCGGCGGTCAGGTCGTTGCCCCGCACCAGATAGTCGTGCACGCGCCCGTCAGCGGGCCGCTCCACGGCCCGGTACAGCGTGCCGTTCACGGTGATCGTCCAGTCGTCGCCGTCCTGGGCCCACCCGACTGTCTTCTTCATATGGCGCTTCCCTCGCTCGTCGCCGCCGTGGATCGGCGGCCGGGTATTGGCAGGAAGAACGGCCTGTGACGCTCTGTGGTTCCGGTTCGCCTACGCCATTCGGTTACATCTGTGTCACCGTGCCACCACGACCTGACCGGAAGTCAGCGAACGGGCGAAGAGGAGCGGAACCCGAGGTCACCCGTTCGGAGCCCGTGTCTCATATCACCGTCCGAAGTGTGAACAACGGTGTGCGCCCGGTGGCCGTCCCCTTAGGGTGGCCGGTGCAGCTGGTTCGCCCTGTCCGCCAGGCAGGGTGTCGTAAGAGGGAACCCGGTGGGAATCCGGGACTGCCCCGCAGCGGTGAGTGGGAACGACCGCCGTCATACGCACTGGGCCCGGCCGGGTCTGGGAAGCGACGGCCAGTAGGTGTCTGCCCCGGCAGACGTGCCCGCGAGTCCGAAGACCTGCCCGTTGCCCGCACGCGACCGTTCGTGTGCGGAGTTCCCGGTGACCTCGTGGGCGGGTCGGCGTAACCGTCGGGTGGACGGACACGGTCAACGTGTCGTGTTCCCGCCCGATTTCGTCACCCCTTCGCGTCCGCGTCCCGTCCCGGGATCAGCTGGAGACATGCTCGCGAAGGAGAGTCACGTGACAGCGAAGCCCGCAGCCGCGGCAGCACGGGCCACCGTGTACGGCTACCCCCGCCAGGGTCAGAACCGTGAACTGAAGAAGGCCATCGAGGGCTACTGGAAGGGCCGCGTCGACGCGGACACCCTCCGGCAGACCGCCGCCGAACTGCGCAGGGGGACCTGGCAGCAGCTCGCCGAGGCCGGGGTCCACGAGGTGCCGACCGGTGATTTCTCGTACTACGACCACGTCCTGGACACCAGTGTCATGGTCGGCGCTGTCCCCGAGCGGCACCGTGAGGCGGTCCGGGCGGACGCCCTCGACGGCTACTTCGCCATGGCCCGCGGTACGCAGGACGTGGCGCCGCTGGAGATGACCAAGTGGTTCGACACCAACTACCACTACCTGGTGCCCGAGTTGGGCCCGGACACGGTGTTCACCGCCGATTCCGCCAAGCAGGTCGCCGAGTTGCAGGAGGCCCTCGCGCAGGGGCACACCCCGCGCCCGGTCCTCGTCGGACCCGTCACCTACCTCCTGCTCGCCAAGGCGGCCCCCGGGGTCGCCGCCGACTTCGAGCCGCTGACCCTGCTGGACCGGCTCCTGCCCGTGTACGCCGAGGTCCTCGCCGACCTCCGGGCCGCGGGCGCCGAGTGGGTGCAGCTGGACGAGCCCGCCCTCGTCCAGGACCGCACCCCGGCCGAGCTGAACGCCGCCGCCCGCGCCTACCGCGAGCTCGGCTCCCTCACCGACCGCTCCAAGCTGCTGGTCGCCTCCTACTTCGGGCGGCTCGGCGAGGCCCTGCCGGTGCTCGCCAAGTCCCCGGTCGAGGGGCTCGCGCTGGACTTCACCGAGTCCGGCGCGGCCAACCTCGCCGACCTCGCGGCGGCCGGCGGACTGCCCGGCAAGCGCCTGGTCGCGGGCGTCGTCAACGGCCGCAACATCTGGATCAACGACTACGAGAAGTCGCTCGCCACCCTCGGCACGCTCCTCGGCCTCGCGGACCACGTCGACGTCTCCGCCTCCAGCTCCCTCCTGCACGTCCCGCTGGACGCCGACGCCGAGCAGGACATCGACCCGCAGATCGCCCGCTGGCTCGCCTTCGCCAAGCAGAAGACCGCCGAGATCGTCACCCTGGCCAAGGGTCTCTCCCAGGGCACCGAGGCCATCTCCGCCGAACTCGCCGCCAACCGGGCCGACCTGGCCTCCCGCACCGACGCCGCCGTCACCCGCGACCCGGCCGTCCGCGCCCGTACGGCGGCCATCACCGACGCCGACGGCCGCCGCTCCCAGCCGTACGCCGAGCGCACCCTCGCGCAGCGCGCCCACCTCGGACTGCCGCTGCTGCCGACCACCACGATCGGCTCGTTCCCGCAGACCACCGAACTGCGCACCGCCCGCGCCGACCTGCGGGCCGGCCGCATCGACGAGGCCGGGTACGAGGAGCGGATCAAGGACGAGATCCGCGAGGTCCTCTCCTTCCAGGAGAAGGCCGGGATCGACGTCCTGGTCCACGGCGAGCCCGAACGCAACGACATGGTGCAGTACTTCGCCGAGCAGCTCACCGGCTACCTCGCCACCCAGCACGGCTGGGTCCAGTCGTACGGCACCCGCTACGTCCGGCCGCCGGTCCTCGCCGGGGACATCTCGCGCCCGGAGCCGATGACCGTGCGCTGGACGGCGTACGCGCAGTCGCTCACCGAGCGCCCCGTCAAGGGCATGCTCACCGGCCCGGTCACCATGCTCGCCTGGTCCTTCGTCCGCGACGACCAGCCGCTCGGCGAGACCGCCCGCCAGGTGGCGCTCGCCCTGCGCGACGAGGTGAACGACCTGGAGGCGAACGGCACTTCGGTGATCCAGGTCGACGAGCCCGCCCTGCGCGAGACGCTTCCGCTGCGGGCCGACGAGCACGCCGCGTACCTGGCGTGGGCGACGGAGTCCTTCCGCCTCGCCACCTCCGGGGTGCGGCCGGACACCCAGATCCACACCCACATGTGCTACGCGGAGTTCGGCGACATCGTCCAGGCCATCGACGACCTCGACGCCGACGTCATCAGCCTGGAGGCCGCCCGCTCACACATGCAGGTCGCCCGTGAACTGGCGGCCCACGGCTACCCCCGCGAGGCCGGACCCGGCGTCTACGACATCCACTCCCCGCGCATCCCGAGCGCCGAAGAGGCAGCCGCCCTGCTGCGCAAGGGACTTGAGGCCATCCCGGCCGAGCGCCTCTGGGTGAACCCCGACTGCGGCCTGAAGACCCGCGGCTGGCCCGAGACCCGGGCCTCCCTGGAGAACCTGGTCGCCGCCGCGCGGGAGATCCGCGCGGAGCTGCCCACCGAAGCGGCGTGATCCGACCCGGTACGGGAGTGGCCACCGCCGCTCCCGTACCGGGGCACACGACCCCGACTCGGTTCGGGAGCAAGCCGGTTCGCAGGAGGCCCGGCCGGACGGAGCGCGTTCTTCCCCAGCGGCGGAGTTAGGTTAGCCTAACCCGCATCCCGGCTGTGGATCTTGCACTCCGATCGAAGGGCTTCGCCATGGAGCGTGCTCAGGGCCTGCTGCCCGCCGAACTCCGCCTGGGGCGTGCGGTGTGAGCGCCGGTACGGGAGCCCCTTTGGCCGGCGGCGTCCACGGCCCCGGCAGGCTGCGCGCCCTGACCGCCGTCGTCCTGGACGCCCTGGAGACCGCCGCCCGGACCCGGGGCGGACCGATCCCCGCCGGAGGGCCGGACGCCGTGGCCCGCCGGACCACCGCCCTGGCCGCTCCGGTGCTGCCCGAGGAAGGCGTCGGGGCCGAGGCCGCGCTCGCGGATCTGGTGCGGGCCGTCGCCGAGGGGGCCGCCGACCCGGCCGACCCCGCGTGCGTGGCCCATCTGCACTGCCCGCCGCTGGCCGTGGCAGCGGCGGCGGAGCTGGCGGGGGCTGCGCTCAATCCGTCGATGGACTCCTGGGACCAGGCGCCCGCCGCCGGGGTGATCGAGGAGCTGACCACGGCGGCGCTGGCCCGGCTCGTCCACCCGGACGCCCCCGCACCCGACGCCCTCATCACCAGCGGCGGCACCGAGTCCAACCTGGTCGCCCTGCTCCTCGCCCGCGAACGAGCGGCGCCAGGCCCCCTGCGTGTGGTGGCCGGGGCCAACGCCCACCACAGCGTGCACCGGGCCGCCTGGATGCTCGGCCTCCCCGCCCCGGCCGTCGTCGCCTGCCACGACGGCCGCATCGACCCCGCCGCCCTCGACCGCACCCTGGCCGGGCTCGGCGCCGGACCGGTCCTCGTCGTCGCCACCGCCGGGACCACCGACGAAGGGCGGATCGACCCGCTCCCCGAGATCGCCCGGATCGCGGAGCGGTACGGGGCCGAGCTGCACGTCGACGCGGCGTACGGCGGGCCCCTGCTCTTCAGCGAGCGCCTGGCGCCCCGGCTCGCGGGTCTCGGCCGGGCCGTCTCCGTCACGTTCGATCTGCACAAGCTCGGCTGGCAGCCGGTCGCCGCCGGGGTGCTGGCCGTCGCGGACACCGCCCTGCTCGCGCCGCTGTCCCTGCGCACCGACTACCTCAACGCCGACGACGACACCGAGGCCGGGCTCCCCGACCTGCTGGGCCGCTCGGTCCGTACCACCCGGCGCCCCGACGCACTGAAGATCGCGGTCACCTTCCGGGCGCTGGGGCGCCGGGGACTGAGCGAACTGGTGGAGCACTGCGTACGTACCGCTGAGGAGTTCGGGCGGGCCGTCGACGCACGGCCCGAACTACGCCGCCGGCCCGGTGAGATCGGGATCAGCACCGTGCTGTTCCGGCCGGTGGTGGCCGACGCGCTGGAACCGGAGGCCGGGGACGCCGTCGTCGCCGAGGTCCGCCGCACGCTGCTCATGGAGGGCCGGGCCGTCCTCGGGCGGGCGGTGGCCGAGGACGGCGACGGGCGGCGCGGACTCTGGCTCAAGGCCACCCTGCTCCATCCGGCCGCCGCGAGCGCCGAACTGCTGCCGCTCCTCGACCTGGTGACGGAGGCGGCGGAACGGGCGGCGGCCGCCCGCGGCGGCACCGGAGATACCGGCGCCCCGGCGGCGGAAAGGCTGTCGCCATGACGTTGCCGACGCGCACGAATCCTGTGGGAGGAACCCGATGACGCCCGGACCGCGAACCCCGCCCCTCGACCTGCTGGGGGTGGGCGCAGGGCCCTTCAACCTTTCGCTGGCCGCACTCGCCGACGGCGTTACCGGCCTGCGCACCGCCTTCCACGAACAGCGCCCCACCTTCAACTGGCACCCCGGACTGCTGATCGAGGGGGCGACGCTCCAAGTGCCCTTCCTGGCTGACCTGGTGAGCCTGGTGGAGCCGACAAGCCCTTGGTGCTACCTCAATTACCTCAAGACCCGGCGCAGGCTCTTCCCGTTCTACTTCGCCGAGCGCTTCCACATCCACCGCTCCGAGTTCGACAACTACCTGCGCTGGGTGAGCACCGAACTGCCCTCCACCCACTTCGGCCACCGCGTCGACGCGATCGCCTGGGACACGGGGGAGAGCGCGTTCGCCGTCGACTTCACCCGGCTCGGCCCGGACGGCGAGACCCTCGGGAGCGGGCTCGCCCACGCCCGTAACCTTGCTCTGGGCGTAGGCACCGCGCCCCATGTCCCCGCGCCGCTGCGGGACCTTGCCGCCGGCCCCGTACCGCTCGTCCTGCACTCCGCCGACTACCTCGCCCAGCGGGACCGGCTGCTCGCCGCCCGGCATGTCACCGTCGTCGGCTCGGGGCAGTCGGGCGCCGAAGTCCTGCTGGATCTGCTGCGGTTGAGGCCGGAGGGGGCGGAGGGGCTCACCTGGCTCGCCCGTACCCCGGCCTTCGCGCCCATGGAGTACAGCAAGATCGGGCTGGAGCAGTTCACCCCGGACTACACGCGCTACTTCCACGGCCTGCCGCAGGCCACCCGGGACCGGCTGCTGCCCAGCCAGTGGCAGCTCTACAAGGGGGTCAGCGGCGACACGCTCGGGGACATCCACGACGAGCTGTACCGGCGCAGCCTCGGCGGCGACTGGCCCGACGTCACCCTCACCCCGGGCATCGAGGTCACCGGCGCCACCGTGACGGACGGCGGCCGCATCGAACTGACCGTGCGGCACGGCCAGCAGGAGGCCGGGGGCAGGCTGACCACGGACGCGGTGGTCCTCGCCACCGGATACCGGGAGCGCCCGGTCGACACGCTGCTCGCCGCGCTGGACCCGCACATCGTCCGCGACGACGCCGGGCGGCCCCAGGTCGACGAGGCCCAACGGCTCGTCCTGGCACCGGAGATCGAGGGAGCCGTCTTCGTGCAGAACGCCGAGCGGCATACACACGGGGTCGGCGCACCGGATCTGGGCCTGGCCGCCTGGCGCTCCGCCGTCATCATCAACGCGCTGACGGGCAAGGAGACGTACCCGCTGCCGGACCGGACCGCCTTCACCACGTTCGGACTCGGAACGGAGGACCGTGCCGGGGTGCCGGGGCGGACAGCCGAAGAGCGGCGGTGATACGGCGCTGGGCCGCGCGGTGGGGTGCACCGTGCGGCCCAGGGCGGGGGTGTTGCTGGGTGGTGGGTGTTGTTCGGGGTGTCAGTTCTTGCGGGTGTTGATCTCTTCGGTGAGCTGGGGGACGACGGTGAAGAGGTCGCCGACGATGCCGTAGTCGACGAGGTCGAAGATCGGGGCTTCGGCGTCCTTGTTGATCGCGACGATGGTCTTGGAGGTCTGCATCCCGGCCCGGTGCTGGATCGCGCCGGAGATGCCCGAGGCGATGTAGAGCTGGGGGGAGACGGACTTGCCGGTCTGGCCGACCTGGGAGGTGTGCGGGTACCAGCCCGCGTCGACGGCGGCACGCGAGGCGCCCACCGCGGCACCCAGGGAATCGGCGAGGGCCTCGATCAGGGGGAAGTTCTCCGCCCCGTTGACCCCGCGGCCACCGGAGACCACGATCGCGGCCTCGGTCAGCTCCGGACGCCCCGTCGACTCACGCGCCGTGCGCGCGGTCACCTTCGTCCCCGTCGCACCCTCGCTGAACGACACCGGCAGCGCCTCGACCGCACCGGCCGCCGGGGCCGGCTCCACCGGGGCGGAGTTCGGCTTGACCGTGATGACGGGAACACCCCTGGAGACACGGGACCGGGTGGTGTAGGAGGCGGCGAACGCGGCCTGCGTGGCGATGGGGCCCTGCTCACCGGCCTCCAGATCGGTGGCGTCGGTGATGAGGCCCGACCCGGTCCGCAACGCGAGACGGGCGGCGATCTCCTTGCCCTCGGCCGAGGACACCACCAGCACCGCCACCGGCGACACCGCCTCGAACGCCGCCTGCAACGCATCCACCTTCGGAACCACGAGATAGTCCGCGAACTCCGCGGCATCCGCGGTCAGCACCCTCACCGCACCGTGCTCACCCAGCACACCCGCGGTCCCCTGCGCCCCCGCACCCAGAGCCACCGCGACCGGCTCACCCAGACGCCGCGCCAGCGTCAGCAGCTCCAGGGTGGGCTTACGGACCGCACCGTCCACGTGATCGACCAGAACAAGAACTTCAGCCATGACAACGCACTCCAGACAGGAAGAGGAAAGAGACGACAGAAAGGAGGGGGGGTGGGTGGCCTGCGGGCGGGCTAGATGAACTTCTGGCCCGCGAGGAACTCGGCGAGCTGCTTGCCGCCCTCACCCTCGTCCTTCACGATCGTGCCCGCCGTACGCGCCGGACGCTCGGCCGCCGAGTCGACCGCCGTCCACGCACCCGCCAGCCCCACCTCGTCCGCCTCCAGCCCCAGATCATCCAGGTCCAGCGACTCCACCGGCTTCTTCTTCGCCGCCATGATCCCCTTGAACGAGGGGTAACGCGCCTCACCGGACTGATCGGTCACCGACACCACCGCCGGCAACGACGCCTCCAGCCGCTCCGAGGCCGTGTCACCATCACGACGCCCGGTCACCACACCACCCTCGACCGCGACCTCCGACAACAACGTGACCTGCGGAACACCCAACCGCTCGGCCAGAAGAGCCGGCAGCACACCCATCACACCGTCGGTCGAGGCCATCCCGCAGACCACCAGGTCGTAACCGGCCCTCTCCACCGCCTTCGCCAGCACCAGCGACGTCCCCATCACATCCGTGCCGTGCAGACCATCGTCCTCGACATGAACAGCCCTGTCCGCACCCATCGACAACGCCTTGCGCAACGCGTCCTTGGCATCCTCAGGACCCACCGTCACCACGGTGACCTCCGCACCATCCGCCGCACCCGCGATCTGCAACGCCTGCTCGACCGCGTACTCGTCCAGCTCCGACAACAGACCGTCGACATCCTCACGATCCAGCGTCAGGTCATCGGCGAAATGCCGGTCACCGGTCGCGTCGGGCACGTACTTCACACAGACAACGATCCTCAAGCTCACGCCGGCTCTCCTGCCTACCTGGGTGTGGTCCCCCGCCGATCGGGCCCGGTCCCACCTGGGTGTGGTTTCTAAGGGTGACCTTATGGTACTCAGTACCCTCTGTAAAGGTACCCAGTGCCAAAAGCCCCCTTCCGGTGCTACGTTTCGCCGCATGAGCGAGGCACGCGGACCCGAGAAGAAGGCACCCATGCGGGAGGTGCTCGCCCAGGCGGCTTTCGGGCTCTTCCTGGAACGGGGCTTCGAGCGGACGACGGTGGACGACATCGTGGCGCGGGCCGGCGTGGGACGCCGCTCCTTCTTCCGTTACTTCCCCTCCAAGGAGGACGTGGTCTTTCCGGACCATGAGCGGTGTCTCGCCGAGATGACGGAGTTCCTCGCCGCCGTGGACGACGGTGATCCGGTGGGCGCGGTGTGCGACGCGGCGCGGATCGTGCTCCGGATGTACGCGGCCGACCCCGAGTTCTCCGTGCAGCGCTACCGGCTCACCCGGGAGGTGCCCGGACTGCGGACGTACGAACTCTCCGTGGTGCGCCGCTACGAACAGACGCTCGCCGGGCACCTCCGGGGCCGGTTCGGGGCGGGCGGCGACGGGGAGCTGCGGGCCGAGGTGATCGCCGCCTCCGTGGTGGCCGCGCACAACAACGGGCTGCGGCTGTGGCTGCGTTCGGGCGGTGCGGGCGATCCCGAGGCGGCCGTGGACCACGCCCTCGACCTGGTGCGGGACGTGTGGGAGCGGCCCGCCGGACCTCCATCCGGGCGGGAGGGGCAGACGGCGGGGCAGACGGAGGAACGGACCGGGAAACAGGCGGCGGAACAGCTGGCGCGACAGGCGGCGGCCGACGGCATCACCTCCGGCTCCGGCGACAACGAGGTCATCGTCATGGTGGCGGCCAGAGGGACCCCCATGTGGCGCGTCGTGCAGCAGATCGAGGCGGCCGTCGGCGAGAGCTGAGCGGTACGGGCGGCGGGACAGGCAGCATCCTCGGCGCGAGCCCGGTAATAATCGGCACTCAGTGCCTTTACTATCCGGCACTCAGTGCCATATGGTGCGGACGCGCCGTCAGCCAGGTGCGGCGCGTCCGAGTCGAGCGCAGGGGGTCGAGCCGTGTCTCAGGCAGGAATGGGCACCGTCCGGAAGGCGCACGAGGAGTGCGGCCTCTCCTACCATCGCTGCCGTTGGTGCGGCACCGCCTCGTTCCGGCGGCTGCTGTGCCCGGTGTGCGCGTCCAGCGAACTGGTGCCGGAACGTACCACCGGCCACGGGGTGGTCGTACGGACCGCCGTGGTCCACCGCTACACCGAGGCGGCGCGCAACGAATCCCTGGTCCGCTTCCCCGAGGGCTTCGTCTTCCGCTGCCAGGTCGTCGGCGCCGCACCGCAGATGGTGACGGTCGGCGCCCGCGTGAAGCCCCTCGCGGGGGAGGAGCCGGACTCGGGCGCCGTGGTCCTGGAGCTCTGCGAGCCGCCGGCGCAACGGGACTGGTGACGCCCGCGGAGGCCGGCCGCACGACGGAACCACAGGCCGGGGCGCGGGCGTCACGCGTGCGTTCCGGTCAGCCGATCCGCTTGAGCAGCTCCTCGGCCAGCGGGGTGGAGGACGCCGGGTTCTGACCGGTCACCAGGTTCCGGTCGGTGATCACGAACGGCGCCCAGGGCTCGCCCTCCTGGAAATCGGCGCCGAGCGCCACCAGCCGGTCCTGGAGCAGCCACTTGGCCTTCTCCGCCAGGCCGGCCTGGGTCTCCTCGGCGTTGGTGAAGCCGGTCAGCCGGTACCCGGCGAACGCGTTGGTGCCGTCGGCGCCCGTGGCGGCCAGCAGCGCCGCCGGGGCGTGACAGACGACGCCGAGCGGCTTGCCCGAGGCCAGGGTCTCGGTGAGCAGTCGCCCGGAGACCGGGTCCACCGCGAGGTCCTCCATCGGGCCGTGGCCGCCCGGGTAGAAGACGGCGTCGTACGCCTCCAGGTCCACGTCCTCCAGTACGACGGGGCGCCGCAGCTCCTCGAACGCCTCCAGCCCCGCCGCCACCTTGTCGGCGCCCTCCTGGCCACCGTTGACGTCGGGGGCCAGGCTGCCGCGGTCCACGGTCGGGACGACGCCGCCCGGGGTGGCGACGACCACCTCGTGACCGGCGGCGGTGAACACCTGGTACGGGGCCACGGCCTCCTCGGCCCAGAAGCCCGTCGGGTGGGCCGTGCCGTCCGCGAGGGTCCAGTGGTCCGCGCCGGTCACCACGAAAAGGATCTTTGCCATGTCGTACATCTCCATTGGTCGGGGTGGCTGAACAGGCCGACGGTAGGCCCGGTCCGGCCAGGAGCCGCGCCCCGCCGACGCGTGCCGGAAAGTGGCTTCCGACGGGTCGGCGGCGATCGGCCGTCCGGCGGATCGCCTGCCCCCGGCAGCCCGTCCGAACCATCCGGACCGCTCCGGTGCGGATCAGCCCCGGCGCCGTGCCCCGGCCGCGCGGGCCATCAGCGCCTCCGCGTTGCCCGAGAGCCAGGCGGTGGTCACTTCGGCGGGCAGCGGGAGCGCGGTCAGCTCATCCGCCAGCGAGCCGGTCGGGGCCGGGTTGACCCAGGTCGAGGTGCCGAACAGGACCCGGTCGCGGGCCATCCCCCGGGCGTGGTGGAGCAGCGGCTCCCAGCCCGATCCGGGCCTGTCCATGTGCCGGGGCCGGTGCGAGGAGAACTCCAGGAAGACCCCCGGATGCCGGGCCGCGGTGAGCAGGGTCTCCTGCACATCGGGCCAGCCCGCGTGCCCGGCGACGAGGAGCAGCTCCCGGTGGCGGCCCGCCAGCGTCTCGACCGTACGCCAGCTGCCCAGGCCGCTCGGGTGGCTGCGGGCGAAGTGGTGGCCGGTGTGCAGCCAGACCGGCAGCCGGGCCCCGGCCGCAGCGTCCCAGACCGGGGAGAACCGTGGATCGGCCGGGTCGGTGCCGTCCAGGAAGGGGATCACGCACAGCCCGGCCGCACCCGCCGCAGCCGAACGTTCCAGCTCGCCCAGAGCGGTGGCGGGGTCGCGCAGCGAGAGCCCGGCCCAGACGTGGACCCGGTCGCGTACGTCCCGGGTCGTCTCCAGGAGCCAGTCGTTGACGGTACGGCCGTCCGGCAGACGCTCCTGCGAGCCCATCGCGAACTCGCCCGTGACGCCCTGCCGTCGCCGGTCGGCGAGGTGGGCGGCCAGGTCGAAGGGCGGCCGGCCGGGCGGCAGCAGCACATCGACCGCGTCCTGCCAGCGGACGGCCAGCGCGTCGCGGTAGGCGGTGTGCGCGGCACCGAAGTACCGGCAGAAGGAGGCGGAGAAGACGTCCAGGTACTCGGGGGCGTTCTCGCCCAGCCGGTGCAGATAGACCCGCCACCCCGCGTCGTCGTACACCAGCGAGCAGGCGTCCACGATCCGCGGACGGGCCCGGGCCCCCGGGACCGCGTCCGCCACGGCGGTGCTGGCCGCCGCTGTTCCGTCGCTGAGGGCAGGGCCGGACGACACGTTCACGGTCACTCCATCGAGGGTCTTCAAGAGCCGTCAAGGGGGAAAATCGGCCGAGGATGCAGGGGCGCGGAGGCCGTTTCAGGAAGCCGCGCGCCGGGCCTCCCAGTCGGCCACCAGCGCCTCGGTCTGGTGGACGTATCCGCTGAACAGGTCGGCGAGCGAGGCCAGCCGGCCCCGGGCCTCGCCGCGCGCGACCGGGATGCCCGAGCTCAGCGTCTCGGTGAACTTGCGCATATGGGCGTTGTTCACCAGCAGCAGGTGCTGGAGGTCGCCCACCGCCTCGTAGTCGATCCGCCGGCTGCCGGGCCTGGTGGAGCGCCGTACCAGCGTCCAGGACTCCAACTGGCGTGCTGCCACGCTGAGTCCGCTCTTGGCCTGGCCGAGCTCACGGGTCATGGTGTCGAGGTCCACCGGCTTGTTGCGCAGCAGGAGGTAGCCGAAGAGGCGTCCGGTGGCCTGGGGGAGGCCCCACCGTTCCATCAGCGAACCCATCTCGCTGATGAAGGCGGCCTCCGCGTCGCTGAACCCGTCGGGGCCGGGGGCCGGGGCAGGTCCTGCGTCGGGGGTGATGTCGTCGTGGTCAGTCATGGTCTCGCTGGGTTCTCAGGCCTTCAGGAAGGCGACGGTCAGCCGGTTGACCTCGTCGGGACGGTCCAGATTGGCGACGTGTCCGGCGCCGGGGATGACATGGAACTCGCTGTTCGGATCGCGTTCGCTCCACCGTTCCATCGCCGAGCGGATGTTACCCGTGCTGTCGTGTTCACCGCAGATCAGGAGCTCGGGCTTCTCGACACGGTAGTCCGGGGCGGGGTCGACCGCGCGGGTCATTCCGTCCCAGGTGGTGAGGAAGGCGCGCCGCCCGTTCGTCGCGAAGGCCTCGCGCAGATACTCCTGGGCCCCGGGGTCCTCGGCCGACGCCCGGGCCATCCACCGGGTCAGCCGCCGGTAGGGCATCAGCCGCATGAGGGTGCGGGACAGGGCCAGGCGGCGCCGCTCTCCGCGCGTGATGGGCAGGGTGCTGGACGTGGAGCCGATCACCACCAGCGCGGCGACCTCCTCGGGCCGCCGGCGCAGGTACTCCTGCGCGATGTTGCCGCCCATCGACTGCCCCAGCAGGACCACGGGCCTGCGTACCCCGGCCGCGTCCAGCAGCGCCGCGAGGTCCTGCGCCGCGTACTCCGTACGGAATCTGCCGGTGCCGGAGGCGGACGCACCGTGGTAGCGGACGTCCCAGCGCAGGGTGCGGTAGCCCGCGCGGACCAGCGCCGGGATCTGCGGGTCGAACATGCGGTGGTCGGCCCCGGCGCCATGGGTGAGGGCGACCGCCGGACGGTCGGCCGCGCCGGCGGTCCAGTAGTGCAGCCGGGCGCCGTGGGTGTCGAGGCTGTGGGCCGTCTCCTCGACCCGGGTTCCGGCCACCAGCTTGTCGGGGCCCGTCACCGGGGGGACCTCTCGGTCCGGCCTCCGGTGGACAGGGCGGGGGAGAAGGGCGGCGGGGCCGCCGGACGTGGATGCCGCAGCGCTTCGTTCATCAGAATCAGAATACTCTCTCCGTCGCGGTCGCAAAGGGAGGCGCGCGCCCGGCGGGGCGGCGGCGCCCCGCCCCGCCTGTCTCCCTACCGCCCCGCCCGCCCCGGCCGGTCAGCCGCCCGTGAAGCGCGGCGGCCGCTTCTCCGCGAACGCGGCCATCCCCTCGCGGGCATCGGCCACCGTGGCGTGCGTCTTCAGGTGGTACGCGTCCTGGAGGCGCAGCCCGTACTCGGCCGGCTGTCCCCAGCTCCGCTCCCGCAACTCCTTGAACAGCCCCACCGAAGCGGTCGGCAGCGCGGCGAACCGGCCCGCCAGCTCGGCCAGTTCGCGATCGAACTCCTCCGGTTCGCAGAGTCGGTCGAAGAGCCCCAGGTGTACGGCCTCGGCCCCCGAGACCATCCGCCCGGTGAGGTAGATCTCCGTCGCCCGCGCCGGGCCGGTCAGCCGGGACATCAGGACCACGTTCCCCACATGTCCGACCCCGGCGAGACAGCTGCCGATCGAGGCACGGGTGTCGGCCAGCCGGAAGTCGGCGGCGCAGGCGATCTCCGCCCCCGCGCCCGCCGCCGCCCCGGTCAGCCCCACGATCACCGGTTTCGGCAGGTGCAGGACCGCCTCGCAGACCCGTAGATAGTGCGCGTCCGAGGTGATCGGGTCGAAGGGGGTGTCCACCCGGTCGCCCAGCCGCCACCGCCGTACGCTCTCCACGTCGTCGCCCGCGCAGAACGCGCCGCCGCTCCCGGTGATCACGACGGTACGCACCCGGGGGTCGTCGCCCGCGCACATCAGGCCGAGCAGGAGATGGCGGGAGAGCGTCAGGTCGAGGCTGTTGCGGCGGTGCGGCCGGTCCAGCGTCAGTGTGGCGACTCCGCCCGCCAGCGAGGCACGTAGCGGTACGTCCTCCTTGCCGTCCACCCGGTCCGCGAAGTCCGCGAACGACTCGGTCGCCGCCCCCGCCCACTCGGCCCCGGGCCCCTGGCTCATCGCGGAGCTCTCCGAGCCCGCCCGAAAGGCTTCCTGGCCGGTCGGAGCGGCTCCCTGGCTTGTCGGGACGGCCTCTCGGTCCGCCCGAAACGCTTCCTGGCTCATGTGATCTTCTCCCTGCGTATCCGGATGCCGGCCGCCTCGCGGTCCCACGTCCCCGCCACCACGCCGTCGGCGCGCAGCGTGTGCTTGGTCGGCTTGCCGGTGGGGGTCTTCGGGAGCTCGGGCAGCACCCGGATGTAGCGCGGCAGCATGAAGTGGGCCAGCCGCTCCCGAAGGAACTCCAGGAGCGCCGCCGGGTCGACCGGGGCCGCCGGGTCGCGGTCCGCCACCACCAGCAGCACCTCGTCCTCGCCCTCGTCGCCGGGTACGGCCACCGCGGCCGCCTCCAGCACGCCGGGGTGGGCGACCGCCTGGGCCTCCACCTCGAAGGAGGAGATGTTCTCGCCGCGCCTGCGGATGGCGTCCTTCTTGCGGTCCACGAAGACCAGGCCGCCGTCCGGGGCGCGCCGGAACGTGTCGCCGGTGTGGAACCAGCCGTTGCGCCAGGCGGCGGCCGTCTCGGCGGGCCGCCCCAGATAGCCGCTGAGGAACGACCACGGGCGGTCCGCCCGCAGCACCAGCTCCCCGATCTCGCCGTCCGCCACCTCACGGTCGTGGTCGTCGACGACCCGCGCGGCGATGCCCGGCCTCGGCTCCCCGCAGTGCATCGCCACACCGGGGTGGTGGTCCGGGGCGGAGAGGACCGGGCACGACACCTCGGTCATGTTGAACAGCGCGCGGACCGACACCCCGAACCGCTTCGAGAACTCCGTCGCCCCCTCGGTGAACGGGATGACGTAGGCCGCCCGCAGCGGGTGCCCGGTGTCCTGCGGCAGCGGCGGCTGCTTGAGCAGGTAGGTCGCCATCACACCGAGGAGCGTGCACAGGGTCGTCCCCGTACGCCGGATCAGCGGCCAGAACTCGCTGGTGGTGAAGGCGGGTACGACGGTCACCGAACCGCCGTGCACCAGCATCCCGTACGCCCCGATCGTGCCGCCCGCGTGGAACAGGGGCAGCTGGAGCAGATAGCGGTCCTCCGGCCCGGCCATGCCGTGGAAGGCGGCGGTGCAACTGCTGTAGAGGTGCGCGTAGGAGGAGACGACCCCTTTGGACGGGCCGGTGGTTCCCGAGGTGTAGATGACGGTCTGCGGGTCCCAGGGCCGCGGGGCGGGGACGGGCTCGGTGAACCGTGCCTGTTCGGAGCGGAGTTCGGTCTCCACCCGGTAGTGCGCCGAGAGCCGCCCGGCGAGCGCGTCCACGTCCTCCGGTACGTCCTCGGGGCCCGGCAGCAGGACCACCGTCCGCACCGCCCCCACCCGGTGGTCCGACCCCTCCGCCTCCTCCAGCCGGGCCGCCAGCGACGGCCGGCAGATCAGCACCTCGGCCCCGCTGTCGGCGATCACCTGGCGCAGGATCGCGCCCCGGTAAGCGGTGTTGAGCGGGACCAGGACGGCACCGGCCGCGTTGACCCCGTACCAGACGCGCAGCGCCTCCGGACCGTTCGGCAGCCAGCTCAGCACCAGCTCGCCCGGGGTGACGCCGAGTGCCTGGAGCGCGGCGGCCGTCTCCTCGGTCTCGCGGAGCGTCCGCGCGTACGTCCAGATGTCACCGTCCGGCATCAGCGCGTACGGAGCCTTCGGCGTGGCCGCTGCCCGCCGCCGGAGCAGGGGGCCCAGGACGCACTGCTCGGCGGTCGGCACGGCGGCGGACGCCGGGTGGAGTATGTCGTCGCTCACCGGGTCTCCTCGGTGTTCGGCGAGGGCAGGGTCCGGAGCCGGAGCACGCTCTCGTACGGGCCGCCGTACCAGACCGACTGCCGGGCGGGGCGGCAGTGTTCCGCCTCGCCGATCGGGCCTGGAACGTTGGGGTGCCGGTCCAGGTGGGGGAAGTTGCTGCTGGTGACGTGGACCCGCAGCCGGTGTCCGGGGGCGAAGCGCCACGCGGTGTCCCCGAGCAGCAGGTCGGCGTCGAACGGCTCGTCCGGCGGGCCGTCCCCCTCCGCCTCCAGCCGCAGACTGGCCTCGGCCACCAGCAGCGAACGCCCGTCCGGATGTACGTCGGTGAGCTTGGCGACCACGGCGGTGGCGGGCGCGTCCGAGCCGAAGCGGAGCCGCAGCCGCTGCCGGCCGACCACGTCCAGCGGCTCGGTGAGCGGCTCGGAGGTGTAGAGCAGCACGTCCGGCCTGTCCTCCAGGTGTGCCTGGTTGAGCGGGCCCGCCGTCAGCCGGCCGAGCTGGAGCACCCGCCCGCCGTGCGAAGGCACCGGGTCCTCGGGGTCGTAGGTGAACGTGTCCTTGCCCGGGTCCACTTGGGGCGGCTCGGGCAGCAGTCGGCCGCCGTCCCCGTCACCGGCCGGTCCGGCCAGGTACCAGGGCGAGTCGACGGCCTCCGGCGGCGGCCAGGCCGGGGACCGGTGCCAGGTGTCGGCACCGAAGAGGAAGTACCGTACGCCGCCGTCGGCATCCTGGTCGGCGGCCCGCTCCCCTTCCGCCCTCAAGTGGCGGTCGAAGAAGTCCAGGTGCAGATCGGCGAGCCGGGCGCCCTGCGCCGAGCCGTAGAGGCCGGTGTTCACCTCGCCCTGCACCTGGGGCAGTTGGCCCGAGTGGACCCAGGGGCCCATGACCAGCTCGTGCCGCCCGGCCACCGGGTCCTGGGCGCACATGGCACGGTGGAGTTCGATCGTGCCGTAGGAGAACACGTCGTACCAGCCGCCCACCGAGAACGTGGGCACGCCGACCTCCCCGAGGCGGTAGTCGGCCACCGTCGCCACCCGCCCGGCGAAGATGTCCCGCAGCCGCCCGGGGAACCCCTCGAAGTCGAGGACGGTCGACAACGGCCAGCGCCGCAGCGGCACTTCGGGCGTCGTGAGCAGCTGCACCACCTCCGCCACCACGGCCCCGTCCACCGGATCGCCCGCCGCCGCCCGGCGCTGCACCCACTCCAGCGCGGTCAGGCCGAGCCAGCTGGTGAGGTGGTCCAGGCGCAGCGAGCCGCCGAGCTGCTGGGCGTCGAAAGGGGCCGAGGTGGACATGGTGGGCGCGATGGCCCGCAGGTGCGGCGGCTTCTCCATGGCGGCCAGCCACTGGACGATCGCCTGGTACGAGGTGCCCGCCATGGCCACGTTCCCGTCGCACCAGGGCTGTTCGGCGGCCCACTCCACCGTGTCGTAGCCGTCGGGCCCCTCCTGCACCCAGTCCAGCGGCGCCCACTCGCCCTCCGAGCCGAACCGGCCCCGGGTGTCCTGCACCACGGCCGCGTACCCCCGGTCCACGCACTGGGCCGGGGTCAACGTGGCAAGTCCCAGCTGGGACTTGCCGTACGGGGTGCGGAAGAGCACGGCGGGCGAGGCCGGGCCGTCGGCGGGGCGCCAGACGTCGGCCCGCAGGACCGTCCCGTCGCGCATCTCCACCGGCACGTCGTGCTGGATGAGGGTGGTCCTGCCCATCAGCGGGTCTCCTTCGCGGCGGGTGCGGTGCCCGCGTTCTCGGCCGGACCGGTGTCCCGGTCGCGGGAGCGGGTCAGATGGCGGGTCATGGCGTCACCGGCGGCCGCCCGGCTCGCCGAGGGCTCCACGCGGACCAGCGGGCCCACGCTCATCCGGGCCGGGCGGTCCAGCAGCCAGGCGACGGTGTCCGCGATGTCCTCCGGGTCGAGCACCTCCTCCTCGGGCACGCCGAGGTCGGCCGGGCGGGCCGCGAGCCGGGTGGAGACCCAGCCGGGGGCGACGGTGACCGCGCGGATGCCGAGGTCGCGGTTCTCCTCGTGGACCAGCTCGGTGAGCCGGTGCACTGCGTGCTTGCTGACGCCGTAGCCGCCGCTGCCCGGCACCACCTCGGAGCCCACGCCCGAGCCGATGTTCACGACCCAGCCGTAGCCGCGCTCCCGCATCCCGGGCAGCACCGCACGCGCCAGCAGGAACGGCACGGTGAGGTTCACCCGCAGCTGCCGTTCCCAGTGCCGCTCCTCGGTCTCGTGGATCGCGGCCAGCCGGATCGCGCCCGCGCTGCACACCAGCAGCCCGACCGGCCCCAGCGCGGCGGCCGTGGCGGCGACCGCCTCGGCGGGGGCGCCCGGCTCCGCCAGGTCCAAGGGCAGCGGCAGGGCGGTGCCTCCGTCCGTACGGATCGACTCGGCGACCTCCTTCAGCTCGGCCTCCCGCCGCCCGACCAGCGCCACGGCACTCCCGCGCGCGGCCAGACGGCGGGCGATGGCGGCCCCGATCCCGGAGGAGGCACCGGCGACGAGGGCGACCGGCCTGCCGCCCGGCTCTCCGGCGGCGCTCACAGGCTCTCCACCTCCACGGACTCCGGGAACCCCGGCCGTAGCGGAGCCACGTCACCGAGGCCGAAGCCGCCGTCCGCGCGCAGCACCGCACCGGTCACCCGGGCGGCCGAGCCGCTCAGCAGGAAGCCGAGGACCGCGGCCACCTCGCGCGGCTCACCGACCCGCCCGGCCGGGATCCGGCTGATCCAGCCGCGCCGGTGGTCCGGCCCCGCCGCATCGCCCATCGGCGTCTCGATGATGCCGGGCGCCACGCAGTTGGCCCGGATGCCGTGGCGCGCCACCGAGACCGCGAGGCAGCGGATGTACTGCGCCATCGCCGCCTTGCTCGCCCCGTAATACTCCAGCCCGGCCACCGGGCTGAGCGTGGAGCTGACCGAGGAGACCCCGACCACCGCGCCGGGCACCTTCTCCTGCCGCCAACGGGCCGTCAGATACTCGGTGACGGCGACGAAACTGTGCAGGTTCACCGCGAAGGTCCGGGCGGCGGAGGCCGGGTCGCCGCCCACCGCGCTGAAGCCCAGGTGCCCCGCCGCGTACAGCAGGGTGGTGACCCCGTCGGCCGCTTTCCAGGCGCGTTCACCCAGGGTCGCGGCGTCCTCGGGGTCGGAGAGGTCGCAGCGCAGGGTCCAGGCCTGCCGGCCCTGTGCCTCGATCTCGGCGGCGACCTCCTCCAGCGCCTGCGTACGCCGGGCGGCCAGGACCACATCCGCTCCCCGCCCGGCCAGGTGCAGGGCGGCGGCCCGCCCGATACCGCTGCTGGCACCCGCCACCAGCACCTTGTGGCCCAGCAGGTCCTGACCGGTCACCGGCTCCGGCGGCGGCTGCTCCTGCGGGGCGCTGCGGCGCGGCGCGGGAGCGGTCGGCGGGCCGGCCGGCAGGGACGGGATCTGGCCGAGCCCCGCGCCCCCGTCCACCGGGACCGTCTCGCCGACGAGATACGAGCACCCCGCGGAGAGAAGGAACGCGACGGTGGCCGCCACATCGGCGGCCGTGGTGGGGCGGCGCTGCACCAGATAGCGCAGCAGCCCGGCCTCGGCGGCCTCGGAGAGGTGGTGGCCCAGGGCGGGGGAGTAGCCGGTGGTCACGGTGTTGCCGGTGACGCCGCGCCCGGCCACCTCGGTGACCAGGTGCTGCCACCAGGCCCGGTCGGCCGCCAGCCGGGCGTACCGGTCGGGGTCGGTCCCGGCGTGCGTCTCGCCCGTCGCGTCGGTCACCAGGACGAGGCGGCCCCGGCCCGCCGCCGCCATCGCCAGGGCGGCTCCCCGGATCCGCTCGCGGTCCAGGCCCGCCGAGCGCTCGGCGCCGTACGCCTCCTCGCCGATCAGCAGCGCGCAGTACGCGGCGGGGGCCCCTGATCCGGCACCGGCGTCCGGGGCCTCGGGGGAGAGGCCGAGCGCGCTCAACGCCTCGCGGAGACCGGCGGCCCCGGGCCCCGCGGCGTCGACGGCCACACGGGCGCTGACCGGCGCCCGCAGCGGGTCACCTCCCACGGCCGTCCCGGGCCGCGTCGCGGTGCTGTGAACGTGGGTCATGGCAAGTCGCCGCCTTCGTATTCGATGACCATGCTCGTGGCGTCGCCGCCCGCCCCGGAGGCGAGCACCAGCGCACTGTCGCCGCCGGTCGCCAGGCCGCCCGCGAGCACCGGATCGCCCGGCAGGCCCGCGTAGGGGACAAGGGTGTTGGCGCTCGGGGCGATATGGCCGTGGCGCAGCATGAGCAGGCTGCCGACGAGCTTGACCAGGCCGCCGGTCCCGGCGACATGGCCGAAGACCGCCTCCTGGTTGGTGAGCCGCAGCTCGCCGTCGTACGCGGCGGCCTCCCGTACCCCGGCCAGCGCCTGGCACAGGTGGTCCTCGACGAACCGGTTGCCGTCCGCGTAGTCGTTGACGAACGCCAGATCGCCGAGGCCGCGCCCGGCCGACGCCAGTGTGGCCAGCACATCGCCCACCACGTTGGCGGGCGGGCCGGTGGCGACGGTGGAGGGGCCGTTGGAGCGCGAGGTGCGGAGGTGGGCCCGGTGCAGCAGGCCCGGGCGCTCCCCGGTGGCCGCCGGGTCCTCCAGGACGACGGCGAGCGCGCCCTCCCCGGTGGCGTTGCCGGTCTGGATCTCGTCGTGCGGCCGGACGTCGGCGGGGTCGTCGGAGAGCGAGGAGGCACGGTAGCCGCTGCGGCCGGTGTGGCTGGTGCCCGCGACGAAGACCGGGTCCACGGTGGTGTCCACGCCGACGACGATCGCGCGGTCGATGTCCCCGCACCGGAACATCTGCTGGACGAGGTGGAGCGTGCGCAGCGCCACATTGCAGGAGCCCGCCACGCTCAGTGTCTGGCAGGGGAGTTGAAGGCCGGAGGCGACCGTGCCGACCACGCTGGGCGGGGTGCCGTTGAGCCAGTACTCCATGCCGAGGGCCGCGACCCCCTTCTCCCGGGCCAGGCCGTAGTAGCGCTCGGTCTCCGGGAAGGCGAACTGGAGCGAGCAGGCCACCAGCGCGGTCCGCTCCGGATCGAGGTCGGCAGCGGTCAACCCGGCCTTTTCCAGGGCCCGGTGGACCGCCCCGGTGGCCATCAGACCGGCGCGCGAGGAGCGGCGGATCTGCCGCTCCGACAGCGGCAGGGCGGCCTCCGGGTCCCAGCCGTTCACCGTTCCCGCGATACGGAGGGGGAGTTCGGGATGGGCGTACGGGGAGAGGCAGCTCGCCCCGTCGCGCACCACGCGCCAGAAGGTGTCCAGGTCGGTGCAGGCGTGGCCGTCCGGTCCCGGCAGGACGAATCCGGCACCGGACAGCCGCAGCAGCGGCGGCTCAGCGGGCATCACGACCACCCCTCACCGGCAGCGCACGAGGTCACAGGCGGCTCAGCAGACATCGCCACCGCCCAGCAGCAGTGCGCTGTTGACCCCGCCCACCTGGTAGTTGAAGCTCAGCGCCCGGTCGAACCGCAGTGGTCGCGTGCTCGTCCCCGGCACCGGGTCGAACGTGCAGACGGGGGAGGGGGTTTCGCAGTTGGCCGTGGGGCAGACCTGGCCCTCGCGCATCATCATCAGCGTCAGCGCCGTGCCCAGGTTGCCGAGCGGGGCGCCGCTGTGCCCGAAGCAGGCCTCCTGCGAACTCACCAGCACCTGATCGGACTTCTCGCCCCACAGTGCCTTCACGGCATTGGACTCGATCCGGGTGAACAGGGCGTCGCCCTCGCCGCCCCCGTTGACGTACGGGATCCGCTCCAGCGGGGTGTGGCCGCCCAGTGCCCGGCGGGCCGCCTCGGCCAGCCCGGTACCGCCGGTGTCGATGGCGACCGCACTGTTCAGCCCGCCGCGTGTGGTGGCCTGGCCGAGGACCGCGCCGTGCGCCCGGGCGCCGCGTGCGCAGGCGTGCGCGCGGCTCTCCAGGATCAGGGTCACCGAGCCGTCGCCGTAGTTCATGCAGTCGCCCGCCGCGTCGTACGGGCGCATCGGCCGGTCGTGGCGGGGCGCGGCCGGCGGATCGCTGTTGTGCCGCACCGTCACGCCCTCGCGCTCCACGACCTCCCGCAACCGGTGTCCGTGCAGCACCCGTTCGGTGTCGAAGCGGTCCACCCCGGTGACGACCACCAGGTCGCTCTGGCCCGAGGCGATCATCATGCGGGCGATGCCGAGCAGCACCGAGGAGGAGGCGCAGCCGCAGCTCACCGTGTAGTTGGCGCCGGTGGAGCCGAGCAACGCGGCCTGGACCGGGCCGACGTCACTCGACGTTCCCGCCACCAGCAGCCGTACGAAGAGGGACTTGGCGTCCGCCGGGCTGACCGTCGCCGGATCGGCGTCGTGCCAGGCGCGGTAGCTGTCGTAGTTGCTGTCCACCCCGGCCCGGGCGGTCAGTACGTCCGCTCCCCTCAACTGGCCTGTCTCGTGGTCGAGTCCGGCGTCCCGGCACGCCTCGACCAGGGAGATCAGCCCGTAGAGGTGGACATCGGCGTAGCTGCGCAGATAGCGGGTCGGTACCTCCGGCAGCAGCTCCGCGAACGCCTCGCGGGCACCGCGTACGGTCCCGTGGTGGAAGCCGTCGCGCTCCACATGGCTCGTCCCCGTGGAGGCGGTCGCCCAGACGTGCTCGGCCTCGCGCACCGGCTCGTCGCCCGCCCCGGGCAGGCAGAAGCCCATCCCGGTGACCAGGGCGTCCCGTGGTCCGGGGGTCCACTGCTCGCTCACAGAGCCCCCGCGTCCACGTTGACGGCCTGCCCGGTCATCCCGCCGGAGAGGTCGGAGAGCAGGAACAGCACCTGGGCCGCGATCTCCTCGGGGCGCACCAGCCGGCGCAGGATCGTGGAGTTGACCGCCCGCTTGAGGTACCGCTCCCAGGTCAGGTCCGGCGGGCCGTGGTGCTTGGCGATGGCGGCCATGAAGGCGTCGCCGTACCGCCCGCCGTCGGTGGCGGCCGGGCTGTCGGTGAGCCCCGGGCAGACCGCGTTGACCCGCACACCGAAGGCGCCCAGCTCGGAGGCGAGCGCCTGGGTCATCCCGTTCAGGCCGAACTTCGAAGCGCAGTAGGAGGTGTTGGCGGGCAGACCGCGCTTCCCGGCGATGGAGGAGACCATCACGATGTTGCCCTCGCGGCGCTCCATCATCCCCGGCACCACCGCACGGGCGACCCGGAAGGCCCCCAGCAGGTTGATGTCGAGGGTGGCCATCCACTGCTCCTCGTCCTGGTCGCAGAGGAACGCCTGGTTGCGGGCCTCGCCCGCGCAGTGCACCAGCCGGTCGATCGGGCCGAGCTGCTCCTCGGCCTCGCGGACGGCGGCGCGGACACTGCCGGCGTCGGTGAGGTCGCCGGGGACGGCCACCGCCCGCCCGCCGTCCGCCTCGATCCGCTCGGCCAGCAGCCGCAGCTCCTTCTCGCTGCGGGCCATCAGCGCCACTCGCGAGCCGTGGGCGGCGAGCATCGTCGCCAGGACGGCGCCGATCCCGCTGCTGGCGCCGGTCAGAAAGGTGGTCCTGCCTTCGAGCAGGGTGGGCGAGAAGCCGCTGGTCATGCTGTGTTCTCCGCTTTCTCGGGGAGGTCCGCGCGCGCGGCTTTCCTGCTCGCTCCGGTGGTCCGGCCGGCCGGGGGCGGGACGCGGGCTGGCAGTCCGCCCCCGTCGACCTCCAGCACGGTGCCGGTCACCGAGGGGTTGTCGGCGGCGAAGGCGACGGCCTCCGCCACGTCCCTCTCGTCGCACCAGCGGCGCAGCGGCACATGGCGCTGCAAGTCGGCCATGTAGGCCGCGTGCCGCTCGCTCGCCGCCGAACGCCGTCGCAGCGCCTCGCCGTCGATGACGCCGGGCGCGACCGCGCTGACCCGGATGCCGTACTCGCCCAGTTCCACCGCCCAGGTGCGGGTCAGCGCCTCCACCCCGGACTTGGCCGCGCAGTAGGCGGACTGCCCGTACGCGCCGTGGCGGACGGTGGAGGAGATGTTGACGATGGCCCCGGGCGTACCGGCGGCCAGCATCGCCTGCGCCGCATGGCGGCCGACGAGGAAGGTGCCGGTGAGCAGGGACGTCACCACCCGCTCGAAGTCCTCCAGCGGGTGCGGGGTGAGCAGCGGCGGGCCGTCGGGCCGCTCCTTGACGCTCACCAGGCGGCGGGAGAAGTTGTTGCCCGCGTTGTTGACGCAGAGCCCGAGCGGCGGGGCGTCCTCCGCCAGCCGCTCGAAGAGGGCGGCCACCGAACGCTCGTCGGTGACGTCCGCCTGTACGGCGTGCAGGGCGAGCCCGTCGTCGGCCGCCGCCTTGACGGCCGCGTCCAGGCTCTCCGGGTCGCGCCCGCAGATCACGGTGTGCCAGCCGACGCCGGCGAGATGGCGGGCGATCGCCGCGCCGAGGCCCCGGCTGCCGCCGGTGACCAGGGCGGTGCCGCGAACGCCCTTACCCAGCGAGGAATCAGACACGGAAGAGCAGCCCCCCGTAGTACCAGCCCGAGCCCACCGTGGGCGTGTAGCAGAGGTCCCCGGACTTCAGCCGGCCGTCCCGTGACATCTCGGAGAGCACGATCGGCACCGAGGCGCTGCCGGTGTTGGCGCGCGTCTCGTAGTTGGTGATGAAGCGCTCCTCCGGGATGTCCAGGCGCTCCCGTACGGCCGTGTGCAGCTGGCCCGTCCCGGGGTGCGGGACCACCCAGTCGATCTCGTCCATCTTGGTGCCCGAGCGGGCCAGCATCCGGGTCGCCAGGTCGGCATGGGAGTCGGCCGCGATGGTGACCAGCTCGCGGCTGCTCTTGATCCACCCGTTGGGCGGGTAGACCGTGACCGTCTCGCGGCCGGAGCCGTCGCTGATCAGCAGCGAGTCCCAGAGCCCCGCGCCCGGTCCGGCGCCCCGCGACAGCACCGCCGCACCGGCGGCGTCTCCCACGATCAGCTCGCCCTTGCTGCCGGGGCGCACCCGGCGCGAGAACCGCTCACTGGAGACGACCAGCGCATGGCGCCATGTGGCGTGCGCCCCGAAGAGCGCCGCCGCCGTCTGGACCCCGTGGACGAACCCCGTACAGGCACCGCACACATCGAAGGCGAGCGCCCGGTCCGCGCCCAGCAGGTGCGCGGTGTGCGGGCCCCACTCGGGGACGAACTGGCGGTCCGTCCAGTTGCTGAAGACCAGCAGGTCCACCTCGTCGGCGCCGATGCCCGCCTGCTCCATCGCGGCACGGGCGGCGCGGACCCCCATGTACGCCGGGGTCTCCTCCTCGTCCGCCACATGCCGGCTGCGTACGTCCAGCCGTCCGATGACGGCCTCGTCCACGGCGTTGCCCGCCGGGTCGTCGCCGCTCTCGTTCTCGATCAGGAGGCGTGGGTAGTAGTGCCCGAATCCGGACAGGCGCAGACCGCTCTCGCGCCACAGGGAGGTCTCGTCGTGCATCTCTCGTCTTCCCGTACTCAGCGGTGGAACCGGGGGTCTCCCGGCGGATGAGGGATCGCCAGGGCTCACGGGATCCGCAGGAGCATCGCGCCCCAGCTGAAGCCGCGGCCGATGCCGATCGTCGCGACGAGGTCGCCGGAGCGGATCTTCCCGGAGCGGAGGTTCTCGGAGAGGCAGCTGGGGATGGAGACGCTGGAGGTGTTGCCGCGCTCCTGGATGTTGGTGAGGAGCTTCTCGCGCGGGATGTCCAGGGTCCGGCACACCTGGTTGATCATGTTCAGGTTCCCCTGGTGCGGGACGAACCAGTCGACGTCGTCCACCGTCAGCCCGTTGCGCTCCAGGATCTCCTGACCCACGTGCGAGAGGAGCTTCGGGCCGACCGCGCCGACCTCCCGGCCGCGCATCAGCATCTTGTCGTTCTCGTCGATGTCGAAGGCGTCGAAGTACGAGCCGTCCGCGTGCAGCGCCACATCCAGCAGCCCGCGCTCCTGCGTGTCCGCCGACCAGACCGCCGCGGCGGCCCCCGCCCCGAACAGCGCCGAGTAGCGGTAGTTGAAGTTCAGGATCGGGCGCGGGTTCTCCGCGCAGACGACCAGCGCGTTGCGCATCCCCAGGGCCGGGAGCATCGCGGCGGCGGTGGCGGTGCCGTACATGAAGCCTGCGCAGGCCACCGAGGTGACGTCGAAGCAGGTGGCGTGGCGCAGCCCGACCTGCTTCTGGAGCGGCAGCGAGATGTCCATGTAGTTGTTGGTCGCGCTGGAGGGGTTGGTACGCGGCCGGGTGGTGGAGGTCGTACCGATGACGAGGTCGATGTCGTCCGGGCCGAGGCCGGCGGCGCTCAGCGCGTCGTCCACCGCCTTGGCCGCCATCTCCACCGCGCGCTCCTTCTCGTCGGCCGGCCAGTGGCGGCTGACGATCCCGGTGTTCTCGCGGATCCAGGCGTCGTCGATGCCCAGCGCCTCGATCTGCTCGAAGTGGGCGTTGGTGACCGGCTCGCCGGGGAAGTAGTGGCCGATCCCGGCGAGCCGTACGGGGGCGATCGCGGTGGGAGGCAGGGGGCGGAGGTGGGCCGTCGCCGGGTCGGGGACGGTGCCCGTGGTGGTACTGGTCATCTGTAGCAGCCTTCCGGGTCCATGGTGCGCAGGAGCGTGAGCTCTTCGGTGGTGACGGCCTTCTCGTCGGTCAGGAACCCGCTGACGCCCGCGGACCAGCCGGTGAGGTCGCGTATGGCCGCTTCCGGCGCGTCGGGCAGGTCCTGTGCGGCGCGCCCCCGGCCCGGCACCGGCGGCAGCCAGCTCGTCAGCTCGAAGGGGTCGCCCGCTCCCGTACGGGTGAAGCGGCCGAACTGGCTGACCACGTCGCGGACGTTCAGGCCCGGGCTGGTCAGATGGGTCAGCCGGGGCACGTAACGGCGGGCCGAGGCGACCGCGACCACCACGCAGTCCACCGACGAGGCGATGTCGTTGGCCCCGCCGGAGCCGGTGATCCAGCGGCCGTCGGGCAGCAGCGTCGTGTTGATGTTGGCGTCCGGGTCGATCTCCGCCGCCGACAGCACACCCAGGCAGCGGGGGTTGGCGGCGACCGCGCCGCCCAGCGTCTCCGCGACGCCCGCCAGCATCTGCGAGCGCTCGGCGTGCCGCTGGCTGAAGAGGAAGACGTCGCCGGGCTCGGGGTCCATCGACTGGAGCCCCAGTTCGGCGGCCACCTGCACCTGGATGCCGTCGGCCGCCAGCAGCCGGGCCGCCAGCCACGCCGACATGTGCGAGGTGCCGATCCCGGCGAGCAGCGTGTCGTAGCCGCGCTCCCGGACGAGATCGGCGACCGCGCGGGCGCCGAGGACGATCAGCTGCTCCTGCTCGGTGGGGGCGCCGGACCCGTCGGCCGGGGCCGGGGAGCGGCCGGGGGAGCGGGGAAGACCAGAGTGGCGCGGCGCTCCTCGCCCAGCCGCTCGACGTACTCGGCGTGGCTCTCCACCCCGCCGACCCACTCCTCGTACCAGGCGGCCGCCGTCTCCGGGTCCTTGCAGGCGGTGACGATGTCGGTGAGGAAGCCGTAGTCGTCCAAGTAGCCCTCGACACCGGCGAGTCCGCCCGTACGCAGCGACTGCGGGTGGGCGCCCAGCGGCGCCTCGCACAGCCCCAGCACCCGGGCCGCCGGGATCACCACCCGGTCCGGCATCGCCGCGATCACCTCGTCGTGGACGATCGCCTCTACCGAGGCCAGGACCCCTTCGGTGGCGGCGTACGCGGCCCAGGCGCCCTCGCCCAGCGGCGGGACGGCCACCACGTTGCCGCGCCGGTCGGCGCAGACGCCGTGGAAGAGGGTGAAGCGCGGGCGCAGCGGGGTGAGCAGGGTGACGGAGCGCTCCGGGTCCCGCGGGTGGGGCACCAGGTGGAGGCTGCCCTCCTTGCCGTGCCGGAGGTCGGTCTCGGCGAGCATCGAGCCGGTGGTGGCGAAGGGCTGGCCGAGCGCGGCGGCCATCAGCCGCTGGGTGTAGCTGAGCAGCGACCACATCTCCACCTCGAACGGCCTGCCTTCGGCGAGTTCGCGGTAGAGGCGGTTGGGGCGGGGCGAGGGGAAGGTGTCGCCGACGAAGCCCGTGATCACCTTCCGTACGGCACCGGAGAGGGCGAGCGCGTGGGCGCTGGAGTGCACGGCGGTGGTGGAGACGGTCATGCTGTGCGTTCCGGCGAAGGCCCGGCACACCGCGTTCAGCAGGGCGTTGGGCCGCGACATCGTTGCCGCCGCGTGCACGTGGTCGCCCTCGTGGACGAAGCGGCGCACCAGCTCGTCGGGGCCGGAGGCCAGATAGGGAGCGGTGGCGGAGGGGCGTTCGGGGGCTGTGGTCATGCGTGCTCCAGGGCCATGACGGAGGTCTGCGAGCCGAAGGCGAAGGACAGCGAGACCGCGAGGTCGATCTCGGCGTCGCGCGGCCCCTCGGCCACATGGTCGTAGTCGCACTCGGGGTCCGGTGTGCGGTGGTTGGCGGTCGGGGCCAGCCGCTGGTGGTGGAGCATCAGCGAGGTGGCGGCGACGTTGATGATCCCGGCCATGCCGAACGTGTGGCCGTAGATCGGCTTGTTGGAGCCGTGCGGCGGGAGGTCGGCGTCGTCGTGGCGCGGCAGCAGGCGGCGCAGCGCCCGGCTCTCGGCGATGTCGTTGTACCGGGTGGCGGTGCCGTGGCCGCAGACGTAGCCGATCTCCTCGGGCTTGCGTCCGGCGTCGTCCAGGACGCCCGCGACGACCGAGGCGGTGACGTCACCGACCAGGTCCATGCTGGTGGCGTGGTTGGCCTCGTTGAGGGCGCGGTGGCCCAGGATCCGGGCGTAGATCCGTGCCCCGCGCTCCCTGGCGGAGGACTCCCGCTCCAGGCAGAGCGTCATGGCGCCCTCGCCGAGGGCGAATCCGCGCCGGTCGCGGTCGTAGGGGCGGACGGCGGTGGCCGGATCTGCGCTCTCCGGGGAGAGCACCCCGTCACCGAGCGCCAGATAGCAGCGGGCGACCTCGGGGACGATCGGGAACTCGTGCCCCCCGGCCAGGACCACGTCGGCGCTGCCGGAGCGCAGCTCGCGCAGGGCGAGGCCGATCGCGTGGTGGCCGCCCACGCAGGCGCTGCTGACGGTGGTGACCAGGCCGCTCGCGCCGACGTCGATGGCGGCGAGGGTGGCCGGGCACCCGGCGAGCCCGCGGAACATGGCCGTGGCCTTGCCTCCGTACGGGTCCTGCGCGGGGTCCGCCGTGATGGTCTCGGCCCACCACGACAGGGGGCCGCGGGAGGACGACTGGACGATGCTCAGGCGCTCCGGCGCGATCTGGCCACGGGCGATCCCGGCGTCCTTCAGCGCGTCACCGACGGCGGCCATGGTGGCCAGGATGTCGCGGCTGTACTTCGCGGCGTGCGCCGGGTTGAGGTCCGGCAGCCGGCTCGCGGTGTCGAACCCGCCCAGCTGCGCGGCCGCGTGGACGGGCAGCCCGGCGGCGGCGAACGCGGGCCTCTCCAACCGGCTCACCTGCGAGTTGCCGGTCGAGAGGTGGTTCCAGAACGCATCGGCGTCGGGAGTGCCGGGCAGCACGCACCCGATGCCGGTCAGCACGATGGGGTCGGAAGGGTCCGGGGGATGGGATCGGCTGCTGTCCATGGATCGAAGCTAGCTGCCCTTACATGAGCCTCGATATGGCCGTCAAGTACCCATGCACGCCATTTTCGGTGACTGCCGGTACTCGATTTTTGGCCGGTTACGTCAACGCCCCGAGGTACACACGACAGCGGCCCGGCACCTCCACGGGGAGAGGGGCCGGGCCGCTGCGGGACCGCGCGGTTCAGGCGTTCTTGATGTCGCGCCGGTCGACGGCGTACGTACCGGCGGCGACGACCACGACCGTGACGGCCACCAGCAGCCCGACCCCACCCCAGGGGACACCGTTGACCAGCGGATCGCTGCCCAGCGCCCACTTCCAGGGAGAGATGTTCGCCAGCGGCTCCAAGGCGTCGGACATCGGCGCGATGCCGTGCAGCAGATAGCCCAGGACGAGCACCCCCGCCGCCACGCCCAGCGCGGTGCCGCGCCCGAGGCCGAACCCGACGACGGCGTACGCGATGCCCGCGTGCAGCACGGCCAGCAGGGCGACGGTCAGCGTCACCGCGGCCACTCCGCCGCCGGAGACGTCCATGTCGAAGGAGACGACCGAGCCGTACACCGACAGCCAGACCAGGACGCTGGTCAGGGCCAGACCGAAGGCCACGCAGAGGAAGCGGACCAGGAAGACCTGACGGCGCGCGACGGGCAGCGCGAGCAGCAGTTCGAGCCGCCCGGCCTCCTCGTCGCCGCCGGTCAGGGCGGCGGTGGCGGTCACGGCCATCAGGCCGAGGAGCAGCGGCAGCAGGACCGCGTACAGGTTCCCCTTGAGGTAGCCGCTTGCGCTGCTGATCTGGTCGATCCCGAACGCCGTGGCCAGCTCCGGCGAGAGGCCGGAGGAGAAGTCCTCCAGGGCGCCGGAGCTCTCCATCGAGGGCCAGGCACCGACGACGGAGAGTGCGAGCAGGACCAGCGCGGCCGACCAGGCGATCAGGGTGCGTTTCTGGATCTGTACTCCGCGCCGGAAGATCTCCGAGCTGGGCGATGACATGTGTTTCCCTTCCGGCCGGCCCGCGGGACGGCCTTGATCACTGAGACCCGTCGCGGGCCGGTCGGTGCCGGGCGGGCCGGACACCACCGGGCGACGTTCGCTACCGCACCGGGCCGACGGCCGGGGAGGGCTCCTCGGTGGCGGCGCTCCGACTGCCGGGGACGTCCTTCTGGTAGTACTCCAGGAACGCCTCCTCCAGGTCCGGTTCGGGCGCGGTCAGCGTCGTGATCCGATGGCCCGCCAGGAACCTCAGCAGCGCGTCGGGCGAGCCGGCCCACGCCAGCGAGACCTCCTGGCCCTCCGCCTGCCGCCGCTCCACACCCGAGGCCCCTCCAGGGCGGCGAGCCCGGCGAGCGGCACCTCCTCGCCCTCGGCGAAGATGATGTGGAAGCGCTGCGCGGCCTGGCGGCGCAGCTCCTGCGTGGGCCCCGAGGCGGCGAGCCTGCCGCCCTGCAACACCGCGACCAGGTCCGCGACCCGCTCCACCTCGGAGAGGATGTGCGAGGAGAGCAGCACGCTCTGCCCGTTGTCCCGGGCCTCCTCGACGGTGGCGAGGAACACCTGCTGCATCAACGGGTCGAGTCCGTTGGTCGGTTCGTCGAGGATCAGCAGCTCGGGCCGGGCCATGAAGGCGCCGACCAGGCCGACCTTGCGGCGGTTTCCGGTGGAGAGCCCGCGCACCTGCCGGGACGGGTCGACGCCGAACCGCTGGACCAGCTCGTCCCGGTAGGCCGTGTCGGCCAGCCCGCGCAGCCGCCCCCAGGAGGTCAGGGTCTGTTCGATGGTCAGCCGCTCGTCCAGCCGCAGTTCGCCGGGCAGATAGCCGATGCGCCGCCGGACCTCGGGGGTGGTCGGGTCCTGGCCCAGCACCCGGACCTGGCCCGACGTGGGCCGGGAGAGGCCCATGAGCATCCGGATGGTGGTGCTCTTGCCTGCTCCGTTGGGGCCGAGATATCCGTAGACCACACCCGGAGGGACCGTCAGGTTCAGTCGGCTCAGCGCGGTGAAGTCACCGAACTTCTTGGTGACATCAGTACATTCGATGAGAGGGGTCACGTCTCTTCTGCTCTCTCCTCTTGCGCCGGCGCCTGCCGGTACGGCACGCACAGCTTATTCACTGATTACTGAATCTGATCAACAACACTAGCGGCGGACGCTGCCTGCCACCAGTAGCCGTTCTCGACGCCGAGCGCCGCCGTACGGTCCAGGTGTCCGGAGTCCCGCAGCAGCCGGACCCCCGCCTCCAGCAGCGCCGGATCTCCTTCGGCCACGGCGGCCGCCAGCGCCCGCGCCTCGGCGAGCGCCCCGCCGTCGGGCACCGTGCGCTCCACCGCGCCCAGCCGGGCGAGCTCGTCCGCCCGGACGCGCTCCCCGGGGATCAGCAGCATTCTCGCGGCCACGCCACGGCCGGCCCGGCGCACCAGCGAGTGGACCGCGCCGCCGCCGGGGACGGCCCCCACCCCCAGCTCCGGGAGGCCGAACTGGGCACCCTCGCCGGCCACCACCAGGTCGCAGGCCAGGGCCAGTTCGAGCCCGCCACCGAGCGCGTACCCCTCGACGGCCGCCACCACGGGGAACGGTGCCTCGTGCAACGCCGCGAACACGGTACGGAAATGGCCCCGCCGCACCGCGCGGCGCGACAGGTCCCGCCAGTCGGGCTCGCGGGTGTCGGCGCCGCTGGAGAAGGTCCCGTCGGCCCCGGTGAGCACCAGGGCGCCCGGCGCCCCCTCGCCCCGCGCGGTCAACTGATCTAAAGTCTGGGAGAGCTGAGTGAGCATCAGGGTGGACATCGCATTGCGGCGACGCGGCCGGTTGAGGGTGAGGGTGACCACCCGCCCGTGCCGCTCCACCAGCAGGGGGCTCTCCGGCGTAGCGGCCGCCGTCTCCTGGGCGGTCATGCGCAGGGCCTCAGCATCCTGAACAGCTCCTTGCGTCCGGACACGCCCACCTTGTGGAAGACCCGGCTCGCGTAGTTCTTGACGGTCTGCTGGGTGAGGCACAGCTCGTGGGCGATCTCCTCGTTCGAGCGCCGGCGCAGTAAGAGTCCGAGGATCTCCTCCTCCCGTCCACTGAGCTTCCACTGCCTGCCCGTGTCGGCGCGCACCGCCACCGGCGGGCGTTCGGGTTCGTCGGTCCCCAGGTGCCAGAAGCTGCGCCCGCTCAGGACGTCGTGCAGCCCCTTGACGATGGACTCGGGCGGGCACGACTCGTGCACGAAGCCGGCGGCGCCGCCCCTGATGCAGTCCACCACGCTGCGGGGCGTGTTGTCCCTGCTGTAGAGGATCACCCGGGTGTCGCTCCAGTACGCCACGTCGCCGCGTACCACCTGCCACTGCTCGTACTCCACCAGTGCGACATCCGGCCGCTTCCTGGGGAGGCTGCCGGCGGTGGCCGGATGCGGACAGCCGCCCACGACGGTGATGCCCGGATCTCCGTCGAAGAGATCGAGGATCGCCTTGCGTATCAAAGGTGACGAGTGCAGGACCAGCAGTCCGCGTCTGCCCTTCTCTGCCATACCAGAACCCCTCGTGCTCCAACAGCGACGGCGGATGCCGCGTTGTCGTTCGGCATGTTGTGAATGTGGTGAACCATGTGTTCGGGGGCGCGCCTTCCCCGCCAGGTGGAGTTCACTCCCGATGTGGTTCCGGGCGGCGGGAAAAGGGGGATGTCACGCCCTGCGGGCGCATGACTGTATTGCTGCGAGAATGCCGCAGCGCATTTCAACGGAACGCGTTTACTCTCGGCAGTTATTACCGGCGCGTAGATCGCCTGCGGAGGAATGCGAGTTCCTGTGCAAGACGCTTCCGCTCCGTGGTCGGTTCCACTGTCGCGGACATCTGATGCCGGGGCTCGGTGTGCACGTTAAAGCTCTGTGACATCCGTGGGAACAGTGGGTCCGGGGCCCGTGCGCGGCGGCAGGGCGGCCGGAACCGGTGCGCGGCGCGATGTCGCGTCAGGGAGGTCCGCCTGGTCCCGGCGGGGTGAGGCGGTGATTGGCTGCGACACAGTTTTCCCCCTGGTTGCGCGTTCCGGCCCGGTGGCCGCTCAAGAACGTGCGGGGCAACCCAATGCGTGAGCTCTGGCCCCGAATCCAGGCCAACACTAACCGCAGGGACTCCACTTGTCACGCAGCAGATTTATAAGCGGCTGTCGAGAATAAGCCGAGGAATTGACGCAGTCTTTGTTCCGGATCGGACTTTGCGGTTCCTGTCCGGCATCTGACCGTGAGTCGTAGATGTCCGGGTTCACCCGGGGGATGGGGGCGCGGCGGACCGTGCTTAGCTGGAGCCATGATCGATGACTTCCTGTACGGGACCGCCGGGCGCACCGGACCGCCGGCCGAGGTCGAGGCGGCCGTGCGCGCCGCGGCCGCGGCCGAGATCATGCCCCGGCACCGGAAGCTCGCCGCCCACGAGATCATCGAGAAGAGCGGTCCGCACGACCTGGTCACCGCGGCCGACCGGCTGGCCGAGGAGTACCTCACCGCCGCCCTCACCGAGTTGCTGCCCGGCTCGGTCGTCGTCGGCGAGGAGTCCGTGCACGCCGACCCGGCGGTCTACGACGCCCTCGGCGGTGACGCCCCCGTCTGGATCGTCGACCCGGTCGACGGCACCCGCCAGTTCGTCCGGGGCGAGAGGGGCTTCTGCACCCTGGTCGCCCTCGCCCACCACGGCGAGGTCCACGCCTCCTGGACCTACGCACCGGTCCTGGACCAGATGGCCGTCGCCGTACGCGGCCGGGGCGCCACCCTGAACGGCACGCCGATACGCTCCGGCGCGCCCGCCCCCGGCGACGTACTGGACGTGGCCATGTCGCACCCCGACTACACCACCGAGGCGCAGAAGCGCGCCCTCCTCGGCCTGCGCACCGAAGGCATCGCCGCCCGGCCCTGCGGCTCGGCCGGGCTGGAGTACCTCGCCGTCGCGCGCGGCGCCCTGGACGCCGTCGCCTTCAACTGGGAGCTCGCCTGGGACCACGCTGCGGGTCTCCTCCTGGTCACCGAGGCGGGCGGCGCCGAGTCGACCCTGTCCGGCGTCCCGTACCGGATCGCGGGCGGCAACGACCTGCCGTTCACGGCGGCCCGTGACAAGGCCACCGCCCAGCTCGTCCTGGCCGCCCTGCGCGCGGGCGGCTGACCCGCCCGGCCCGCCCCGGGCCGGGTCCCCGCGTCCGCGCTGTCGGTGCGCCCGAATATCCTGGGTCTCCGCCTGCCGGCCGACGAAGGAGTCCCAAGGTGCCGTCGATGCTTGATGCGGTGGTCGTGGGGGCCGGGCCCAACGGGCTGACGGCCGCGGCCGAACTGGCCCGCAGGGGCTTCGCGGTGGAGGTCCACGAGGCGCACGACACCGTCGGCGGCGGCGCTCGCACCGAGGAGCTGACGCTGCCGGGGTTCCGGCACGACCCCTGCTCCGCCGTGCACCCGCTCGGCATCGGCTCGCCCGCGTTCCGCGCGATGCCTCTGGCCCGGCACGGCCTCGAGTGGCTCCACCCCGAGGTCGACCTCGCCCACCCCTTCCCCGACGGTACCGCCGCCGCCCTCACCCGCTCCGTCGGCGAGAGCGCGATGACGCTGGGCCCCGCCGACGCGGGCGCCTACCGCCGCCTGATCGCCCCCTTCGCCGGCCGCTGGGACACCCTGGCCGCCGACTTCCTGCGCGCCCCCTGGGACGGGCTGCCCCGCGACCCGTACCGGCTGGCCCGCTTCGGCCTGCTCGGCCTCCAGCCCGCCACCTGGGTCTCCCGGTGCTTCCAGGGCGAGAAGGCCCGCGGCCTCTTCGCCGGGCTCGCCGCCCACGCCATAGCTCCCACCAGCGGCTTCGCCACCTCGGCGATCGCCCTCGTCTTCGCGCTCGCCGCCCACGAGAACGGCTGGCCGGTGCCGCGCGGCGGGTCGCAGGCCATCTCCGACGCCCTCGCCTCCCACCTCCGCGAACAGGGCGGCACCATCCGCACCGGCAGCGAGGTCAAGCGGCTGGACGAACTCCCGCCCGCCCGCGCCTACATCTTCGACACCTCACCCTCCGCGCTCGCCCGCATCGCCGGCCTCGGCTCCGCCTACAGCCACTACCGCTACGGCGCCTCCGCCTTCAAGATCGACTACGCGCTCTCTGGCCCCGTCCCCTGGACCGCCGAGGCCGCCCGCCGCGCCGGCACCGTCCACATCGGCCCCGACGCCCGCACCATCGACACCGCGCTCAAGGCCGCCGTCGAGGGCCGAGACCCCTCCGTCCCCTTCCTCATCACCGCCCAGCCCAGCCTCACCGACCCCACGCGCGCCCCCGAAGGGCGCCATGTCTTCTGGGTGTACGGACACGTCCCGGCCGGCTGGGAGGGCGACGCCACCGATGTCATCGAACGCCAACTGGACCGCTTCGCCCCTGGGTTCCGCGACCTCGTCCTCGCCCGCGCCGTCTCCGGCCCGCCCCAGCTCGCCGAGCGCAACGCCAACTACATCGGCGGCGACATCGCCTGCGGAGCCTTCTCGGGCCTCCAGACCCTGATCCGCCCCAAGCTCGCCCGTGTCCCGTACGCCACCGCGCACCCCGCCGTCTTCCTCTGCTCCTCCGCCACCCCGCCCGGCCCCGGTGTGCACGGCATGTCCGGCCACCACGCCGCCAAGGCCGTATGGCGGCAACTGCGCGCGTCCTGAACCCCAGACGCTGAACCTCGGACGGGTGAATCAGCAGACGCCGGATCAGCCGGTGCCGGCCGTTGGAGCCCAACGCCGCTGCGCCGCACCGCCGATGTGGTTGCCGAGCACGGTGCCGACCCCGATCGCGGCCGTCGTGACGAACGCCAGCACCGCGTAACCGCCCGCCCCCGGCACATGCAGCCCGTACTGGAGCAGGCTGCGGTACACATCCGGGCCGGGCAGCAGCGCCCCCGCGATACCGGGCACCACCAGCGAGCGCGACGGAATCCGCAGGACCGGCGCCACCGCACCGGCCGCCGCGCCGAGCACCGCCGCCGCCCCCAAAACCGCCGGCGGCGTCGGCTGCCCCAGCTCCTGGTGCAGCACGCCGTTGACCAGCCCGGCCAGCACGCCCGCCCCCATCGCCCACGGCAGCAGGCGCGGCGGGCCGCCCATGAAGATGGCGTTGCCGAGCGCCCCGACCGCCGAGGTCACCAGGGAGAGCACCAACGGCAGGGCACGGAAGGCCGTGTTACGGGCATCCACATCGGCGTCCCGCAGCAGGAACCCGACCAGGTAGACGCCGCCGGCCATCGACGCCAGGAACATCCCCACGCTGATCAGCCGCCCGGCCGCCATCGCCCGGAACCCCGAGATGGCGTCCTCCGCGAGGCTCACCACCGACAGGATCGGCAACAGCAGCACCATGTTGGCCGCGGCCACGCTCGCCGCCTCGCCCCCGGTCAGCGCATCCGCGTCGGCCAGCAGCATCGTCAGCCCGATGACGGCGGCCGTCTGGAGCCCGGTGACGTAGAACGAGGGCAGTCCGCTGGTCGACAGCGCCCAGCCGAACCGGTTGCCCACCAGGAACACCACCGTGGAGACCACCGCCGCCTGCGGGGTCCCCGACGCCAGCACACAGAGCATCGCCGCCAGCAGCGCCCCGCCCAGCACCTTCGTCCACCAGGGCCAGTAGCCCTTCAGCGAGATGATGCGGGTCAGCTCACCCTCGGCGGCCAGCGGTTGCAGCCCCTCGTCCAGCACCCGGTGCGTCAGCGCGCTCAGATCGTCCAGCTGCCGCAGGTCCCGGCTGTCCTCCGAGCCCGTCTCCATCATCATCGTCAGCGGCCGGGCGCCCGGTGGCGCGTACTGGGCCTGGATCGTCCGCGAGGTGACGTCGACCGTCATATGGTCCATGCCCCAGCGCGCGGTGACCGCGACGACCGCCGACTCGATGGCCCGGGTCTCCGCCCCGGCGAGGAACAGCTCCCGCCCGTGGCGCAGCGCGAACCGCATACAGGCGACGGCGGTGCGCTCGTCCACGTCGTGCGGATCGGGGAAGGCGTACCCCTCGAACTCCGTTCCGTACAGCCGGTCCAGCAGCGTCGACTCGTTGTCCCGCAACCGGGCGAGCTGCTCGCGCCGGGCCCGCCGCCGGGAGAGGAACGTGGAGCCGGGCCGTCGGCCGCCGGTGGACGCATCGTACGAGGACACGGGCGCGCCCCTCCCCTGGGTAGCCACCGCCGACAGCGCGGGGAATGTTGATCTACCGGGACATTCTGCCCGCCGGGCGGGCGGCCGAGCGGCAGCGGGGAGCCGCGCGTCACCGCACGGCGACGGCCCGCCACGCCCGGCCGGACCGGTGCCCTCCGGATGACCGGACCGGATCACTCCGAGCCGGCGGCCCGGGCGCGCGGGAGTGACCGGACCCGGTCCCTCCGAGCGGGCGGCACGGGCGCCCCGAGCGCGGCATGATGTCCGCATGAGCACCTCCGTCACCCCCGCGATCCGCCTGGTCCGAGGGGATATCACCGACCAGTCCGCCGACGTCATCGTCAACGCCGCGAACTCATCGCTCCTCGGCGGCGGTGGCGTCGACGGCGCCATCCACCGGCGCGGCGGCCCCGAGATCCTCGCCGCCTGCCGGGAGCTGCGCGCCTCGCAGTACGGCAAGGGCCTGGCCACCGGACGGGCCGTCGCCACCACCGCCGGACGGCTGTCGGCCCGCTGGGTGATCCACACGGTCGGCCCCGTCTTCTCCGGGGCCCAGGACCGCTCCGCGCTGCTGGCCTCCTGCTACCGCGAATCGCTGCGCCTGGCCGCCCAGTTGGGGGCGAGGAGCATCGCCTTCCCGGCGGTGTCGACGGGCATCTACGGCTGGCCGATGGACGACGGCGCGCGGATCGCCGTGCGCACGGTGCTCGCGGAGACGGTGGCGCCGGTCCAGGAGGTGCGGTTCGTGCTCTTCGACGCGCACGCGTACGTGGAGTTCGAGGAAGTCCTCGCGATGCGCGGCTGACCCCCGGGGGCGAGGGCTGCGGGCCCCGAGGCCCATGTCGGATTCCCGCCAGCCAGGCCCCTGACCGGTGGCCCATCCTGGAACCATGCACACCGACACCGAGCGCTGCGTGCGGGCCGTCCGATCCAAGGACGCCCGCTTCGACGGCTGGTTCTTCACCGCGGTCCTCACCACCCGGATCTACTGCCGCCCCAGCTGCCCCGTCGTGCCGCCCAAGGTCCGCAACATGACCTTCTACCCGAGCGCCGCCGCCTGCCAGCAGGCCGGATTCCGGGCCTGCAAACGGTGCCGCCCCGACACCAGCCCCGGTTCCCCCGAGTGGAACGCCCGGGCCGACTCGGTGGCCCGCGCCATGCGGCTCATCAGGGACGGCGTCGTCGACCGGGAGGGCGTGACCGGCCTGGCCGCCCGCCTCGGCTACTCCGCCCGCCAGATCGAACGCCAGCTGCTGGCCGAGCTCGGCGCGGGCCCGCTCGCCCTGGCCCGCGCCCAACGGGCCCAGACCGCCCGCGTCCTCATCGAGACCACCACCCTGCCCTTGGCGGAGGTGGCGTTCGCCGCCGGGTTCTCCTCCATCCGCACCTTCAACGAGACCGTCCGCGAGGTCTTCGCCCTGGCCCCCGGCGAGCTGCGCACCCGGGCCGCCCGCGGCCCCCTCGCCCCCGCCACCCCCGGCGTGATCGCGCTCCGCCTTCCGTACCGGGTCCCGCTCAACCCCAGCAACCTCTTCGGCCACCTCGCCGCGACCGCCGTCCCCGGCGTCGAGGAGTGGCGGGACGGCGCCTACCGCCGCACGCTCACCCTCCCGTACGGGCACGGCACCGTCGCCCTCACCCCGCAGCCCGACCACATCGCCTGCCGGCTCTCCCTCACCGACCCCCGCGACCTCACCCAGGCGATCAGCCGCTGCCGCTGGCTCCTCGACCTGGACGCGGACCCGGTCGCCGTGGACGCACAGCTGCGCACCGATCCGCTGCTCGCCCCGCTGGTCGACGCGGGGCCCGGCCGCCGGGTGCCGCGTACGGTGGACGGCGCCGAGTTCGCCGTCCGCGCGGTCCTGGGCCAGCAGGTCTCCACCGCCGCCGCCCGCACCCACGCGGCCCGCCTGGTCACCGCCCACGGGGTGGAGGTCGAGGACCCCGAGGGCGGGCTTACCCATCTCTTCCCGACCCCGCAGGCCCTGGCGGGGCTGGACCCGGAGTCCCTGGCCCTGCCCCGGACCCGCCGCACCACGCTCACCACCCTGGTCGCCGCCCTCGCCGACGGGACGCTCCGCCTGGGCACCGACACCGACTGGGAGCGGGCGCGCACCGAACTCTCCGCGCTCCCCGGCTTCGGCCCCTGGACCGTCGAGGCCATCGCCATGCGGGCTCTCGGCGACCCCGACGCCTTCCTCCCCACCGACCTCGGTATCCGCCGCGCGGCCGGGCGGCTCGGCCTCCCGGTCACCCCCGCCGCCCTCACCGCCCGGGCCGCCGACTGGCGCCCCTGGCGCGCGTACGCCGTCCAGTACCTCTGGACCGTGGACGACCACCCCGTCAACCACCTGCCCGCCTGACGAAGGAAGCTCCCATGTCCGCCAAGCAGCACACGGTCGTCGACAGCCCCTACGGCCCGCTGACGCTCGTCGCCACCGACGGCGTCCTGAGCGCCGTCTACATGACCGACCAGCGCCACCGCCCACCCGAGGAGACCTTCGGCGCCCCCGACCCGGAACCCTTCCCGGAGGTCATCCGCCAGCTCACGGCGTACTTCGCGGGCGAGCTCACCACCTTCGACGTGCCGCTCGCCCTGCACGGCACCCCGTTCCAGCGGAGCGTCTGGGCGGAGCTGCTGAAGATCCCGTACGGCGAGACGCGCACGTACGGCGAACTGGCCGGGGAACTCGGCAAGCCGGGCGCCTCCCGGGCGGTCGGCCTGGCCAACGGCAAGAACCCGGTCTCCATCATCGTCCCGTGCCACCGGGTCATCGGCGCCTCGGGCGGCCTCACCGGATACGGCGGCGGCCTGGACCGCAAGCAGCGGCTGCTGGCCTTCGAGAGCGGGGGCGTGCGGCAGGACGGGGTGCAGGCGCTGTTCTGAACTCCGGACGCGGGAAGGGGCGCACCGGCCCGGTACGCCCCTCCTTCGCTCGCGAGCGCCCGTCTCAGCCGGTGAAGATCTCCACGGCCGTCCAGATCGCCAGACCCAGCATGCAGATCCCGCCGATGCGCTGCACGGTCTTCAGCGGCACGCGCTTGGCGATGAACTTCCCCGCCAGCAGCGCCAGGGCCGAGACGGACATCAGGGCGGCGGCCGAACCGATCGCGGTGGACCAGGTGCCGTTGCTCGCCGCCAGGTTGGCGGTGGTGATCTGGGTCAGGTCGCCCCACTCGCTGATGAAGACCGCCATGAACGCGGTCGAGTAGACCGGCCAGAAGCCGGTCACGGTCTTCACCTCGGCGTCGTCATCGTCGTCCCCGCCGCTGCCGCGCAGCAGGATGAACGCGCCGAAGGCGAAGAGCGAGGCCGAGACGAGCTTCACGGTCCAGTCGGGCAGCATCCCGATCAGGCTGCCCGCGCCCACGGCGATGGCGACATGCACGATGAACGCGGACGACGTGCCGAACCACACGTAGAGCGGGCGCATCCGCGTGCCCATGGCCAGCGACGCGAACATCGTCTTGTCGGGGAGCTCCGCGAGGAAGATCAGCCCGAAGGCGGTGATGATCGCCAGAGGGTCGAGGTGCATTCCGGGTGGCTTTCTGTGCGAGCCGGGCCCCGGATCTTCGCGAAGCGCCGCTCGGGCTTTTCGGAGGACCACTCGGCCCGGCATGACGGCAGCGCCCACAGGGCGTGGGCGTGTCATACAGGACCGAAGGTCTCGCCCGCCCGTGGGATGAACCCGATCAAAGTTCCACGAGCCCGGCCACCGGGAACCCGAAGGCTCCAGTGTGTCGACGACCGGTTTGCGGGGCTACTCCCCTTCGCAGCCACCAAGACTACCGCACCGGGCGGACCCCACCGGGCGGACCCATCGGGCGGGGGAGGGGGCGGATGTTCGAACCGGCGGGGGCTGGGTAGAGTCGCGGTGACCACGCTGACCAGCGTCGATGGCCTTGACGGGGCCTGCTGGCCCCCTCGCCGTCCACCACCCCGCCGACCGGAAGTGCCCGCATGAGCCGCCGCCCCCGCAAGGACGTGCCCGCCCAGGGCGTTCCCCGGCCCACCGTGAGCGTCTGCCGGGGCTGCTGCTGCGGCACGGAGAAGATCCCGGGCGTCGACCACGCCGCCCAGCTCGCCCGGCTCCGCGCCGGACTGGAGGGCGCCGCCACCGTACGGGCCGTCGAGTGCCTGGACGCCTGCGAGCAGGGCAACGTGATCGTCGTCCAGCCCTCGTCCGACGGCCGCCGCGCCGGGGGCCGCCCGGTCTGGCTGGGCCTGGTCAACGACGAGCACGCCGAGCAGGACGTGATCACCTGGGCGACGGCCGGAGGCCCGGGACTCGCGGACGCGCCGGACATCCTGGACCTGTACGTGTTCCAGCCCTCGCGCCGGGTCCGGGCGGGGCTGGACGGCTGAGGCCGCAGGTCAGCTCGTAGCCGGTCCCGTCAGCAGCCGGGGCAGGGCGGTCCCGGTCGGCTCCCGGACGACCTCGTCGGCGAGTGCGTCGCACGGGGTCGGCCCCGCGTTCACCACGATCAGCCGCGCCCCGTGCTCGACCGCGATCCCGGCGAGCGAGGCGGCGGGCCGAACCTGGAGCGTCGAGCCGACCGCCTCGAAGACCTCGCACGCCTCGGCCACCGTGGGTACAGTCCCGCCATGGCCAAGGTGAGCGTCAGTCTGGACGCCGAACCAGTCGTCGAAGTCATGGTCCTCGCGGGCGTGGGCAGCCCGCAGGACGCGGTGGAACTCGTGGTGCGCGACTACATCGCCCGCGGCCACCGCACCGAGGCGCGGGCCGTCGAGCGCGAGGAGCCGGTGCGGGACGTGGAGATCAAGCCGCAAGCACAGCAGGGCTGACGCCCCCGACACCCTCTACACCCCCTCCACGACCGGCTTCCCGTCCTCCAGCTCCACCGTGCCCGCTCCGGACTCCAGCACGTCCAGGGCCGCCCGCACCCGCCCGTCCAACTGGCCGAGCAGATGGACGGACAGATCGTTTCGGTCGACCAGCTTCCAGGAGAGCAGCTCCTCCTCCTGGAGCCGGATCGCCGCGAGCTGCTCCGGGGTGAGCACCCCGCCGTCGTACAGGTACGCCACGATCGGAGGTCGGCCGGCACCCCGCGTCCAGTCGACGGCGAGCAGCCGGCCCGGTGCGATGTCGAGTCCGATCTCCTCCACCGTCTCGCGCCGGGCGCCCTGCCGAGGGCCTTCGCCCGTCTGCGACTCGACCGTCCCGCCGGGCAGCGCCCAGCCCTTGCGGTAGTTGGGCTCCACGAGGAGGACCCGGCCTTCGGCGTCGCGGAAGAGGCACGCGGCTCCGGCCAGAACCTTGGGGAGCCCGGCGATGTACGCGGCGTAGTGCGGATCGGTGGTCGTCACGGGCGACAAGCGTAGTGGGAGAGCGGGGAGGGGCGGGGACGGACGGTCGAGGACGGCCATGGGCAGATCAGGGGGCGTGCGGATAGGGTCGGGGAGGCGCGACTCTGTTCGAAGGCAAGGGATGCAAGGTGACGGACGGAGCAGATGTGGAGACCGCCCGCGTGCTCGTCGCGGCGGACAAGTTCAAGGGCTCGCTCACGGCCGTACAGGTCGCGGAGCGGGTGACGGCCGGGCTGCGGCGCGCCGTTCCCGGCGTACGGGTGGAGACCCTGCCCGTCGCGGACGGCGGTGACGGCACGGTGGCCGCGGCGGTGGCCGCCGGGTTCGAGCGCCGTGAGGCACGGGTGACCGGACCCCTCGGGGACCCGGTGACGGCGGCGTACGCGCTGCGGGACTCCACCGCCGTGGTGGAGATGGCCGAGGCCTCGGGCCTCCAGCACCTGCCCGACGGGGTGTTCGCCCCGCTCACGGCCACCACGTACGGCTCGGGCGAGCTGCTGAAGGCCGCCCTGGACGCCGGGGCGGCGACGATCGTGTTCGGGGTCGGCGGCAGCGCCACCACGGACGGCGGCGCGGGCATGCTCGCCGCGCTCGGGGCCCGCTTCCTGGACGCGGACGGCAAGCCCGTCGGCCCCGGTGGGGGAGGGCTCGCCGGACTGGCCGAGGCCGATCTGTCCGGGCTGGACCCGCGCCTGAAGGACATCGATCTGATCCTGGCCAGCGATGTGGACAACCCGCTGACCGGCCCCAAGGGCGCGCCCGAGGTCTACGGGCGGCAGAAGGGCGCGAGCGAGGAGGACATCGTGGTCCTCGACGCGGCCCTGGCGCACTACGCCTCGATCCTGGGGCCGGAGAAGGCCGCCCTGCCGGGCGCCGGTGCGGCCGGAGGCATCGGCTACGGGGCGCTCGTCGCCCTCGGCGCCCGCTTCCGGCCGGGCATCGAGGTCATGCTGGACGTCCTCGGCTTCGCCCCCGCGCTCGCCCGCGCCACCCTGGTCATCACCGGCGAGGGCTCGCTGGACGAGCAGACCCTGCACGGCAAGGCCCCGGCGGGGGTCGCCGCGGCGGCCCGGGAGGCCGGGATCGAGGTCGTCGCGGTCTGCGGCCGACTCGCGCTGTCGCAGGAGGCGCTGAGCGGGCGGGCATCGCGCGCGCCTACGCCCTGGCCGAACTGGAACCGGACCCGGCCGTCTCGATGGCCCAGGCCGGACCGCTGCTGGAACGCGTGGCCGAGTCGATCGCGCGGGACTTCCTGCACTGACCGCCGGACAAGGGCCGGCCGTGCGTACGGAACGTACGGCCGGCCCTTGCTGTTCCTGCGCCGGTCCGCTCTCAGCGCCTCTCCGGACCGGCCTCTGCGCCTCTCCGCGCCGACCGCCGGACCGGCCTCTGCGCCGACCGCCGGATCAGCTCACGGGCCGCCCCGCCCACCTGCCCGGCTCACCGGCCGCCCCGGCTCACCGACCCGATCCGCCCGCCCCGCCCCGGCTCGGCCGACCGGCCCGACCCGCCGCCCCTCATGTCCCCACCCCCGTCAGCCGCAGCGCGTCCAGCGCCAGCAGCGTCTCGACCAGCTCGCGCGGGTGCGACAGCGACCGTGAGGTCAGCCGCTCCAGCCGCCGCAGCCGGTTGAACACCGTGTTCCGGTGGCACCGCAGCCGCGCCGCCGCCCGCCCCACGGAACCCCCGCACTCCAGCCACGCCTCCAACGTCCCCACCAGCAGCGCCCGTTCCGCCGGGGCCAGCACCAGCAGCGGGCCGAACACCTCCGCGACCAGCCGTGCGGACAGCTCCGGCGCGCTCGCCACCAGGGCCGTCGGCAGTCGCCCCTCCAGCGCCACGATCTCCCGTCTCCCCGGCCCGCAGGTCAGCAGGGCCGCCCGCGCCAGCCTCCGGGCGAGCCCCAGCTCCGCCAAGCCGTCCACCACCGGGCTGACGCCACCCGGCCCCGCCCCGGCCGCCACCAGCCGCGCGACCGGTCCGGCGGGACCTCCCGGGCCCAGCAGGACGACCCCCACCTCCCCGCACCAGCACCACCGCACCCCGCTCCCGTCGGACGGGACCACGGCCGGTGCCCCCAGCACCACCACCGCGTAACGCCCCCGTTCGGGCAGCCCGAGGCCCTGCGCCGCGCGCCGCACCTGGTGCGGCTGGGCGGACCCGGCCAGCAGCGGGCCCAGCAGCGCCCCGGCTTCGGTGTCCCGCCCCATCCCCGCCTCCCTCCACCGGGGGCCGGCTCTCCCCGGTGACCGACGAGGATGCCACCGGCCGCGCGGGCGGGCGCCCGCCCGTCGCCGCCTCTGTGCGCGTGCACAACGAGGCCCTTCGATCGCTGGTCACCCGCATCGACTCCGCCCCGCGCCGTGGACGCGCGCTCCGCCCGGTGCTGGTCTGTGGCACCACACGACGCCACACCCCCACAGATGAGCACGACCCACGAGCACGACACGAGAAGGCGGAAGGAGGAGGACGCATGGCAACGCTGGAGATCCGCGCACTGTCCGTCGGCTACGGCCCGGTCCGCGCCCTGCGCGACATCTCGGTCGATGTCCCGGACGGCGCGATCACCGCCGTACTCGGCGGCAACGGCGCGGGCAAGACCACGCTGCTGCGGGCCGTTTCGCGGACCCTCGGCTTCCACCGCGGTACGGGCACCGGCACCATCCGGTTCGACGGCCGCCCCCTGGAGGGGCTGCGGCCCGCCCAGGTGGTGGCCGCCGGAGTGGTCCAGGTACCGGAGGGCCGACAGGTCTTCGCCCGGATGACGGTGGCCGACAACCTGCGCGCGGGCGCACTCGGGGCGCGCGGCGGGCGCAAGCGGACGACCGCCGCGCTGACCCGTGTCCACGAACTCTTCCCGGTCCTCTCCGACCGCGCCCACCAGCGCGCCGGCCTCCTCTCCGGCGGCGAGCAGCAGATGCTGGCCATGGGCCGCGCCCTGATGGCGGGACCCCGGCTGCTCCTGCTGGACGAGCCCTCGCTCGGCCTCGCCCCGCTGATGGCGGCCAGGATCGCGGAGACCGTGCAGGAGATCAACGCGAGCGGCACCTCCGTCATGCTCGTGGAACAGAACGCGGCCATCGCGCTGCGCCTCGCCTCGACCGCGTACGTCCTGGATGTCGGCGAGGTCGCCCTGCACGGGCCCGCCGCCGGACTCGCCGCCTCCGACGAGGTGCGCCGCCGCTACCTCGGCGTGGTCGACGAGGAGGCCGCCGCCGACGCCGATGTGGCGTCCCGCGACCGGCGCACCCTGAGCAGGTGGTCCGCGTGAGGACCGCACCGGCACCCCCGACCGCCACCGACAACGCCACGGGCGCCCTCACCGTCTCCGACGTGACCGTACGCTTCGCCGGGCTCACCGCCCTCGACGCGGTCTCCTTCACCGTCGAACCCGGCAGCGTGCACGCCGTCATCGGCCCCAACGGCGCGGGCAAGTCCACCTGCTTCAACGTCCTCTCCGGCGTCTACCGCGCCTCGGGCGGCACCGTCCACCTCGGCACCACCGAGCTGACCGGACTCGCGCCGCACGCCATCGCCGCCCTGGGCGTCGCCCGGACCTTCCAGAACATCGCGCTCCCGCCGCACGCGACCGTCGCCGACAGCCTGCTGCTCGGCCGCCACCGGCTCACCCGCTCCGGGTTCATCGCCACCGGCCTGCGGCTGCCGTCGGCGGCCCGTGAGGAGCGGCGCCATCTGGACCGGGTCCGCGAGATCGCCGCGTTCATCGGCCTGGAGACCGCGTTGGACCGCCCGGCGGGCTCGCTCCCGTACGGACAGCAGAAGCTCGTCGAGCTGGGCCGGGCCCTGTGCATGGAGCCCCGGGTCCTGCTCCTGGACGAGCCGATCGCCGGGATGACCGCCGACGAACGCCGCCGTACGGCAGCGGTCGTGGCCGATGTCCGCGACAGCCTCGGCATCTCCATCGTGCTGGTGGAGCACGACATGGGGGTGGTGATGCGGCTGGCGGACGCGGTGACCGTACTCGACTTCGGACGCAGGATCGCGGGCGGCACACCCGCCGAGGTCCAGAACGACCCGGTCGTCGTCCAGGCCTACTTGGGAGCGCCTCAATGACCACGTTCGTCGAACTCCTCCTCGGCGGCCTGTCGATCGGTTCGGTCTACGCACTGATCGCCCTCGGCTTCGTCGTCATCTTCAAGGCCACCGAGGTCGTCAACTTCGCCCACGCGTCATTGCTGTTGGCGGGCGGTTACGTCACCGCCGTCCTCCACGACGACATCGGGTTCTGGCCCGCGCTGCTCGTCGGGATCGCCGGGGCGGCGACCGTCGGCGCGGCCATCGAGTTCTTCGTGATGCGGCGTTACCGGGGCAGCGACCACAGTGTCCTGGCCATCGTCACCATCGGCGTCGACATCCTCCTCATCACGGAGCTCACCCGCCGCATGGGCACGGACGTCCTCGCGCTCGGCGACCCGTGGGGCAACGAGGTGGTGAACATCGGCGGGATCACCCTCGCCCAGACCAGGATCGCCGCGTTCCTCGCCGCCGGGCTCCTCATCACCGTCTTCCTGCTGGCCTTCCGCTACACCTCGTGGGGCGTCTCGATGCGGGCCGCCGCCGAGAACCCGCAGACCGCCGCCCTCATGGGCATCAAGCTGGGCAGGGTCTCGCTCGCCGCCTGGGCGGTCGCCGGGGCGCTGGCCGCCGTCGCCGCGCTCTTCCTCACCGTCTTCCCGACCCCCGGCCTGGAGCGTGCCACCTCGCTCGCCGCGCTCAAGGCGTTCCCCGCCGCGATCCTCGGCGGACTCGACTCCACAACCGGGGCGCTCGCCGGCGGGCTCATCGTCGGCGTCACCGAATCGCTCGCCACCGGCTACCAGAGCGACCTCTCCTTCCTCGGCCGGGGCATCGGCGATCTGGCGCCCTATCTGGTGATGGTCGCGGTCCTGCTCATCCGGCCCGCGGGACTCTTCGGCACGAAGGAGCTCGCCCGTGTCTGACACCACCGCCGAGGCCGCCCCCGAAGCCACAACCGCCCCCGCCCCCGCACCCGGTGGCACCAAGAGCCTCACCGAACGGCTGCGCCGGCCCCGTACGTACGCCGTCCTCATCGCCTCCGTCCTGCTCCTGGCCCTCCCGTTCTACCTGGACCGCTTCTGGCTCCAGGCCGGACTGTTCGCGATGGCGGCGGCGATCGGCGCCATCGGGCTCAACATGCTCACCGGCGCCACCGGCCAACTCTCCATGGGACACGCCTTCTTCCTCGCCGTCGGCGCGTACGGCTACTGCATCCTGGCGGGAGAGAGCAGCACCGAGAACGGCCACGCCCTGACCGGGCTCGGACTGCCCACCTGGCTGGCCGCGATCCTCGCCGTCCTCCTCGCGGGCGGAGCCGGGGGGCTGTTCAGCCCGATCGCGGGGCGGCTGCGCGGCGCCTACCTCGGTATCGCGACGCTCGCGCTGATCTTCATCGGGCAGCACGTCCTGTTCAACGCGGGCTCCCTGACCGGGGGTTACAACGGGCGGGCCGTACCGCCGCTCTCCCTCTTCGGGTTCACCTTCGACGACACCGAAGTCGTCATCGCGGCCGTGCCGTTCGGCTCCTCGGAGAAGCTCTGGTACGTGGGCCTGGCCGCTCTGCTGCTCAGCGCCCTGTTCGCCCGCGGAATCCTGCGGGGCAGGCCGGGCCGGGCGATGAACGCCATTCGCGACCACCGGATCGCGGCAGGCGTGATGGGTGTACCGGTGGCGCGCTACCGGGCCGGGGTCTTCGTCCTGTCCTCCATGTACGCCGGCCTCGCGGGCGTCCTGCTCGCGCTGGTCTTCCAGCGGACCGTGCCCGAGTACTTCGGCATGATCCTCTCCCTCGAATACCTCGCCATGATCGTCATCGGCGGGCTCGGCAGCGTGGCGGGCGCCGTCGTCGGAGCCTTCTTCGTCTCCCTGCTCCCGCAGGTGCTCACGCACTACAGCGACTCCCTCCCGCTGGTCTCCGCCCCCGGTACCGGCGGTCTGGCACCCGGCGAGGCGTCCCGCTATCTGTACGGCGCCGCGGTGGTCGCGGTGGTCCTCTTCCTGCCCGGCGGCCTCGCCCGCCTCGGCATCGCACTCCCGCGCGTCACCCGTCCGAAGAAATCAGGGGAGAAGAAATGAAACTCAGAGCGCTCACGGCCGTGGTCGCGGCCCTCACCGTCACCCTCGTCGGGTGCAGCGGCAAGGCGACCGAAGGGAAGGGCGACGACCAGGACAAGGCCGGGATCAAGACGGGTCCCGGGGTCTCCTCCTCGACGATCTCCCTCGGGGTCCTCACCGACATGACCGGGGTCTACGCCTCGCTCGGCAAGAGCGTCACCCAGGCCCAGCAGCTGTGGGCGAAGCAGATCAACGCCAAGGGCGGCATCTGCGACCGGAAGATCGAACTGACCGTACGGGACCACGGCTACGACCCGCAGAAGGCCATCGCGGGCTACACCGAGCTGGAGCCGAAGGTCCTCGGCTTCGCCCAGTTCATCGGCTCCCCCTTCGTCGCCGCCGTGGAGCAGCGCATCGACGGCAAGGACAAGGGGCTCGTGCTGCCCCAGGCCTGGTCGGCGAACCTGCTCGGCTCCCCGTACATCCGCGTCGTCGGCGCCACGTACGACATCGAGACCATCAACCTGATCGACCACCTGCTGGGGGAGAAGCGGATCGCCAAGGGCGACAAGATCGGCCATGTGTACTTCGAGGGCGACTACGGCGAGAACGCGCTCACCGGCTCCCAGTACGCCGCGAAGGAAGCCGGGTTGACGGTCGTGGAACAGAAGATCAAGCCGACCGACAACGACATGACGGCCCAGGTCGCCGCACTCAAGCAGGCCGGGGTGAAGGCCGTCGTCGTCAGCGCGGGTCCGCGCCAGGCGGCCTCGCTGGTCGGCGTCGCGGCGGCCACCGGCTTCGATGTCCCCGTCGTCGGCAACAACTCGGCCTACGCACCACAGCTGTTGAAGACCCAGGCGGGCCCGGCCCTGCTGAAGAACTACTACATCGCCTCCTCCACCCTGCCCATCGGCGACCCCGGCGACGGACCGTCCCTGCTGGCCAAGGAGTACGCCTCGCAGTACCCGAACGACGTCCTCGACAACGGCGTCGTCGCGGGTGGACGGCGGCCTCCATCTTCGGCGAGGCGCTGGACAAGGCGTGCGACAACAAGGACCTCACCCGTGAGGGAATCGACAAGGCGCTGCTCACGATCAAGGGATACGGCACCGAGTTCGGGGTCACCCACGACTTCTCCGACCCCGCCGCGCCGTCCACCCGGGAGAGCGTCATCATGAAGCCGGACGCCACGCTCCCCGGCGGACTGAAGGTCATCAGCCCGGCGTCGGTCTCCGAGGCGGCGAAGTCGTTCACCATGAAGTGACGCTCCGGACAGGCTGGTTGTGAACTGAGGTCCTGAGCAGACGTGTGGGCCCGGCCGTCGTCCTGCGGCCGGGCCCACACCCACGCTCCGCTCAGCTGGTGTACGCCTCCACCTCGGAGAGCTGGGCGGCCGGCCAGCCCGTGTTGCCGGTGAACGTCAGCCGCAGATAGCGGGCCGGGGTGTCGGACAGGGTGACGGTGGCCGTGTTCCCACTCGACGGGTTGAAGGTGTAACCCGCTGATGCCTTCAGGGTGTTGTACGTGGTGTTGTCGGTGGACCCCAGCAGGCTCAGGGTCTGGGTGCGCGTCGCCCAGGCGGCCGCCGGGGGCAGCTTCAGCACCACCCGCTTCACCGCCTTCGCCGAGCCCAGGTCGACGGTGATCGACTGCGGGAAGGCGTTGTTACGGCTCTCCCAGTACGAGTCGGCGTTCCCGTCCACCGTGTTGCCCGCGCCGTACACATCGACGTGGCTGGTCGCGCTCACCGCACGCCCCTGTGCGAGGTTGCCGGTCTCCTCCGGCGGGTCGGTGGGCCCGGGCGGGTCCGTCGGGCCGCCGGAGCCGCCTCCCGGCACACCGCCGTTGGTCCACACCGGGGCCGGCCAGACGCCCGTGCAGGCGGGCGGATCGGCGTACCAGCCGGAGTTGCCGGAGCCCCGGGTGATCTGGAAGCCCGCGCCGACACAGTTGTGGATCGGGTTGGACTGGGCGATGTGGGTCGCGACGACATCGGTGAACGTGGCCCGGCCCGGCGACTGGATCTGGAGCGCGTAGGTCCCCGCCCCGTCGATCTTCACCCGGTTGAAGTTCAGCCCGTTGCTCGCTCCCTCGATGAGGTGGATCGCCGCGTAGGAGCTGTCCAGGATCTCGGTGTCGGTGACGTTGACCGTCGCGCCCTGGATCGGTTCGTTGAGGCCGCTGAACCAGACCGCGCCGACCCCGAACTGCCAGTTGTAGTCGTTGTTCCCGGTCCGGATGAGCGTGTTGCGTGCGGCGGTGTGCGTACCCGAGACAGCCGTGCCCCGGCCCGAGTTGACCCCGGGATAGCGGTTGGCGATGTGCAGGCCACCGCCGTTGGTGATGGTGTCCGACATGACGTTGTCGGAGATCGTGATGTCCTTGCCGCCGTACGTCACGATGTTGTTCGCCAGGATCGGCAGGATGACGGTGTTGAACGTGAACTTGTTGTTCACGTTCGGGATGTTCTCCGCCCACATGGCGAGCCCGTCGTCACCGCTGTTGCGGACGAAGGTGTTGGTGACGGTGGAGTTGGTGACGCCGTAGTGGAAGTTCACCCCGTCGGCCGTCTGGTCCAGGATCCGGGTGTTCCTCATGGTGAAGTTGTTCATCGGACCGGTCAGCCAGGCGCCGCACTTGGTGTGCTGGAGCCAGAGGTTGTCGACCACCGAGTTCGACAGCGCGCCGCCGATGGCGTTGACCTGGTCGTCGTCGATCCGCTCGCGTATGTCACCGATGATCGCGAAGTCCCGCAGCGTCACGTTGGAACTGCCGCCCTGGGAGGCGTACTTGCCGTAGACCCCGACAGCCTTTGAGCGGTCGGTGGGGTGCCGGCCGGTCAGCACGCTGTACCAGGGGCCCGCCCCGCGCAGCGTCACTTTGTCGACGATGATGTGGTCCTGGACCTTGAACGTGCCCTGCGGGATGTACACCTCCCGGCCCTGCGCGCGGCCCGCGTCAACCGCCGCCTGGATCTTGGCCGTGGCGTCCGCCGCGCCGGTCGGGTCGGCGCCGAAGTCGCTCACCACGTCCAGCGCCCCGGAGGGTTTGCCGATGGGCGCGGCGACCTGCTCGAAGTCGGCCAGGTCGATGGTGAAGGTCGGGGACTGCGCGGTGGAGGAGACCTGGAGGCGGACCTTGGTGCCGGTCGGCAGGGTGGAGCCGAACATGGTCCGGGTCTCGTCGTAGAAGTGGTGCGGGTTGGTGTCACCCGGGTTGTTGTTGAACGGGTAACCCCCGTAGAACCAGCCGTACTTCGAGGTCACGGGCACGCTCTTGAGCTGCGTCCCGTTGACCCGCACGTCGATCGAGGCGTCCCGGCCCGTCCCGGCGGCGTTGTCCGGCAGCGAGTAGCGGAAGGTCATCGCGTTCGCCGGTGCGGTGAGCGTGAACTCCACGTACTCGCCGACCGCGTCGAGGGTGACGGCCTGGCGGCCCGAGGCCTCCGAGGGCAGCGAGCCGTAGAGCCGGTTCGGGCCGATGAGCGTGCCGTTGGTCGCGGCGTACTCGGCTTCGTGCTCCTTGAACGGGACGGTCGCCCCGCGTCCGGGGACGTTCAGCGGGGAGGGGGCGGGGACGGCGGCGGCAGCGGCGGGCGGCGCACCGGCCACGACGAGCGAGGTGGCGGCGGCGAGCGCGGTGAGGGCCAGCGCCAGGGAGGCGGACAGGGAACGCCGCAGGACGCGGCCGGGGCGTGGCGGTGGTGGGGGAGGGGTCACGGGAGGTCCGTCCTTGCGGCTCGGGGGCTCTGCGGACGCCCTGAGGCTAAGAGCATCCCCGCAAGGAAGTCTATGCCGCTGCGCAAAATATTGCCCTGGACGCTCAAATTTGCGACTCAGGGTGCGATATGGCGGCCCCTCACACCCGACGGGCCCTCAACGGCCCCGGAGCGGCCGACTTGATCAGACCTCGCGCCCGTCCATTCCGAGGTACCGGAAACGCCCGCGCTCCACGCGGTAGATGAAGACCCCGGTGCCCGTGTACATCCCGTTGGCGGCCTCGAACGCATAGCTCTTGGACACGCCCTTGTACCGCGTCGACCGCAGCACGGGCAGCATGTCCTGCCGTGTCACGCTCTCCCGGCCCAGCCCCTCCGCGCAGGCCGCGATCAGCCCGACCGCGTCGTAGGCCTCGGCGGCCAGCAGCGGCGGCTCACCGTCGAAGCGCTCGCGGTACGCGGCGGCGAAGGCGCGCACGGAAGGCACGGAGGCGGGGTCGGCGGCCGTCGACACGACCAGCCACCCCGCCGCGTCCTCGCCCGCCTCCGCCAGGAACCGGGGATCGTGCACGGCCTGGGTTCCGATCCGCGGCCCCCGGAACCCCGCCTTCGCCAGCGCCCGCGCCAACCGGCCGGCATCCCGCCATCCGCCCCCGTACACCACCGCGTCCGGCTTCTTCGCGACGATCCGCTCCGCCTCGGCGTCCAGGTCACGGGTGCCCTCCCGGACCGTCTCCGCGAGGACCGTCCGGCCGTTGCCCCGCAGCCCCGCGTCCAGGAACCGCGTGGTCTGGCGGCCGTACTCCGTCCCGTCGTCCACCAGCGCCACGGTGTCCAGTCCGTTCGCGCCCAGGAACTGCGCCACCGGCAGCATCTGCATGTCGTTGCGCGGCCGGGCGCAGAGGAAGACGCGGTTGAGGTTCCGCGTGTCCCCGTCGACCACGCTCAGCAGCGGCAAGGCCGCCTCGTCGTACGCCACCAGCGCCTCGCGCGCCGCGTCCGCGCCGGTCGCCCCGATCGCCGCCACCAGCAGCGGGTCCTCGGCGAACCTCCGTACCGCCGCCTTCGCCCGCGCCTCCTCGCCGCCGTCGTCGGCCGCGACCAGACGCAGCGTGAACGGCGCGTCCTTACGGGCGTTGTGCTCCGCGACCGCCAGCAGCGCCGCCCGCTCCTGGCCCGTGCCGATGGCCGCCGAGGGGCCGCTGAGGTCGGCCTGGAGTCCGATGCGCAGCTCGGGCCGGGCGGCGGCCTTGTCGCCTTCCCCTTCGCCGCCCGGGTCCTTCTCGTCCCCGAACGCCGTGGCGAGCCAGGCGGTGGTGCCGCCCGCCGCCGCGAGGACCGCGCCCCCGGTGACGTAGGCGAGGAACCGCCGCCGCCCGGGGACCGGCACGGCCGTGGTGTCCCGGCTCCCGGCGCCCGTCGCCACCGTGGAACCGACGTCCAGGCTGGTCGCCTCGATGTCGGGCAGGGCCAGCATCCGCGCCGACCGCTCGGCGATCAGATGGGTCACCGGGCCGGGCAGCCAGCTGCCGCCCGACGCGTCCTCGGCGAACGCCCGCCGGATGTCCCCGGAGGTCGGCCGCCCCTCCGGCTCCTTCGACAGGCACCCCTCCACCACGGGCCGCAGTCCGGACGGCAGCGCGCCCAGATCCGCCGGGTCGTGCACCGTACGGAAGAGCATCGCCTCGACCGGGCCGCTGCCGAACGGGCGCCCGCCGGTCGCCGCGTACACCAGGACACAGCCCAGCGAGAAGATGTCGCTCGGCGGGCCGATCCGTCGCCCCTGCGCCTGCTCCGGCGAGAGGAAGCCGGGCGAGCCGACGATCGCGTCCGTCGCCGTGAGGACCGTGTCGTCCAGGGCCCGCGCGATCCCGAAGTCGATCAGCCGGGGGCCGTCGAGACCCAGCAGGACGTTCCCGGGTTTCACATCGCGGTGGACGAGCCCCGCCCCGTGGACGGCCTCCAGCGCCTCCGCCAGCATCGACCCCAGCGCCCGGACACTGCGCTCGGGCAGCGGCGCCCCGCTGCCCACGGCCTCGCTCAGCGCCGGCCCCGGCACGAACTCGGTGGCCAGCCACGGCGCCGCCGCCTCGGTGTCGGCGTCGACCACCGGCACCGCCCACCGGTTGCGCACCTGCCGGGCGATCGCCACCTCGCGCCGGAACCGGGTGCGGAACCCGGCGTCGTCCGCGTACTCGGCCCGGATCAGCTTGATGGCCACCAGCGCGCCGCCGGGCGACCGCCCCAGCAGCACCACGCCCATGCCCCCGGCGCCGAGCCGGCCGAGGATGCGGTACCCGGCGATCCGCGCCGGGTCCGTGGAACGGAGCGGTTCCATCAGCGGTTACATCCCTGAATCGTGTCGTGCGCCCGAGGACGCTCTCGCCAACAGGACCGGTTCTACGGTCACTTCAGTTCCAACTCGACGCGGTAGAGCACCTTGGCGCCGCCCTCGGCGGCGATCCGCAGCAGGTCGGTGGTCTCGTACCCCTTGGCGCCCTTGACCGAGACCGCCGTTGTGACCGGGCCGATCCGGGACTTGGACCAGACGTAGTCCTGCGTCCCGCCCGAGCCGGGACCGGTGTACCCCCCGGCCTCGAAGAGCGAGGCGTCCGCGTTGCGCACGTCCTTCTGGTCGAACTGGAGCGACATCAGTCCGCTCAGCCGCTGCCCGCCGCCCAGCTCCTGCGACGGGCAGCGGAAGCTCTCCTGGACGGTGTCCTTGATCTCCCGGTCGGCGCCCTCCACGGTCTTGTGCACCGTGACGGTCACCGACCCCCGGACCCGCCCCTTGCCGTCCTTCGCCGGGACGTCGAGGCGCCGGGTGAAGGAGTCCAGCACGCCGCCGGGCAGCGCGCTCCGGCTCCAGACACAGGAATCGGCCAGTACGGTCCAGGTCCCGGCGGTCTCGTACGGCGTGCCGCGCACCATGCCCGACGTCCAGTCGGCCTCCCCGAGCGCGGCATTACGCGTCAGCTTGCGGGCCTCGGCCGCCGTCCTCGGGACCCGGGCCGGGTCCGGGGTGAACTCGTAGGCGCTCGGCAGCGCGCCCGGCTCCTTGGTCTCCGCGGGCTTCTTCGGCTCAGGCGTCCCGGACGGGTCCACCGGCTCCCCGGCCTGCCGCACGGAGTTCGACGGCTTCGGATCCTCCCCGGCCTTCGTCCCCGCGTTCCCGCACCCCGCCAGCAGGGCCCCCGTCGCCGCGACCGCCACCACACGTGCCCCGTTGCGCCTGTACTTCGTCATCATCGGACCCCCGTCGTCCCCCTGCCCCGCGCCCCGCCCGAGTCGTCGGTGCGTCGGGTGCGAGGTGATTCTAGAAGCCCGGCGCGCCGGTTTGACGGAGAGGCGGTACTCATGCGGCTGCCGGAACTTCTCAGCCACCGGGAGGGGTTCACCTCTGGTGCGGAGGTGCGGGCCGTGGTATGTACCGCCGCCAGCGGGCCCCTCGTGGCTGAAATCAGGCCATGGCGGGCGGTCGGAACCCCCGTACAGCAGGGGTGGAGGCCAAGCCCGCCTTCGTCACCGTCCACGGCGGGCTCCCGCCGCCGGGTGCCACCCGGCTCCTGGTGGGACTGCGTCTGCGGCTCCACCACCGCAGCCGAGGCCCGCCGGGGCCGCGGCACCGAGGACGCCCGCGCCCAACGCGGCCTCGCCGAAGCCGGCGCCCCGCACCCGGCCACGGCGACTTCCTCGCCCGCTCCGGCCCCCTGCGCGCCGAGCTGATCCGGAGCCTGGAACCCCGCGACACCGCCTGACGCGAGTGCCCCGGAACGCACGAAGGCCCGGATGCCGGGGAGCATCCGGGCCTTCGCCCCGTTCTCTGTCCCTGCCGCTACGGGTGCTGCGCCGCCCGCGCCTCGCGCCGGTTGTCACGGAACGTGTTCACCCGTCGCGCCGTGGCGAAGAGCGGGATCACCGCACCGAGGACGACCTGGAGCGCACAGCCGGTCTGGAGCAGCAGCTGACCGCCCGGCGCGTCGAACGCCCACGCCGCGAGCAGCCCCATCGCACCGACGATCCAGCTGAGCATCGCCACCGCGAGGATGCCCCGCGGCTTCGGGTACTCGACCCGGCTCACCATCAGCCACGCCACTCCGATGATCGCGAGCAGCGTCGGGACGAAGGGCAGCTCCAGGAGCACGATCGAGACGACCGTCAGCGCTCCGAAGGGGCTCGGCATGCCCTGGAACATGCCGTCCTTCAAGGTCACACAGGAGAATCTCGCCAGCCTGAGCACCACCGCCAGCAGCACGACGATCGCCGCCAGTGCCGACACCCGCTGATGGGCGTCGTCCGCGACCATCCCGTACACGAGCACGAAGTAGGCCGGGGCGAGCCCGAAGCTGATGAGGTCGGAGAGGTTGTCCAGCTCGGCCCCCATCGGCGAGGAGCGCAGCTTGCGTGCCACGAGCCCGTCGAAGAGGTCGAAGATCGCCGCCATCAGCATGAGGATCACGGCGGTGGCCGCCGAGTGGCGGGCCATCCCCGTCTCCTCGCTGCCCGTGAGGTGCGGGATGAGGATTCCGGTGGTGGTGAAGTACACCGCCATGAATCCGCACGTGGCGTTACCGAGGGTGAGCGTGTCCGCTATCGACAGCCGCATCGACAGCGGCATGTCCTCCGCGTCCGTGTCGCTCGCCTCGTCGGCCTCGGGAACCCAGTCGGCCTGGGTATCGGGATCAACTACGGTCAATTCGAGTCACCCCCGCGGTAGTGGCCTGGCCGACCTCGACCGCGACATCGATACCTTCCGGAAGGTAGATGTCCACGCGCGAGCCGAAGCGGATCAGGCCGATGCGCTCGCCCTGCTCCACCTTCGTGCCCTGCGGGAGGTACGGCACGATCCGACGGGCGACCGCTCCCGCGATCTGCACCATCTCGATGTCGCCGAGCTCGGTGTCGAAGTGCCAGACAACGCGCTCGTTGTTCTCGCTCTCCTTGTTGAACGCCGGAACGAAGCCGCCCGGGATGTGCTCGACCGACGTCACGGTGCCCGCCAGCGGCGCGCGGTTGACGTGGACGTTGAGCGGGCTCATGAAGATCGCGACCCGGGTACGCCCGTCCTTCCACGGCATGATGCTCTGCACCACACCGTCGGCCGGGGAGATGACCCGGCCCTCGGCGATCTCGCGCTCGGGGTCACGGAAGAACCACAGCATGCCCGCCGCGAGCGCGGTGGTGGGCACGGCCACTGCCGCCCAGCGCCCGGACTTGCGGGCGCGGGCGAGGCTGAGGGCCGCGGTGGCGACGGTCGGAAGGAGCCACGGCGATGCTCCGCGTGCGATGCGGACCCCGCCGCGGTTTGCGGAGGTAGGGCTGTCGGGCATGAATGACCTTCGTAGCGGATGATGCCGCGCTGGCAACGGGGGACGGCGGCTTTCCGAAGATGCTATCGGTTGCCGGGCGCAACTGGGCAAGCCAGCAGCCGAGTCGGACTGTCGTACGGTCCCCGCCGGGGGTGACCCGGTGTGATGTTCTTCGCCACCAAATCACCTCGAAAGGGACAATCAGCCCTGGAATCGGTACTCCTCCAGGAGGCGCCGGCCAATGATCATTTTCTGGATCTCGGCGGTACCTTCACCGATCAGCAGCATCGGGGCCTCGCGGTAGAGGCGCTCGATCTCGTACTCCTTGGAGAAGCCGTAGCCGCCGTGGATACGGAAGGCGTCCTCGACGACTTCCTTGCAGTACTCGGAGGCGAGGTACTTCGCCATCCCTGCCTCCAGGTCGTTCCGTTCCCCGGAGTCCTTTTTGCGTGCCGCGTTCACCATCATCGCATGGGCGGCCTCGACCTTGGTGGCCATTTCGGCCAATTTGAACTGGATCGCCTGGTGCTGGGCGATCGGTTTGCCGAAGGTGTGGCGCTGCTGGGCGTATGAAACGCCCAGCTCGAATGCACGTTGTGCGACGCCGCAACCACGCGCGGCGACATTTACCCGGCCGACCTCGACACCGTCCATCATTTGGTAAAACCCTCGGCCGGTCGTGCCCCCGAGGACTCGATTGGCCGGAATGCGCAGGTCGTCCATGATGAGCTCGGTCGTGTCGACGCCCTTGTACCCCATCTTGTCGATCTTCCCGGGGATGGTCAGGCCGGGCCGGACCTCTCCGAAGCCGGCTTCCTTCTCGATCAGGAAGGTCGTCATCGACTTGTGGGGCGCGGTGGCTGTTTCTTCGCTGGAGTGGCCTTCGTCACTTCGGCAGAGAACAGCCACCAGAGTCGAGGTTCCGCCGTTCGTCAGCCACATCTTCTGGCCGTTGAGGACGTACTCGTCGCCGTCCCTGACGCCCTTCGACGTGATCGCCGAGACGTCCGAGCCGAGCGCCGGCTCCGACATCGAGAAGGCGCCCCGCACCTCACCGAGCGCCATGCGCGGCAGGAACGTGTCCTTCTGCTCCTGGGTGCCGTGCTGCTTGAGCATGTAGGCCACGATGAAATGCGTGTTGATGATCCCGGACACGCTCATCCAGCCGCGCGCGATCTCCTCCACACAGAGCGCATAGGTGAGCAGCGACTCACCCAGACCCCCGTACTCCTCGGGGATCATCAGCCCGAACAGGCCGAGTTCCTTGAGCCCCTCCACGATTTCCGTGGGGTACTCGTCGCGGTGCTCCAGCTGGGTCGCGACCGGAATGATCTCCTTGTCGACGAAATCCCGGACCGTGGAGAGGATTTCCCGCTGGATGTCGTTCAGGCCGGCTGTCTGGGCGAGTCGCGTCATGGCTGCTTCTCCTGTGGCTTCACGCGGTTTTTGGTGGGACGACGCGCCTAGTTGGCAGGCGTGGGGCGGCCGGGCTGCTCGCCGCCCCGCTCCTTGACGTACGTCTCGGTGGGGACCATCACCTTGCGGCGGAACACGCAGACCACGGTGCCGTCCTGCTTGTAGCCCCTGGTCTCCACGTAGACGATCCCGCGGTCGTTCTTGGACCTCGACGGGGTCTTGTCCAGCACGGTCGTCTCGCCGTAGATCGTGTCGCCGTGGAAGGTCGGCGCGATGTGCTTCAGCGATTCGACCTCCAGGTTGGCGATGGCCTTCCCGGAGACGTCCGGCACCGACATGCCGAGGAGCAGCGAGTAGATGTAGTTGCCGACGACGACGTTCCTCCCGAAGTCGGTCGTACTCTCGGCGTAGTTGCTGTCCATGTGGAGCGGGTGGTGATTCATGGTCAGCAGACAGAAGAGGTGGTCGTCGTATTCCGTGACCGTCTTTCCGGGCCAGTGCTTGTATACGGCACCGACCTCGAACTCCTCAAATGTGCGTCCGAACTGCATGATCAGGCCTCCGGGGCTTCGAACTTGGAGGTGCGCCGCATTCCGGCGGCCCGGCCCTTGCCCGCGATGACCAGGGCCATCTTGCGGCTGGCCTCGTCGATCATCTCGTCGCCGAGCATCGCCGAGCCCTTCTTGCCGCCCTCCTCGGAGGTGCACCAGTCGTAGGCGTCGAGGATCAGCTCGGCGTGGTCGTAGTCCTCCTGCGAGGGCGAGAACACCTCGTTGGCCGCGTCGACCTGGCCGGGGTGCAGCACCCACTTGCCGTCGAAGCCGAGGGCGGCGGCCCGGCCGGCCACCTCGCGGTAGGCGTCCACGTCACGGATCTGGAGGAACGGGCCGTCCACCGCCTGGAGATCGTGGGTGCGGGCCGCCATCAGGATGCGCATCAGGATGTAGTGGTACGCGTCCGCCGGGTAACCGGGCGGCTGCTGGCCGACGACCAGGGTCTTCATGTTGATCGACGCCATGAAGTCGGCCGGGCCGAAGATCAGCGTCTCCAGCCGGGGCGAGGCGGCGGCGATGTCGTCGATGTTCACCAGGCCCTTGGCGTTCTCGATCTGCGCCTCGATGCCGATCCTCCCGACCTCGAAGCCCATCGTCTTCTCGATCTGGGTCAGCAGCAGGTCCAGCGCCACGACCTGCTGGGCGTCCTGGACCTTCGGCAGCATGATGCAGTCGAGGTTGGGCCCCGAGCCCTCGACGACCGTGATGACGTCCCGGTACGTCCAGTGCGTCGTCCAGTCGTTGACCCGCACGACCCGGGTCTTGCCGCTCCAGTCACCGTTGTTCAGCGCGTCCACGATGGTGTGACGGGCGCCCTCCTTGGCCAGCGGCGCGCAGGCGTCCTCCAGGTCCAGGAAGACCTGGTCGGCCGGGAGGCCCTGGGCCTTCTCCAGGAAGCGCGGGTTGGAGCCCGGCACGGCCAGACACGAACGCCGCGGGCGCAGGCGGTTGACCGGTGAACGCGCGGCGGAGCCGCTCTCTGCCGGGGCGGTGGTGGGCGACGGGTGGGCGGGCGTGGTCATGCGGAGACCTCCAGAGGGTCGAGCTTGTTCGCTTTCCGGATCTCGTCGACGATACGGCCGATGATCTCCGTGATGCCGAAGTCCTTCGGGGTGAAGACGGCGGCCACACCGGCTCCGATGAGCGCGGCGGCGTCGCCCGGCGGGATGATGCCGCCCGCGATCACCGGGATGTCCGGCGCCCCGGCCTCGCGTAGCCGGTGCAGCACATCGGGGACCAGCTCCGCGTGCGAGCCGGAGAGGATGGAGAGCCCCACGCAGTGCACGTCCTCGGCGAGCGCCGCGTCGGTGATCTGCTCCGGGGTCAGCCGGATCCCCTGGTAGACCACCTCGAACCCGGCGTCCCGCGCCCGTACGGCGATCTGCTCGGCCCCGTTGGAGTGCCCGTCCAGGCCCGGCTTGCCGACCAGCAGGCGCAGCCGTCCCACGCCCAGGTCGGCGGCGGTGCGGGTGACCTTCTCGCGGACCAGTGAGAGCGTGCTGCCCGGCTCGGCGGTGACCGCGACCGGGGCCGAGGAGACCCCGGTGGGCGCGCGGAACTCGCCGAAGACGTCCCGCAGCGCCCAGGACCACTCGCCGGTGGTGACGCCCGCGCGGGCGCACTCGACGGTGGCTTCCATCATGTTCTCGGTGCCCGCGGCGGCCTTCTTCAGCGCGGCCAGCGCCTCGGTCGCCCGGGCCTCGTCGCGGTTGTCCCGCCACTCGTGGAGGGCGGCGACGACCCGGGCCTCGTTCTCGGGGTCGACGGTCATGATCGCGCCGTCGAGGTCGGAGGTGAGCGGGTTGGGCTCGGTCGTCTCGTAGATGTTGACGCCGACGATCTTCTCCTCGCCACCCTCGATCCTCGCCCGCCGCGCCGCGTGCGAGGAGACCAGCTCCGACTTGAGGTATCCGGACTCGACGGCCGCCATCGCGCCGCCCATCTGCTGGATCCGGTCCATCTCCGCCAGCGACTCCTCGACCAGCGAGTCGACCTTGGCCTCGATGACATGCGAACCGGCGAAGATGTCCTCGTACTCCAGCAGATCGCTCTCGTGCGCCAGCACCTGCTGGATCCGCAGGGACCACTGCTGGTCCCAGGGGCGGGGCAGGCCCAGCGCCTCGTTCCAGGCCGGGAGCTGTACGGCACGGGCGCGGGCGTCCTTGGAGAGGGTGACGGCCAGCATCTCCAGGACGATGCGCTGGACGTTGTTCTCCGGCTGCGCCTCGGTCAGGCCGAGGGAGTTGACCTGGACGCCGTAGCGGAAGCGCCGCTGCTTGGGGTCGGTGATGCCGTACCGCTCCCGGGTGACGCGGTCCCAGATGCGGCCGAAGGCGCGCATCTTGCACATCTCCTCGATGAAGCGGACGCCGGCGTTCACGAAGAACGAGATCCGGGCGACCACATCGCCGAACTTCCCCTGCTCCACCTGTCCCGAGTCGCGGACCGCGTCGAGGACCGCGATGGCGGTCGACATGGCGTACGCGATCTCCTGGACCGGGGTGGCCCCCGCCTCCTGGAGGTGGTAGCTGCAGATGTTGATCGGGTTCCACCTGGGGATGCGGTTGACCGTGTACGTGATCATGTCGGTGGTCAGCCGCAGCGAGGGCACCGGCGGGAAGACGTGCGTCCCGCGCGAGAGGTACTCCTTCACGATGTCGTTCTGCGTGGTCCCCTGGAGCCTGGTGGGGTCGGCCCCCTGCTCCTCCGCGACCACCTGGTAGAGCGCCAGCAGCCACATGGCGGTCGCGTTGATCGTCATCGAGGTGTTCATCTGCTCCAGGGGGATGTCCTGGAACAGCCGGCGCATGTCTCCGAGGTGCGAGACGGGAACACCGACGCGGCCCACCTCGCCGCGGGCGAGAATGTGGTCCGGGTCGTATCCGGTCTGCGTCGGCAGATCGAAGGCGACCGAGAGACCGGTCTGGCCCTTGGCGAGGTTGCGGCGGTACAGCTCGTTGGACGCCTCGGCGGTCGAGTGACCGGCGTACGTCCGCATGAGCCAGGGCCGGTCCTTCTGACGTTCGGTCATGGGAGAACCTCAGACGTTGCGGAAGCGGTTGATGGCGTCGATGTGCTGCTCGCGCATGTCCTGGTCGCGCACGCCCAGACCCTCGCGGGGGGCCAGTGCCAGGACGCCGACTTTGCCCTGGTGGGCGTTGCGGTGGACGTCGTGGGCGGCCTGGCCGGTCTCCTCCAGGGTGTACGTCTTGGAGAGCGTCGGGTGGATCTTGCCCTTGGCGATGAGGCGGTTGGCCTCCCAGGCCTCGCGGTAGTTGGCGAAGTGGGAGCCGATGATCCGCTTGAGCGACATCCACAGGTAGCGGTTGTCGTACTCGTGCATGTAACCCGAGGTGGAGGCGCAGGTGGTGATGGTGCCGCCCTTGCGGGTGACGTAGACCGAGGCGCCGAAGGTCTCGCGGCCCGGGTGCTCGAAGACGATGTCGATGTCCTCGCCGCCGGTGAACTCGCGGATGCGCTTGCCGAAGCGCTTCCACTCCTTCGGGTCCTGGGTGCGCTCGTCCTTCCAGAACTTGTAGCCTTCCGCGTTGCGGTCGATGACCGCCTCCGCGCCCATCGCCCGGCAGATGTCGGCCTTCTCCGGGGAGGAGACGACACAGACCGGGTTGGCGCCGCCGGCCAGCGCGAACTGGGTGGCGTACGAGCCGAGTCCGCCGCTGGCGCCCCAGATCAGCACGTTGTCCCCCTGCTTCATGCCGGCGCCGTTGCGCGAGACGAGCTGGCGGTACGCGGTGGAGTTGACCAGGCCGGGAGAGGCGGCCTCCTCCCAGCTGAGGTGCTTGGGCTTCGGCATCAGCTGGTTGGACTTGACGAGCGCGATCTCCGCCAGGCCGCCGAAGTTGGTCTCGAAGCCCCAGATGCGCTGCTCGGGGTCGAGCATCGTGTCGTTGTGGCCGTCGGAGGACTCCAGCTCCACGGAGAGGCAGTGCGCGACGACCTCGTCGCCCGGGTTCCAGGCGTTCACGCCGGGGCCGGTGCGCAGGACGACGCCCGCCAGGTCGGAGCCGATGACGTGGTAGGGCAGGTCGTGGCGCTTGGTGAGCTCGCTGAGCCGCCCGTACCGCTCCAGGAAGCCGAAGGTGGACACCGGCTCGAAGATGGAGGTCCAGACGGAGTTGTAATTCACCGAGCTGGCCATCACGGCGACGAGGGCCTCGCCGGGGCCGAGTTCGGGGACCGGGACCTCGTCCAGGTGGAGCGACTTGCGGGGGTCCTTGTCACGGGAGTCGAGGCCCGCGAACATCTCCGCCTCGTCCTTGTGCACGGTGATCGCGCGGTAGGACTCGGGGAGGGACAGGGCCGCGAAGTCCGCGGCGGTGCTGTCCTGCGATTGGATCGCGTCCAGGATTTCCTTCACGGTGTTGCCTCCGGTGATGCGGCGTCGAGGGAACGCTTGAGGGGCCCTGCTGGCAGGGGGCGGTGCGGTGTGGAGGTGTTGCCGTCGGTTCGGCGGGTGGGGCTTCGGCTTTGCTCGGTGGAGCAGAAGGGTGCCTGTGACGCAGGCGTCCGGGCGCGCAGCGCGGTGGTTGCGGGGACAGCCGGCGTACGTGAGATCCCAGCACGCCGGCCGCCCGGACACCTTCAACGTATGGCACTCCGTGACACCTGACAAGGCACCCAGTGCCAACAATTTCTCTCACTTGTCATCTCGTAGGCACGCATGAGCAACACGATGGGCGTTACGAGACGTTCTGTCCTGCTGGCATGCGGTTACCGCACCGGTCGGTACACATACGGCGTCGTCGTCCCCAGCTCCGTGAAGCCGATCCGGCCCAGGATCGGCGCGGACATGTCGGTCGCGTCGACCTGGAGGTGGCGGTAGCCGCGCTCGGCGGCGATCCGGGCCCGGTAGGCCACCAGCGCCCGGTAGACGCCCTTCCCGCGCCAGGCAGCCACCGTCCCGCCGCCCCAGAGCCCGGCGAAGCCCGTACCCGGGTACAGCTCCATCCGCCCGGAGCAGACCGGCTCCCCGCCGGTGTCCACCGCCATCACCGCCACGAAGTCCTCAGGAGCCTCCTCCAGCCGCCGCACCACCTGGTGGAGCAGCCGGGTCCCGTCCGTCCCGAACGCCCGCTCGTGGGCCCTGGCCATCAGCTCCGCCCCCGCCGCGTCGGTCACCGGCCGCAGGGTCACCCCCTCGGGCAGTTCGACCGGCCCGGCCATCAGCTCCGCGGGCGCCACGAGCAGCGTCTCCGGCTCCTCCGGCACGAATCCGCCGGCCCGCAGCCGGTCGCCCAGGTCGGCGGGGGAGTCATGGGCGTACAGCTTCCACTCGAAATCCGGCAGGCCGAGCGCCGTGCAGTGCGCGATCTGGTCGGCGATCGCCGCGTCCGCCCCCGCCGCGTCCAGCTCCGGGTCGGACCACACCACGCCGTTCCAGTCGTCGGGGCCGCCCACCTGGCGTACGACGGGCCCGACGCGCTCCACGCGTACGCCGGGCCCGTCCGGACGGGCGTGCTCCCGCATCTGGCGGTCGAACAGGTCACGAGTCTCGATGGCGTTGTCACTTGATCGCATCCGCGCACCTCAGCACAGCGGCAACCGGTGAACCAGCCGTTTTCGGCCCGCGCGCGTCGAAGGACCGGCGCGGGGCAGACGTGCGGAACCAAGTGATCTTGAAGTAATCGTAGGACAGGGGTGGGACACCGATGGCGATACCGGTCCGCAGAGGGAGCATGGGCAAGCGCCGGGGTCCCTTCGACATCCGCCGCACCACCTTCGGCTTCGCCCTGGTCGCGCTCATCCTCGCGAGCGGCGGCATGGCGCTGCGGGCCGCCTGGCAGAGCGCCGGCCGCCATCCGGTCGTCACCGGGCTGGTGATCGCCCTGCTCATCCCGGTTGCCCTCCAGGTGCTGCGCCGCCGCAGGGCCCGGCGGATCGCCCGGACCGTCACGGAGACCGCGTACGGAATCGTCGACGCCGGAATCGCGGAGCTGGACGCCGCCGAGGCCGCCCGCGCGCAGGCTCTCCCCGAACCCGCCCACCCGGTCGACTACGCGCAGCTGGACCCGTACGCCTTCGAGGAGGCCGTGGCCGAACTCTGCCGGCGCGACGGCTGCGCGGACGCCGAGGTGGTGGGCGGCGCCGGAGACCTGGGCGCCGATGTGCTGGCCACCACCCCGGACGGCCGCCGCCTGGTCGTCCAGTGCAAGCGGTACGGGCCCGGTAACCGGGCCGGGTCCCAGGACCTCCAGCGCTTCGGCGGCACCTGCTACGCGGTCCACGAGGCGGACATCGCGCTCGTCGTGAGCACCGGCGGCTTCACCGAACCCGCGCTCGACTACGCCGAGCAGTGCGCCATCCTCTGCTACGGCCCCGAGGAGCTGGCCGCCTGGAGCGAGGGCGGCGCACCGCCGCCGTGGGCCGTCCCCGCCGAGGAGCCGGCCCCCGGGCTCAGCGCTCCTTGAGCGCCTGCTGGATCGTCCGCATGACCTCGTCCAGCGGGGCGTCCGTACGCGCCACGGCGACGAGCACCTCGCCCTCGGCCGCCACCGTCGCCGCCGGGGCCCTGGCGGGCTCGGCCTGGGCGGTCCGGCCGGCCCCGATGCCGGTGCCGAAGGTGTCCCGCACGATGGCGAACGCCCGGTCCAGCTGGGCCTCCACATCGCCCTGGCCACCCGCCCGCAGCCAGCGGCGCAGCACGTGGTTGTGCGCGGTGACCACGGCGGACGCGGCCACCTCCGCCAGCAGGGGGTCGTCGTTGCCCACGTGGTGGTCGCGCTCGTCGAAGTGGCCCAGCAGATAGCGGGTGAACAGCCGCTCGTAGCGGGCCACCGACGCGATCTCGGCCTCCCGGAGGGTCGGTACCTCGCGGGTCAGTTTGTAGCGGGCCACGGAGACGGCGGGCTTGGCCGCGTACATCTTCATGACTTCCTTGATGCCGCGGCAGACCGTGTCGAGGGGGTGCTCGTGCGCGGGGGCGGCGTTCAGGACGGCCTCGGCCCTGACGAGGGTGTCGTCGTGGTCCGGGAAGATGGCCTCTTCCTTGGAGCGGAAGTGGCGGAAGAAGGTCCGCCGGGCCACGCCCGCGGCGCCCGCGATCTCGTCGACGGTCGTCGCCTCGTACCCCTTCGTGGCGAAGAGCTCCATCGCGGCTGCGGCCAGCTCGCGGCGCATCTTGAGCCGTTGGGCCGCGGCGCGCGTTCCCGCGGCGGTCTCCGGGGCGTCGGGCGCGGCGGTGGCACGGGGTGACTTGGCGGGCTGGGACATGGCATGAACGTAACGCATCGGTGCAGGGGAGCGCGCCTTCGGGGGCGGGCCGCCGGAGGGTCCCAGCAGCCCGCCCCACCCGGCTCCCGGATCAGCGACGGGCATATTCGCGGAAGCCACGGCCCGTCTTGCGGCCGAGGCAGCCCGCGGCCACCAGGTGCTCCAGCAGCGGCGCCGGGGCGAGCCCCGGGTCACGGAACTCCTTGTGGAGCACCTTCTCGATCGCGAGGGAGACGTCCAGCCCCACGACGTCCAGCAGTTCGAACGGGCCCATCGGGTAGCCGCCGCCCAGCTTCATGGCCGCGTCGATGTCGTCCAGCGAGGCGTAGTGCTCCTCGACCATCTTGATCGCGTTGTTGAGGTACGGGAACAGCAGCGCGTTCACGATGAACCCGGCCCGGTCCCCGCAGTCCACCGGGTGCTTGCGGATCTTCGCGCAGACCGCGCGGACCGTGGCGTGGACATCGTCGGCGGTCAGGACCGTACGGACGACCTCGACCAGCTTCATCGCGGGCGCCGGGTTGAAGAAGTGCATCCCGATGACGTCCTCGGGCCGGGCGGTGGCCCGGGCGACGGCGATGACGGGAAGGGAGGAGGTGGTGGTGGCGAGGACCGCGCCCGGGCGGCAGACCTTGTCCAGGGTGGCGAAGAGCTGCTGCTTGATCTCCAGGTCCTCGGCGACCGCCTCGACGGCGAGGTCGACCTCCGCGAACGCGTCCAGCGACCCGGCGGCCGTGATCCGGCCGAGCGTCTCGTCCCGCGCCTCGGCGGTGAGCCGCCCCTTGCCGACCGAACGCTCCAGTGACGTGGCGATCCGGGCCTTGGCGAGATCCGCCTTCTCCTGGCCGCGCGCCGCCAGGACCACGGTGTACCCGGCCTTGGCGAAGACCTCGGCGATCCCGGAGGCCATGGTTCCGGAGCCGGCGACGCCGACGGAGGCGACGGAGTGCCCGTCACCGGCCGCCGCCTCGGCGGAAGGGGTCAGGGCGTCCGGCACGACACTCTGGCCGCCCGGGGCGTCGTACGTGTAGAAGCCGCGTCCCGCCTTGCGCCCGGTCAGCCCCGCCTCGCTGAGCTGGCCGAGGACGGGGGCGGGGGCGTGGAGGCGGTCGTGGGAGGCGGAGTACATGGCCTCCAGGACGGTCCGGGCGGTGTCGATGCCGATCAGGTCCAGCAGGGCGAGCGGGCCCATCGGCAGCCCGCAGCCCAGCTTCATCGCCGCGTCGATGTCCTCGCGGGACGCGTAGTTCGCCTCGTACATCGCGGCGGCCTGGTTCAGATAGCCGAAGAGCAGCCCGTCCGCGACGAACCCGGGCCGGTCGCCGACCGCGACGGGCTCCTTGCCCAGCTCCCGGGCCAGCCTGGTGACGGCCTCGACGGCGGGCGGCGCGGTGAGCACCGAGGAGACCACCTCGACCAGCTTCATCGCGGGCGCCGGGTTGAAGAAGTGCAGGCCGAGCACGCGCTCGGGCCGCTGCGACTCGGCGGCGAGCCGGGTCACCGACAGGGCGTTCGTGCCGGTGGCGAGGATCGCGGTGGGGGAGACGACGGCGTCCAGCTCCCGGAACACCTGCTGCTTGATCTCGTACGTCTCCGGCACGACCTCGATGACCAGCTCGGCCTCGGCGGCGGCCGCGAGGGCGTCGGAGGTACGGAACCGGGCCAGTGCGCCGGCCCGCTCCCGCTCGGTGATCCGCCCGCGCCCGACGGCCCGGGCGGTGGAGGCTTCGAGGGAGGCGACGGCCTGCCGGGCGGCCGCCTCGTCGATGTCGATACCGATGACCTCGCGGCCCGCGAGAGCCAGGACCTCGGCGATGCCGGTGCCCATGGTGCCGAGGCCGACGACGGCAATGGTGGAGAGCGGGGTGTCCATCACGGGACTCCAGGGTGAGTGACGACTGTGGAGAGCAGGCGGCGCGCGGCGATGAGGGAGCGGCGCGGGTGCATGCGCGGATGCGTGTCGTGAAGCGCGGTGGCGGGGCGCTGGAAGCACGCCCGGCCGGAAGGGTGACGGACTCTGTCCCGGAGTCGCGTCGCACGGGAACTGCCGAACCGACAAGCACTCTGGGTGGCTGCGTCACCAGGCCACCGGAGTCGCGGGGAGTGTGTTCCCGCTCAGATGAGATTAACCGGCGAGTAACGAGCGCGCCACCCCTGGGTCTCTGTGTGCTGGACCACATCGGCTCCTCCGGCCCCGTCCCCCACGCAGCGTGTTCATCGATACGCTGAGCGTCATGGATGAGGAACTCCGTTCGCTCCTGGACCGGTTACGGGACGAGGCGGCCGGCTCCGCCGCGTACGACCTGCTCGTGGCGACCGACGACAACGAGGTGCTGGCCCGGGTCCTGGTGGAGCCCGGGCGCCCGCTGTGGGCCCGTGAGATCGCCGCGTTCCGGCTCGGCTGCGCGGGCGACCGGCGGGCCTTCGAGGCGCTGGTGCTCCTGCTCAACCACCGCGACCCCGAGCGCTGTGTCTCCGCCTGCCACGCCCTGGCCGAGCTGAACGACCCCCGCACGTCCAGGGCCGCCGCCGCGCTCGCCACCAACGCGCTGCGCACCGCGTACGCCGTGCACCCGGTGCGCCTGCTCACCATCCTGCGGACCCCGGAAGCGGTGCCCGCCCTGGTCGCCACCCTCCACCGCCTGCTGGCCCCGGGGGAGCCGCACTGGAGGGTGGCGCTCGCCTGTGTGGAGGGCCTCGGTCAGCTCGGCGACCGGCGGGCCCGCTCCGTCCTCACCGCGGCCCTTCCGCACCCGCGCCTGGGGACGGCGGCCGAGAAGGCGCTGGGGAGGCTGCGGTAAGGGGGCGGCGTGCGGTCAGTGGCGCGGCCCCAGCAGCCCGTGCAGGCGGCTGCCCGCGCTGTTGTCCACCGACTGGGCCGCCGCCTTCGCGGCCGGCAGCGGCTTCGGCTCCGGGAGCGCCGCGCAGACCGCGTCCGCCTCACCCTCGCCCCGGCCGCGCGGGACGGTCCCGTCGGTCAGATAGGCCGTCAGGTGCTTGTCCAGGCAGGCGTTGCCGCTGAGCGTGATGCCGTGGTTGCCGCCGCCCTCCTCCACCACGAAGCTGGAGCCCTTCAGCTTGCGGTGCATGGAGACCGCGCCCGCGTACGGGGTCGCCGCGTCGTCGGTGGCCTGGAGGATCAGGGTCGCCGGGAGGCGGTGGTTGGTGACCTGGACCGGGGCGAGCGGAGCCACCGGCCAGCTCGCGCACGGCGCGTTGTACCAGGTGTTGTTCCAGGCCATGAAGGGCGCCTTGTCGTGGATGCGGCGCGTGTCGTTGCGCCAGTCGCTCCAGTGCCGGGGCCAGCCGGCGTCGCGGCACTGGACGGCGGTGTAGACGGAGTAGCTGTTCCCGCCGCCCGGGCCGGTGGCACCGAAGTTCTCGTACGCCGTCACCAGCGCCTCGGTGTCCTGGCCGTTCACGTACGCGGCGAACGCCTCGGCGAGGTAGGGCCAGTAGCCGTTGTAGTACCCGCCGGGCAGGAACGTGTCCTCCAGCTCGCTCGCCCCGACCCTGCCGCCCGCGGGCTCTGCCGCGACGGCCGCCCGCATCCGGTACCAGGCGGCCTCGACCCCGGCCGGATCGGTGCCGAGCCCGTACACCGCGTCGTGCTTCGCCACCCAGGCCGCGAACGCCTTGTGGCGGTCGTCGAAGGCGTAGTCCTGGTTGAGGTTGCCCTCGTACCAGACGTCGTCCGGCCCGACCACCGAGTCCAGGACCAGCCGCCGCACCCGCTCCGGGTGCAGCTTCGCGTAGACCGCGCCCAGGTAGGTGCCGTAAGAGTAACCGAAGTAGTTGATCTGCTCCGAGCCCAGCGCCCGGCGGATCACATCGAGGTCCTTCGCGGCGCTGACGGTGTCCATGTAGGGCAGCACATCGCCGTGCTTCTCGCCGCAGGCGCGCGCGAAGGCGGCGGCCCGGTCGCGGTTGATCCGCTCGTCCCGGTAGGAGGCGGGCACCGAGTCCGGGCGCACCGGGTCGGAGTGGCCGGGCAGACAGTTCAGCTTCGGGGTGCTCTTCCCGACCCCGCGGGGGTCGAACCCGATCACGTCGTACTGCGACGCCACCTTCTTCGGCAGCGCCGAGGCCACGAACCCGGCCATCGACAGACCGCTGCCGCCCGGCCCGCCCGGGTTGACCAGCAGCGGGCCCTGGAAGGTCTTCGCGGTGTGCGGGATGCGGGACAGGGCGAGGGTGACCCGGCGGCCCGCGGGGTCGGCGTGGTCCAGCGGGGCGTCGACCTTGGCGCACTGGAGCGTCGGATGGTTCTCCGTCGGACAGTCGGTCCACGCCAGCTCCGGGGCGGGCGGTGTGCCCGTCCCGGAGGACGCTGCGGCCGGGGCCGGAGCGCCGGCCAGCAGACCGGCGACCGTCGCACCGGCGGCGACCAGAATTCCTGCACGTTTCGTCATGGGGCCTCCCGAGGCGGAGGGGACACGCCGGCGGTCGGCCGGTCCCCGCCGCATGGTCCCCGAGATCCACGGGTCCGGGGCCGATTCCGCGCGGAGTTGACCCGTACGGTCACGCGATCGGGTCTGCGGGAGGCTCATAGGGGCGTGTGCGCGGCCTCAGAGCAGGGTGAGCTGGGTGGGTCCCGGCTCCGGCTCCTCCGGTGTCCGGACCGGGGTGATCCGGCGGGCCTCGCCCCGGTGCGCCGGGCCGATCCCGAACTCGTCCGCCAGCTCGTGCACCTGACGGGTGATCCGGCGCTGGTACCAGGTGGGGGCGTACGCGCCGTCCGCGTACATCCGCTCGTACCTCGGCACCAGATGCGGATGGTGGAGCCCGAGCCACCGCAGGTACCACTCGCGCGCGCCGGAGCGCAGATGCAGCACCAGCGGGGTCACCGAGGTCGCCCCGGCCGCCGCGATGGCGGAGACGGTGGCGCGCAGCTGCTCCGGACTGTCGCCGAGGAAGGGGATCACCGGCGCCATCAGGACCGAGCAGCCGATCCCGCTCTCGGTGAGCGCGTGGACGACGTCGAGGCGGCGGCCGGGAGAGGGGGTGCCGGGTTCGACCGTCCGCCACAGCTCGCGGTCGGTGAAGCCGACGGAGACCGAGACGCCGACCTCGGTGACCTCGGCGGCCTGCCGCAGCAGCTCCAGGTCCCGCAGGATCAGCGTGCCCTTCGTGAGGATCGAGAAGGGGTTAGCCCGGTCGCGCAGGGCGGTGATGATGCCCGGCATGAGCCGGTACCGTCCCTCCGCCCGCTGGTAGCAGTCGACGTTGGTGCCCATCGCGATGTGCTCGCCCTGCCAGTGCCGGGAGGCCAGCTCCCGCTGGAGCAGCTCGGCGGCGTTGGTCTTGACGACGATCTGGGAGTCGAACCCGATGCCGGTGTCCAGGTCCAGATAGCTGTGCGTCTTACGGGCGAAGCAGTACACACAGGCGTGCGAGCAGCCCCGGTAGGGGTTCACCGTCCATTCGAACGGCATCCGTGAGGCCCCGGGCACCCGGTTCAGGATCGAACGGGCCCGGATCTCATGGAACGTGATGCCCCGGAATTCCGGGGTGTCGAAGGTGCGCGTGGTCACCGCGTCCGCGGCGAAGAGCGCGCTGTTGCCGGTCATGGAGCGGTTTTCGACCAGATTGTCCCAGCGCATGGACGCCTCCTCGGTAGCACTGGCCACAGAATAGAACACTTGTTCCCTTGATCGTGCGAGCCGTACCACCGGCCCCGATTTTGAACGGGGCACCCGAGGTGGTTGGCTCAGCTCACCCCCCGGAATCACGGACTGCTGGAGGAACACCCATGGCGCAGGTCGAGGCCACCACGGAGCGGATCATCGCGGCGGACGCAGAGGCGGTGTTCGACGCCCTGGCCGACTACAAGGACGTCCGCGGCAAGGTGCTGACCCCGCACTTCAGCGAGTACGAGGTCCGGGAGGGCGGTGACGGCGAGGGCACTCTCGTCCACTGGAAGCTCCAGGCGACCAGCAAGCGGGTCCGCGACTGCCTGCTGGAGGTCACCGAGCCGACCGACGGCCAACTCGTCGAGAAGGACCGCAACTCCTCCATGGTCACCACCTGGACCGTCACCCCGGCCGGTGAGGGGAAGTCCAAGGCCGTCGTCACCACCGTCTGGGACGGCGCCGGCGGCATCGGCGGCTTCTTCGAGCGGACCTTCGCCCCCAAGGGCCTCGGCCGGATCTACGACGAGCTGCTCCAGAACCTCGCCACCGAGGTCGAGAAGTAGGTCCCGCATGTACGCCGGGCCCTCGAACGGCCCGGCTCCCGCAGGTCGGCCGGCCTCACCGGAACGGGTGGTTTTCCGGGGTGGCCGGTTGTGCGCCGTAGTGGCTCCCACCGGCGCATAAGCCCTTCGTACGCGCCCTGCGCGCCCCTCATCCCGTTTGCCCTGCCTTGCCCCGCGATGCGAGAAAGGGCGGCGCAGATGCGACGAAGGGGAGCGTTACGTGGTGGGCGGTATCACGCTGGTGAAGGACGGGCCCGACGGCGCTGCCGCTCCCCTGGAGGAGCCGCCACCGCCACCTGCCGGTCCCGGCCCGCTCCCGGCGGCCGAGGAGACCGGCCCCCGTCAGGTCCGCATGGTCTTCCTCGGGCTGATGCTCACCCTGCTGCTCGCGGCTCTCGACCAGATGATCGTCGCGACCGCCCTGCCGAGGATCGTCGGTGAGCTGCACGGCCTGGAGAAGATGTCCTGGGCGGTCACCGCCTACCTCCTCGCCTCCACCATCGTCCTGCCGCTCTACGGCAAGCTCGGCGACCTCTTCGGCCGCAAGGGCGTCTTCCAGTTCGCGATCGTCGTCTTCGTCATCGGTTCCGCCCTGGCCGGCTGGTCGCGGACCATGGACGAGCTGATCGCCTTCCGCGCCCTCCAGGGCATCGGCGGCGGCGGTCTCATGATCGGCGTCCAGGCGATCATCGCGGACATCGTCCCGCCCCGGGAGCGCGGCCGCTACATGGGCCTGATCGGCGCGGTCTTCGGCCTCGCCTCGGTCGCCGGACCGCTGCTCGGCGGCTTCTTCACCGACCACGCCTCCTGGCGCTGGTGCTTCTACATCAACGTGCCGTTCGGACTGGTCACCTTCGCCGTGATCGCCGTCGTGCTGAAGCTCCCCAGGCCCGCCGTACGTCCCCGACTCGACGTCCTGGGAGCGGTGCTGCTGGCTGCCGCCTCCACCTGCCTGGTCCTGGTGACCAGTTGGGGCGGAACGGAGTACGCCTGGGGCTCGCGCACCATCCTGGGCCTGTCGGCGGGGGCCGTCGTCACGACGCTCCTCTTCGTCGCGGTGGAGCACCGCGCGGCCGAACCGATCATCCCGCTGCGGCTGTTCCGCGACTCCGTCTTCAACATCACCGGCCTGATCGGCGCGGTCGTCGGCGTCGCGCTCTTCGGCGCCGCCAGCTATCTGCCGACCTACCTCCAGATGGTGGACGGGGCCAGCGCCACCGAGTCCGGACTGCTGATGCTCCCGATGATGCTCGGCATCGTCGGCGGCTCCATCGTCTCCGGCCAGCTCATCACCCGTACCGGCCGCTACCGCGTCTACCCCATCGTCGGCAGCGCCGTCTCCGTCGTCGGCATGTGGCTGCTCTCGGGGCTGGAACGGGGCACCTCCCGGCTGGAGTACAGCCTCTGGCAGGCCGTCCTCGGTACCGGCATCGGGCTGGTCATGTCGGTCCTGGTCCTCGCCGTGCAGAACTCCGTACGCCCCGCCGACCTCGGCACCGCCACCAGCGCCAACAACTACTTCCGGCAGATCGGCGGCAGCGTCGGCGCCGCCATCTTCGGCACGCTGTTCGCCGGGCGGCTCTCCGACGCCCTCGGCCTCCGCCTGCCCACCGGCGTGGAGCTGCCCGCGCCCGAGTCGATCACCCCGCAGATCGTCCACGCGATGGAGCCCGCGCTGCGCGACGCCTACATCCAGGCATACGTCGACGCGATGCCCCGCATCTTCCTCTACCTCGTGCCGGTGCTCGTCCTCGGCCTGATCCTCGCCTTCTTCCTCAAGGAGAAACCGCTGGTGTCCCACCACAGCCCCGAAGCGGCCACCGAGCCCTCGCCGATCCCCGCCGCCCGCACCGACTCCGGCCGGAGCACCGGTGGCCATCTCCCGGGCGTGCCCGTCAGCGGCAGCGTCCAGCACCCGGACGGTACGAAGGTGGACCGGGCCGCCCTCACGCTCATCGACGTCCAGGGGCAGCAGATCGGGCGCGGGGCCAGCGGCGCGGACGGCCGGTACGCGCTGAGCGTGCCGGGCGCCGGATCGTACGTCCTCATCGCCGCGGCCGGGGGCCATCAGCCGCAGGCCGTCAGCGTCACCGTGGGCGACCGTCCCGTGGAGCTGGACGTGGTCCTCGGCGGCGCCGGACGGCTCGCGGGGTCCGTCCTGACGGCCGACGGTGTGCCGGTCCGGGACGCGGCCGTCACCCTCACCGACGTACGCGGCGAGGTCGTCGCCTCCACCCGCACCGGGCGCGAGGGCGGCTACGTCATCACCGAGCTGGTCGCGGGCGAGTACACCCTCGCCGCCAGCGCTCCCGCCTACCGCCCCGCCGCCCTCCCGGTCAGCGTCCAGGCGGCCCGCGAGACCCGGCAGGACATCGAGCTGGCGGGCGGTGCCGTGCTGCGCGGCGTGGTCCGGGCCACCGGCGGCCGGCCGGTGGAGGACGCCCGGGTCACGCTGCTGGACGCGGCGGGCAACGTGGTGGACACGCTCACCACGGGCGCCGACGGCTCGTTCCGGTTCGTGGACCTGTCCTCCGGCGAGTACACGGTGATCGCCGCCGGATACCCGCCGGTCGCCACGGTGCTCCAGGTGGCGGGCGGCGGCCGCACGGAACGGGACCTCCAGCTGGGCCACGAGGACTGAGGCGTACGGGGTGGGCCGACCCTTCGAGCCCGGTGCGGGCCTCCGAGGCCTCAGCCCACCCCCGCCTCCCGCACCGCGTCCTCCCGCACCAGCCGCATCAGCGCCCGCGCCCCCGGGCTCAGGCTCCGCACCGCCGGAAGCACCACCACGCTCTCGTACACGGCCTGCCGCCCGCCCGCGGGCGCCACCTCCACCGCGAGCAGCCGGGCCGCCTCCGGCTTGCGGGAGAAGTGGTGCGGCACCACCGCGATCCCCAGCCCCTCCTGCACCAGCTCCAGCAGGCTGTGCACGTCGTTGACCTCCAGGCCCACCGTCCGCCGGACCCCCGCCGCCGCGAACGCCTCGTCCGCCGCCCGCCGAGGCCCCCAGTCCGGGTGGAAGTCGATGAACGACTCACCCGGCAGCTCCTCCCACGCCACCTCGCCCCGCCCGGCGAACCGGTGCCCCGCCGCACACAGCACCACCATCGGCTCCCGCGCCAGTGGCATCAGCTCCCCGCGCCACTCCGCCGGGCTGACGGTGGCGGCGAACGCCAGGTCCAGCCGCCCGCCCGCCACCCCGTCCAGCAGACTGCTCGTCCCCTCCTGGCGCAGCCGCAGCTCCAGCTGCGGGTGCTCCCGGTGGAACGCGGCCAGCAGCCGGGCCGGGCTCACCCCCGCCACGCACTGTTCGACGCCCACCGTCAACGTCCCGCGCAGCAGCCCCCGCACGGCATCGACCGCGTCCCGCGCCGCCCGCGCCCCCGCCAGCGTGCGCTCCGCCTCCACCAGCAGCGCCCGCCCCGCCTCGGTGAGCCGGACCGTCCGCGTGGTGCGGGAGAACAGCGGGGTCCGCAGCTCCTGCTCCAGGGCCCGTACGGAGGCGGAGAGGCCGGACTGGGAGACGGCGAGGCGCTCGGCGGCGCGGGTGAAGTGCTGCTCCTCGGCGACGGCGACGAAGTGCTCCAGCTGACGCAGTTCCATGATTGAGGACTGTAGGTGATGAATCCGAGCGGAATCTCCTGTTGGACTGCTGGATCCATCTACGGAAGCCTGGGCGCCGTCCCTCCGTCCCTCTCCCCGCGGAGCCTTTCGTATGTACCTGCCGTCCGCCGACCGCTACTCCGCCATGCCCTACCGCCGCACCGGCCGCAGCGGCCTCCTGCTGCCCGCGCTCTCCCTCGGCCTCTGGCACAACTTCGGCGGCGACCGCACCCCCGAGACGCAGGGCGCCATCCTGCGCCGCGCGTTCGACCTGGGCATCACCCACTTCGACCTGGCCAACAACTACGGCCCGCCGCCCGGCTCCGCCGAACTCACCCTGGGCCGCGCCCTCGCCACCGACTTCGCCCACCTCCGGGACGAGCTGGTCATCTCCACCAAGGCCGGCTACGACATGTGGGACGGCCCGTACGGGGAGTGGGGCTCGCGGAAGTACCTGCGCGCCTCCCAGAGCCTGAAGCGCCTGGGCGTCGAGTACGTCGACATCTTCTACTCCCACCGCCCCGACCCCGACACCCCGCTCGAAGAGACGATGGGCGCCCTCGACAGCGCCGTACGCCAGGGCAAGGCCCTCTACGCCGGCCTCTCCAACTACTCCGCCGAGCAGACCCGTGAGGCCGCCGCGATCCTCCAGGACCTCGGCACGCCCCTGCTCATCCACCAGCCCCGCTACTCGATGCTGGACCGCCGCCCGAGGACGGGCTGCTCACCGCACTGGACGAGCTGGGCGTCGGCTCCATCGCCTACTCCCCGCTGGAGCAGGGCCTCCTCACCGACCGCTATCTGGACGGCGTCCCGGCCGGTTCCCGGGCGGCGGGCGACAGCCCCTTCCTGACGTCCGACGCCCGCACGCCCCAGCTGGTGGAGCGGCTGCGCGCCCTGGACGCGGTGGCCGAGGAGCGCGGCCAGTCCCTCGCCCAGCTGGCCCTGGCGTGGGTGCTGCGCGGCGGCCGCCTCACCTCGGCCGTGGTCGGGGCGAGCAGCGTCACCCAGCTGGAGAACAGCGTGGCGGCCGTCGCGAACCTGGAGTTCACGGCGGACGAGCTGGAGCGGATCGAGGAACTGCTCCGCTGAGGGGGCTCAGGGGGCGATGCCCACCCCTTCGATCCGGCTCCACGCCCGCTCCTGCCCGGCGGACATGGCGGGCCAGTGGTGCCCGCCCGGCCGGGGCAGGACCCGGGAGGCGTACGGGGCCGGGTGGAACGCCGGGTCGTAGAAGCAGCCCGTGCCGTACGTCCGGTCGAAGGCGGCGCACGAGGCGGCCAGCGAGCGCGGGGTGGGCCTGCTCCCGGTGCGCGCCCAGCGGTCCAGGGCGGCGACGGAGTTCGCGTACTCGGCGTCGCTCAGCCCGCTGTGCTCGCTCTCGCGGGTGAAGCTCTGGACGAGGTGGTGGGCCCGGCCCGCGCCCTGGAGCGTGGAGCGGTAGGCCGCCTCGTGCTCCACGAAGGCCGTCGGGTCGTCGATCGCGTGCAGGGTGAGGACCGGCAGGGAGACCCGGCCGGTGAGGTCGCTGTCCCAGGAGAGATCCCGGCGCGCGGCGGGGTCGGCCGCGAACCGCTCCACGCCCGCGTTCAGCGCCCGGTCGTCGTGCGAACCGGCGTACCTCACACCCTGGTTGGAGAAGGGGTTACGGCCGCCGAGCCGGGTCGAGACGATGTCCCGGAACGTGAACGTCGCGAACCGCAGATGCGACTCCAGGGAGCGCTCCGGGATGCCGGTCACGCCGAGGATGTCGTCCAGGTTGCGCTGCTGGAGCGCGGTCCGCTCCGCCGGGTCCGCGTCGAACCCGGTGCACTCCCGCAGCCGGGCACGCAGCCCGGAGGCCGTCATCGTGGAGTCCGGGCGGAGCCCCTGCCACAGGGGGTACTGCGGCTCGGTGGGGCGCGGGTGGTTGCCGCAGTAGTACTGGTGGACGACACGGAGGTCGACCCGGTGGTCGTAGCCGCGCGAGCCGCCCGCCAGCACGCCGTTGGTCAGCAGCACACCGTCGTACGCCCCCGGCTTCCGCCCGTACGTCTCCGCCACCTTCGCCGCCACGTCGCCGCCCCAGGACTGGCCGTGCACGAAGGTCCGCCCCGGCTTCCCGAACCGGTCCACGAACACCCGTCGCACACTCTCGGTGTCGGCGGCCGCCATCCGCGTGCCGTAGCCGCCGCGCCGGTAGGAGGAGCCGGCCCAGGCGTACCCCTCCTTCACCATGACGGCCCAGCGTGCCAGGTCTTCGGTGGAGCGGGACGGGTCGGAGGCCTCGCCCAGGTCGGGGCCGCCGTGGGCGTGCACGACCAGGGAGCCGTTCCAGCGGGTGGGGACGGCGATGGCGTAGTGCGCCCCGTTGGCGTCCTGCCCGGTGTAGCAACGTGCCTGACCGGCCAGGACGGACGGGCAGTCGGCGGGGGCGGGAGCGGCCGTCTCCGCCCCCGCCGACTGGGCGTGACCGGCCATGCCGATGAACGCCGTGGCGAGGAGGGCCGCCAGCACGGCGGTCCGGCGCCGGCCTCGGCGGTACATCGGGGCGGAGCGGACGGGGACGTGGGGGGTGGTGGTGTGCACGGGCGGGGCTCCTGGCTCTCTGCGCGGCGCTGACGTGTGCCGCGATGCCGGGGATGCTAGGAAGCGGCCGGGCGGCGGGAGAACCCCCGTGCGCGTTGCGTTCATAGTGTTCGCGCGGCGTGACCCGTGGAGCCCCCTCAGGAGCCCACCGGAGGGACCTTCGGCGGGCCGGACCGGCGACAAGGGCACCCTCCCTGGCTCAGCCCGCCGCCGGGGCGTACGGTGTGGCGGCATGAAGATCCTCATCAGCGCCGACATGGAGGGCGCCACCGGAGTGACCTGGCCGGCCGATGTGCTGCCGGGCACCCCGCAGTGGGAGCGCTGCCGGCCGATGTTCACCTCCGACGTGAACGCGGCCGCCCTCGGGTTCTACGACGGCGGCGCCGACGAGGTCCTCGTCAACGAGGCCCACTGGTCGATGCGCAACCTCCTGCTGGAGCGGCTGGACGACCGGGTCCAGATGCTCACCGGCCGGCACAAGTCGCTCTCGATGGTGGAGGGCATCCAGCACGGTGACGTCGACGGCATCGCCTTCGTCGGCTACCACACCGGTGCCGGTACGGAGGGGGTCCTCGCCCACACCTACCTCGCCAACTCCATCACCGGCGTCTGGCTCAACGGCGCCCGCGCCAGTGAGGGCCTCCTCAACGCCCACGTCGCCGCCGAGTACGGCGTGCCCGTCGTCCTCGTCACCGGCGACGACCTGACCTGCGTGGACGCCGAGGGATATGCCCCCGGGGCCCGCAAGGTCGCCGTGAAGGACCACGTATCGCGGTACGCGGCCGTGTGCCGCACCCCCGCCCGTACGGCGGCGGACATCCGGACGGCCGCGCGGGACGCCGCCGCGCTCGCCGTCCGCCGGACCCCCGTCACCGGCGGGACCTGGACCGTGGAGCTGGAGTTCGACGCCGAGCATCTGGCTGCCGCGGCGACCGTGGTGCCCGGCGTCGCGCCCAGCGGTGAGAGGCGCATCGCCTACACCAGCGGGACGATGTACGAAGGTATCCGCACGTTCAAGGCGGTGACGACCATCGTGTCGTCCGCCGTGGAGGAACAATATGGCTGACGCCCCCGGCCCCCTCGGCCCCGTGGACGAGCAGGCCCTCGACGAAGTGGTCACGTTCACGTCCGACCTGATCCGGATCGACACGACCAACCGGGGCGGCGGCGACTGCCGGGAGCGCCCGGCCGCCGAGTACGTCGCCGAGCGCCTGGCCGGTGCCGGTCTGGAACCGGTGCTGCTGGAGCGCACCCCCGGCCGGACCAACGTCGTCGCCCGGATCCCCGGCACCGACCCGTCCGCCGACGCGCTGCTCGTCCACGGCCACCTCGACGTGGTGCCCGCCGAGCCCGCCGACTGGACCGTGCACCCCTTCTCCGGCGAGGTCCGCGACGGGGTGGTGTGGGGGCGCGGGGCCGTCGACATGAAGAACATGGACGCGATGGTCCTCGCCACCGTCCGGGGCTGGGCGCGCGAGGGGTTCCGCCCCCGCCGCGACATCGTCATCGCGTACACCGCCGACGAGGAGGACAGTGCCGCCGACGGCTCCGGCTTCCTCGCCGAGCAGCACCCCGGACTCTTCGAGGGGTGCACGGAAGGCATCAGCGAGTCCGGTGCGTTCACCTTCCACGCCGGACACGGCCTCTCACTCTACCCGATCGGTGCGGGCGAGCGCGGCACCGCCTGGCTGAAGCTGACCGCCGAGGGCCGGGCCGGGCACGGTTCCAAGGTCAACCGGGAGAACGCGGTGACCGCCGTGGCGGCCGCGGCCGCCCGGATCGGCGCGTACGAGTGGCCCGTCCGCCTCACCCCCACCGTCCGCGCCTCGATCACCGAGATCGCCGCCCTGCACGGCATCTCCGTGGAGCTGGACGACCCGGGCTTCGACGTCGCCGAACTCCTCGCCAAGCTGGGCCCGGCGGCCACGCTCGTCCAGAACACCATCCGCAACAGCAGCAATCCGACGATGCTGGACGCCGGTTACAAGGTCAACGTCATCCCCGGCCATGCCACCGCCCTCATCGACGGCCGCACGGTCCCCGGCGGCGACGAGGAGTTCCACGAGACCCTGGACCGGCTCACCGGCCCCCTCGTCTCCTGGGAGTTCTACCACCGCGAGCAGGCCCTCCAGGCCCCGGTCGACTCACCCACGTACGCCAGACTCCGCGCCGCCGTGGAGCGGTTCGACCCCGGCGCGCACACCGTCCCGTACTGCATGTCGGGCGGCACCGACGCCAAGCAGTTCGCCAAGCTCGGCATCACCGGCTACGGCTTCTCGCCGCTCAAGATGCCCCCGGGCCTCGACTACCAGGCGCTCTTCCACGGCGTCGACGAGCGCGTCCCCGTCGACGCCCTCCACTTCGGCGTCCGCGTCCTCGACCACTATCTGCGCACCGCCTGATCCGTATGGCCTGACCAGCACCGCCTGACCAGCACTGTTCGACCGATGTCGTTCGACCGGACCCTGGGGGGACCTCCACCGTGAACACCGTGCCCGAAGCCCCGTACGGCTCCTGGCCGTCGCCGATCGACGCGGCCCTCGCCGCCTCCCACGACGGCCGCCCGGACCACCTCGGCACCGTCGGCGACGAGGTGTGGTGGACCGAGCCGCGCCCGGCCGAAGGCGGCCGCCGGGCCCTGGTGCGCCGCCGCCCGGACGGCACCACGGCGTCCGTGCTGCCCGCCCCGTGGAACCCGCGCAGCCGGGTGATCGAGTACGGCGGACAGCCCTGGGCGGGCGCGGTGCGCGAGGAGGGCGGGCCGCTCGTCGTCTTCGTCCACTTCGCCGACCAGCGGCTGTACGTGTACGCCCCCGACGGGCCGGACGAGCCCCGCCCCCTGACCCCGCTCTCGGACGTCGGCGGCGGACTGCGCTGGGTGGACCCGCAGGTGCGCCTGGACCGGGGCGCGCAGGGCGAGGTGTGGTGCGTGCTGGAGGAGTTCACCGGTCCCGGGCCGACCGACGTACGCCGGGTGCTCGCCGCCGTACCGCTGGACGGCTCGGCCGCCGGGGACCGCTCCGCCGTACGGGAACTCTCCGACGGGGGCCACCGGTTCGTCACCGGCCCTCGGGTCTCGCACGACGGGCGGCGGGCCGCCTGGATCGCCTGGGACCACCCCCGGATGCCGTGGGACGGCACGGTGGTGATGCTGGCGGAGATCACGGACGCGGGTGAATTCACCGGCGTCCGGCCCCTGGTGGGCGATGTCGACGAGTCGGTCTGCCAGATCGAGTGGGACCGCGACGGCAGCCTGCTGTTCGTCTCCGACCTCGCCGACTGGTGGGAGCTCCAGCGCATCCGGCCCGATGCCGTGGCCGGTGGTGCGGTGCCCAGCAGCCGTCTTCTGCCGCCCCGGGGCGAGGAGTTCGGCGGGCCGCTGTGGAAGATCGGGCTGCGCTGGTTCCACCCGCTGGAGAACGGGCTGATCGCCGTCCTGCACGGCCGGGGCTCCCAGCGCCTCGGCGTCCTCGACCCGGAGACCGGCGAACTCGCCGATGCCCCCGGCCACTGGACCACCTGGGCCGACACCCTCGCCGTGCACGGCAGCCGGGTCGTCGGCGTCGCGGCGAGCCCGCGCACCGGCTACGAGGTGGTGGAGCTGGACACGGCGACCGGGCGTACCCGCGTCATCGGATCGGCCCACCAGGACGCGGTCGACCCGGCCTACCTGCCCACACCGCGGGACCGGACGTTCACGGGCCCCGACGGCCGCGAGATCCACGCCCACATCTATCCGCCGCACAGCCCCGAACGCACCGCGCCCGAGGGGGAACTGCCCCCGTACCTCGTCGCCGTGCACGGGGGCCCCACCGGCCACGCACCGCTCGTCCTCGACCTGGAGCTCGCCTACTTCACCTCGCGCGGCATCGGGGTCGCCGTCGTGAACTACGGTGGCTCCACCGGTTATGGCCGCCGCTACCGCGAACGGCTCCGAGGTGAGTGGGGAGTTGTCGACGTGGCGGACTGCGCGGCCGTCGCCGACGCCCTGGTCGCGGAGGGCGCGGCCGACCCCGGCCGGCTCGCGGTCCGGGGCGGCAGCGCGGGCGGCTGGACCGCCGCGGCCTCGCTCATCGGCACCGACCGCTACGCCTGCGGCACGATCCTCTTCCCGGTCCTGGACCTGGAGGGCTGGGCGACGGACGGCACGCACGACTTCGAGTCGCGGTACCTGGAGTCCCTGATCGGACCGGCCGCCGAGGTGCCCGAGCGCTACCGCGAACGTGCGCCGATCAACGGCACCGACCGGCTCACCGCCCCGTTCCTGCTGCTCCAGGGACTGGACGACCTGGTCTGCCCGCCCTCCCAGTGCGACCGGTTCCTGGCCGCCGTCGCGGGGCGCGGCGTGCCGCACGCGTACATCGCCTTCGAGGGGGAGGGGCACGGGTTCCGGCGGGCGGAGACCCTGATCCGGGCGCTGGAGGCCGAACTCTCCCTCTACGTGCAAACGTTCGGTATCGGCCGGAGTGATGTGCCCCCGCTGGAGCTGAGGAAGTGATGTCGGTTCCCTCGCCGTTGGCCCCCTTGGCCCGTCCGTCCCGGCTGCGCCCCGGCGCGCGGGTCGCCGTGGTCGCGCCCAGCGGCCCCGTCCCCGCCGACCGGCTGGAGGAGGGGCTCGGGGTGCTGCGCGACTGGGGGCTTGAGCCGGTCGTGTCGCCTCATGTCCTGGACGTACACCCGGAGTTGGACTTCCTGGCGGGGGCTGACGCGGACCGCGCGGCCGACCTTCAGGCCGCCTGGTGCGATCCGTCCGTGGACGCGGTGTTCTGCGCCCGGGGCGGGTACGGCGCGCACCGGATGGTGGACCTGCTCGACTGGGCGGCGCTCCGGGACGCCGGGCCCAAGGTGTTCGTCGGCTACAGCGACATCACCGCCCTGCACGAGGCGTTCGCGCTACGGGCCGGATGCGCCACCCTGCACGGGCCGATGGTGGCCACCGAGGCGTTCCTGAAGGACGCGGCCACCCGGGAGCACCTGCGCGCCACGCTCTTCGAGCCGGAGACGGTCCTGACCCTCGGCCTGGACACGGCCGCCCCCCTCGTCCCGGGGCGGGCCCGCGGGATTCTGTACGGGGGCTGCGTCAGCCTGCTCGCCGCCGCCACCGGCACCCCGCACGCCCGGACCGGCGCCCGGGGCGGACTGCTCGTCATCGAGGACACCGGGGAGGAGCCCTACCGCCTCGACGGCATCCTCACCCGGCTGCTGCGCGCCGGCGCCCTGGAGGGGATCTCCGGGGTCGTCTGCGGCTCCTGGCAGGAGTGCGGGCCGTACGAGAGGATCCGCGCCGTGCTGGCCGACCGGTTCGGGCCGCTCGCGATACCCGTGATCGAGGAGCTGGGGTTCGGTCATGGTCCGACCGCGCTGACGGTCCCGCTGGGGGTGCCCGCGGTGCTCGACGCCCCTGCGGACGGCGGCCGTTGCACGCTGACCGCCGAGGTCCCCGCGCTCCTCTAGGGGGTGTCCCTCGCGGCGTATCCGGTCAGGATCCGCCGGACACCCCCCCGGGGGGGCACGTCAGGTCTCTCCCCGGGCATCCTTATGTGAAGGTCCGTCAACAACCGCTGTCCTGAGCGTTGACACGGCTATGACACGTGTCACAGCATGAGCGCGGCCCAATACTTACCGGTCGGTAAGGTGTCCTCGGTGTGGAGGTCTTCGTGTCAGGTGCTGTTTCCAGCTTGCGCAACCCGCTCGTCGCGGTCGCGGCGGCTGCCCTTGCCGCCCCCTCGTCCTCTCCGGCCCGGCCCACGCCGACGCCGCCCCGTACACCGTCACCCCGCTCAAGTTCACCGTCCAGGCGGGCGGCCGCTCGTGTGTGGTCGACGCCGACCTCTACCGCCCCGCGGGCGTCGACGCGGAGAGCCCCGCCCCCGCCGTTCTCGCCACCAACGGCTTCGGCGGCAGCAAGTCCGACGGGTCCACCGACGCCATCGGCAAGGCCGTCGCCGCCCGGGGCTATGTCGGCCTCGTCTACTCCGGCCTCGGTTTCGGCAAGTCCGGATGCCTGATCACCCTGGACGATCCCGCCATCGACGGAAAGGCGGCGAGCGGGCTCCTCGACTTCCTCGGCGGCACCCGCGCGGCCGACGACGGCACCCGAGCGGACTACGTCGTCCAGGACGGCCGGGGCGACCCGCGCGTCGGCATGATCGGCGGCTCCTACGGCGGCGCCATCCAGCTCGCCACCGCCTCCACCGACCCCCGCGTCGACGCCCTCGTCCCCCTCATCACCTGGAACGACCTCGCCTACGCGCTCGCCCCCAACAACACCGGGGCGCGCACCGGCGTCACCTCCGACACCCCTGGCGTCTTCAAGTGGCAGTGGACCAACGGGTTCTATCTGATCGGCGAGGGACAGCCGCTCCTCAACCCGAGCCTGGACCCCTCCCGTTTCAACCGGCTGGACTGCCTGCACTTCGCCACCCAGGCCTGCGAGACCATCAGCCTCCTCAACACCGGCCGCTACCCGTCCGACAAGGCGGACGCGATGCTCGCCTACGCGCGCAGCGTCTCGCCCGTCTCCTACCTCGACCGCGTCAAGGCCCCCACCCTGATCGTCCAGGGCCAGGCCGACAGCCTCTTCAACCTCAACGAGGCCACCGCCACCTACAACACCCTCAAGGCGCAGGGCACCACGGCCAAGATGATCTGGCAGTCCTGGGGCCACAGCGGCGGCCAGGCCCCGGGCGAACTCGACCTGAGCGAAGGCAATCTGGAGACCAGCTACGTGGGGCAGCGGGTGCTCGCCTGGTTCGACCGGTACCTCCGAGAGAGGACGGAGACCGACACCGGGCCGGAGTTCGCCTACTACCGCTCCTGGCAGAGCGGTTACGGCACGGCGGCCGAACTGCCCGCCCTGTCGCAGAAGATGTACCTCTCGGGTGACGGCAAGCTCGTCGACAACCGCTCCAAGGTGGTCCGTGGCAGCCGCCAGTACAGCAACTGGTTGGTGCCGAGCAGCCATTCGGAGAGCTCCATCGCCCCGCTGATCGGACTGCCCGACCCGAAACCGTACGACACCAAGGGCACCTATCTCGGCTGGCGCAGCGCCCCGCTCACCGCACCCGTCGATGTGGTCGGCGTCCCGAAGGCCACGCTGAAGGTCCTCTCGCCGATGGCGGAGCGGGTCCAGAACAGCGGGGACGCCTCCGACAAGCTCGTCCTCTTCGCCAAGGTGTACGACGTCGCCCCCGACGGCACCAGGAAGCTGGTGAACCGCCTCGTCTCACCGGTCCGGGTCCCCGACGTCACCCGCCCCTTCACGGTGGAGCTGCCCGGCATCGTCCACCGGTACGAGAAGGGACACCGTCTGGAGTTCGTGATCGCCGCCAGCGACACCGCGTACTTCGGCAACCGGGGAATCAAGCCCGTCACCGTGGTCAGCGCCCCCGAGGACACCGGCGTACTGGAACTCCCGGTCGTCCCGGCCGGCTGAGACCGCTCCCTTCACCCGAACGGTCCAACACCACCGCCCCCCGGGCCCGGCAGCGAGCCATGCTGGGGACCCCGGGGGGCGGCCGCGTGGCACGACGGACGGGCCGGACGCGAGTGGCGAGCGGAAGGACCGGACCCATGAGCCCCAAGGACGTCACGAGCGACGGCAGGCGCGGCACCGGGCTGTGGACCCCGGGGCGCATCGCCGTCGCGGTGCTGGTCGTACTGGTCATCGTGTTCGTCTGCGTGAACACCCAGAAGGTCACCATCCGGGTGCTGATCCCCGAAGTGACCATGCCGCTCTGGCTCGCCCTGCTCGCGATGTTCCTGATCGGGCTGGTCTGCGGCGGCTACCTGTTCCGCCGCAGGGGCAAGTGATGCCGGCGCCCGGCGGGACCCCGCCCGCCGGTCGTCCACACCCGCCGTAAGCTGGGACGATGCCCGATCCGAACGCTCCCAGGACATCCCCGTCGCCGTATCTCGCCGCAGGCCCGCGCACCGGCCTGCGGCGCTTCACCGAGGCCGACGCGGTGGAGTTCACGGCCCGCGCGCGGGAGAGCCGCACCCTCCACCGCCCCTGGCTCTTCCCGCCGGAGCGGACCGACACCTACGCCGCGTACGCCGAGACCCTCGCCCGGGACCCGGCCCGCGAGGGCTTCCTGGTCTGCGAGCGCGGCGAGGGCGGCGAGGACGGTCAGGGTGGGGCCATCGCCGGTTTCATCAACATCAACAACATCGTCCTCGGCGGCTTCCGCTGCGGCGCCCTCGGCTACGGCGCCTTCGCCCACGCGGCCGGACGCGGCCTGATGGGCGAGGCGCTCGGCCTCGTCATGGACCTGGCCTTCGGGCCGCTCGGCCTGCACCGCCTGGAGGCCAACATCCAGCCCGGCAACCCGGCCTCCATCGCCCTGGTCCGGCGGGCCGGATTCCGGCTGGAGGGGTTCTCACCGGACTTCCTCCACATCGACGGCGCCTGGCGCGACCACGAACGCTGGGCGATCACGGCACCGGCCGCCGAAGCCCCGTAACGCCCCTCCGGGAGCCGCTGAAACCCCTTGAGGGCGTGGGAAGCGGCGGCCAGGATGGACCGCATGCGTACCATCGTGGTTCTCGACGCCCCCTCCAACCTGGGCCTCCGGCCGCCCGCCCCCGGCACCGTCCCGGGCTGCTACAAGCTGGCGGGCGCGCTGCGCGAGCAACGGATCGTCCAGCGGATCGGTGCGCTGGAAGGCGGAGTGGTGGTGCCGCCCCGCTACGACCGCGGGGACTGGCAGAAGGGTGACGGGGTCTTCAACGCCGCCGCCATCGCCCGCTACACCCGCACCCTCGCCGACCGCATCGAAGGACACGTACGGGCGGGGGAGTTCGCCCTGGTCCTCGGCGGCGACTGCTCCATACAGCTCGGCGCCGCGCTCGCCCTGCGGCGCCTCGGCCGGTACGGGCTCGCCGCCGTCGACGGGTCCGCCGACTTCCGGCACGTGGGCAACGCCGACCATGTCGGGGCCGCCGGCGGGGAGGAGCTGGCCATCGCCACCGGGCGCGGTCAGGCGGACCTCAGCGACCTCGAAGGGCTCCGCCCCTACCTCAGGGACGAGGACGTCCGCCTCTTCGGCCTGCGGGACGAGGACGAGGACCAGGCCGAGCTGGCCGCGCTGAAGATCCCCCACGCGACCGTCGGCCGGATCCGTGAGTGGGGCGCCGCCGAGCTGGCACGCGCCACCGTGGAGAGCCTGGAGACCCCCGACCTCGACGGCTACTGGGTCCACCTGGACGCCGACGTCCTCGACCCGAGCGTCATGCCCGCCGTGGACAGCCCCGACGACGGCGGCCTGATGCCCGACGAACTCGCGCCGCTGCTGCGGACGTTGGTCTCCTCCCCGCGCTGCGTCGGGCTCAACGTCACGATCTACGACCCGGACCTCGACCCGGACGGCACCGCGGGCGCCCTGCTCGCCGGCCTCGTCGTCGGAGCGCTCGCACCACCGGCCTGACATGCCGTGCCGGGGCCAGGTGCGTCAGACCGCCACGTTCCGGTCGACGTACTCGAAGACCGAGCCGTCCGGGTGCAGCGCGATCAGGTTGCGGCCCGCCGGGGTCGGCACCGGCCCCGCCACGATCCGCGCACCCGCCCGCGTCAGCGCCGCGTTCGCCTCGTCGACATCCTTCACGGCGATGGTCGCGCTCACCTTGCGCAGCACCTCCAGCTCCGACTCGGGCCCGCTCATCAGCAGGAAGCAGCCGATCGCGGCGACCGACACCCCGCCGCGCTCGAAGCGCTGGGCCGGGGTACCCGTCAGCCCCTGGTAGAAGGCGACCGCGGCCTCCAGGTCGTCGACGCAGATACGCAGCGTGGTTCCGAGGATCTCCATGCGTACGAGGGTAGTTGGCGTCCGCCGCGCGTGTGATCGATTCGGGTCCGATCCGGCCCCGATCCGGTCCACGGGAATCCGGCCGCCGGAGCCGGGACCGGCGCGCGGTGCGAGGGGCGGCCGTACCGGGGGACCCGTCCGGCCCCCGCTCACCCCCGGCAGAGCACCTCGCCGTGCGGGACCATGAACCAGCCGTCGCCCTCCTCGCCCCAGCCGCGCCAGGTGTCCGCGATGGCCGCCAGCTGCTCGGTGCTCGCCTGGCCGCCCCGTACCGCCAGTTCGGCGTAGACCGAGTCCGTCGTACGGTCCGCCCACAGCCCGCTCCACCACGCGCGGGTCTCCGGGGTGGCGAAACACCAGGCGGCGGCGGTCGGGGTGATGTCGGTGAACCCGGCCTCCCGCGCCCAGGAGAGCAGCATCCGCCCGGCGTCCGGCTCACCCCCGTTGGCGCGGGCCACCCGCCGGTACACCTCCTGCCACTCCGTCAGTCCGGGCGTCTCCGGATACCAGGCCATCGCCGCGTAGTCGCTGTCGCGCGCCGCGACCACCCCTCCGGGCCGGCAGACGCGCCGCATCTCCCGCAGCGCCTGCACCGGGTCGCCCACATGCTGGAGCACCTGGTGGGCGTGGACGACGTCGAAGGAGTCGTCGGGGAAGTCCAGTGCGTGCACATCGGCGACCGCGAACCCGACGTTCTCCAGGCCGCGTTCGGAGGCCACCGCCGCCGCCTGTTCCAGGATGCCGGTCCCGGTGTCGACCGCCGTCACCCGGCCCGGCGCGACCAGCGCCGCCAGGTCGGCGGTGATGGTGCCGGGTCCGCAACCGACGTCCAGCACGGCCAGGCCGGGCCCGAGTTCGCCGAGCAGATAGCCCGCCGAGTTGGCGGCGGTCCGCCAGCGGTGCGAGCGCAGCACCGACTCGTGGTGGCCGTGGGTGTAGACAGCGGTCTCTTTCGGCATGGCGGCGTCCTTCCTCGGAACGGCGGTTGCACGCTCCGGCCACCGTACGCCGCTATGCCGGATGGTGAGATGACTGTCTTGGTATGCGGACAGCGGGGTGGTGGTCAGACGTGCATCGGGCAGTAGACAGTCAGCGCCTCCGGCAGCTTGTCGATCAGCAACTCGGTGCCGGAGTGGGCCACTTCACCGTCGTACGCGTACGGAGTCCCCGGAGCCAGTCCGGCGAGCCGCACCCGGCGCCGCCGCACCGCGGCGTGGGCGGGGGAGCGGGTCAGCGGGCCGGCCACCGCCGCTGCCAGCAGGCGGAACGCCGGGCCCCGGCCACCGTGCACCACCCTCACGTCCAGCAGCCCGTCCGCCAGGTTGTGGCGCCGGCCGGGCGCCGGGCCGACCCGCTGGAAGAGGCCGTTGCCGACGAAGAGCAGCCACAACGGGCGCCTGCGGCCCTGGAGCTCGGCCTCCAGGGGGCGCCGGCCGCGCAGTACGTGGAAGGCGGCGAGCACCCCGGCCGGCCAGCCGCCGATCCGGGGCGACCAGTGCTCCCGGGTCCGTACGAGCTCCGGATAGACACCCAGGCTGAAGGCGTTGAGGAAGTAGCCGTCCGCCCCGTCGGGTCCCTTCGGGCCGGGGCGGAACCTGCCCAGGTCGACCTGTATGGCATCGCCCGCCGTGAGCGCGGCCGCCGCCTCCTGGACCGTCTCGATGCCCAGGTCGTAGGCGAAGTGGTTCAGCGTCCCGCCGGGGAAGACCGCCAGCGGCATCCCGTGCGTCGCCGCCACCGAGGCCGCCAGATTGACCGTGCCGTCACCCCCGCAGACGCCGAGGGCCTGGCCCCGGCCCGCCGCCTTCTCCATGGCGGTGGACAGCTCGGCGGGCGCGCACTCGACCACCTCGGCCAGCGGCAGCGCCTCGCGCACCATCGACGCGGTCGCCGTGGCCGTGCCGGAGGCCTCGTTCACCACCACCACGAGCCCTTTGCCGCCGGGCAGCGCGGGCGCCTCACCGGGTGGGCGGCCCGGCGCCGGGAGCTGGCCCCGGGTGGGGACGACCCCGCGCAGGGCGAACGCGGCCCCCACGCCGAGGGCCGCCCCGGCCAGCACATCGCTCGGATAGTGGACCCCCGTGTAGACACGGGAGGCGGCCACCGCCACCGCCACGGGGGCGACGACCGCGCCCCAGCCCTTCGACTCCAGCGCCACGCCGGTGGCGAAGGCCGCGGCGGAGGCCGCGTGGCCGGAGGGGAAGGAGGTGGTGACCGGCTGCCGCTTCAGCTGCCGCATGACCGGCACCTGATCGAGTATCGGCCGCTGCCGCCGGACCGCGCCCTTGCCGACGGTGTTGATCGCCGCCGAGGCCACGGCCAGCGACGCCACCCCGCGCAGCGCGGCCCGGCGGGAGCGCGCGCTGGAGCCGAGGGCCGCGATGCCGATCGCCGTCCCGAACCAGAGCAGCCCGTGGTTGGCGCTCCGGCTCAGCTGGGGCAGCAGGGGGTCGGCGCCCGGCCAGTGCCGGTCGGCGACGCTGTGGAAGACGGAGAGGTCCCGTCCTTGCAACCAGTTCCGCACCCGTCCCACGGCAGGGGAGGAGGACGAGGTGTTCTGTGACGACATGGGCGACATGGCTCAGCGGATACCCGGCATCGGGCCGATGAACCGGCAGGCGCGCTGAGAGCCTCACCACGCGTCGCCGACCACCGGCGCGACGGCCCGGGCTCGCCCGGGTGCGCAATTGAGCGGGCGGCCCGGTCCGAACCTCCGTATAAAGGGCCCAGGAGCGCCCCGGAGCACACCACGGCTCCCGGGAGCGCCCCGGAGCACAACGGGCTCCGGAGAGCGTCCGGGAGCCGTGGAAGCGGCGGTGGCAGCGGAGGAGGCCGGAATGCACGAGGACCACGGGCCCGTCCGCTACGGGCCGCCCGCCCCCGACCCCGGCCTCCCGGTCCTCCCCGAGCTGGCCGCCGTGCTGGCCGCCGCGGCCGACCGCACCCGCCCCCAGCCGCCCGGCGGCGGCCGCACCCTGCGCGAGGCGGCCTGCGCCCACTGGGCCCGGCGCGGGCTGCACGGCGGGCCGGAGAACATCGTCGCCGCCCCGGTGACCAGCCCCTCCTCCTCGCCCTGATCGCCGCGCACGGCGGCGATGTCCTCATGCCCCGCCCCTGCCCGGCCACCTGGATGCCGCAGGCCCGGCTGCTCGGCCGGCCCGCCTACCAGGTGCCGACGCCCGCCGAGTGCGGGGGCGTACCCGATCCGTACGCCCTGCTGGAGACCGTGCGCCGGGTACGGGCCGAGGGCGGGCGGCCGAAACTGCTGGTGCTCTCCGTCGCCGACGACCCCACCGCCACCGTCGCCCCGCCCGAGCTGGTGCGGGAGGCCTGCGAGGCGGCGGTCGGCGAGGGCCTGCACATCATCAGCGACGAGACCTGGCGCGACACCGTGCACCGGCCCCGCGACACCGTCCTGCTCAGCCCCGCCGAGATGTGCCCCGACGACGTCACCGTGATCAGCGACCTCTCCGGCGCGCTCACCCCCGCCGCCTGGCCGGTCGCCGTCGCCCGCTTCCCGGAGACCGCCCGGGGAGCCGTACGCCGGGCCCGGACACTGGACGTCCTCACCGCGCTGGGTGCCCTGGTCGCCGGTCCCCTCGCGCCCGCCGCCGCCCACGCACTCGGCGAACCGGAGGCCGTACGGGTGCGGATCCGGCAGGCCGCCGGGCTCCAGGCCCAGGTGGCCGCCGCCGCCCACCGCGCCGTCCTCACCTCCGGCGCCCTGGCCCGCCCCCGCAGGCGGGCCGCCACCTCTACGCGGACCTCGGCCCGCTCCGCCCCCGGCTGGCGGAGCTCGGCGTCACGGACTCCATGGAGCTGGAGGAGTACCTCACCGACCGGCTCGGCGCCCCGACCCCGGGCGGCCACCGCTTCGGGGACGAGCTGGGTGCCCTGCGCGTACGCCTGGGGACCGGACCCCTGCTGGGGGCCACGGCCGAGGAGCAGCGGGAGTCCCTGACGGCGGCGGAGCCGCTGGCGCTGCCGCATGTGGAGCGGGCGCTGAGCACCTTCGCGGCAGCCTTCGGCGAACTGCGGTAAGCCCGACCGCAGGGGCACGGACGCGCCCCTCAGCCCGCCGTGTCGCCCGTCCCATGGCCGAACCGCGCGCGCAGCCGGCGCCACACCGCGGGCGCCCCGCTGATCACCAGAGTCAGCGCCACCGCCGCCACCACGCCCTGCCACGGCTCCGGGAAGAGCGAACCGCCCAGGATCCCGATCAGCTGGTACGTCGCCGCCCACGCCAGACACGCCGGCACATCGCCCCGGGCGAACGTCTTCAGCGGCATCTTCCCCAGCAGACAGGCCAGCATCACCGGGATCCGCCCGGCCGGCACCAGCCGGGACAGGATCAGCACCGCCCCGCCGTGCTCGGCCAGCTTCTCCTGCGCCTGTGCGAGCCGCTCCGGCGCGGCCCGACGGGTGAGCGCCTCCAGCCACTTGGAACCGTGGTTCGAGCGCACCCCCCGCTGCCCCAGCCAGTACAGACAGACATCGCCCAGGAACGCCGCCCCCGAGGCCACCAGGAAGACGAAGAACAGGGAGAACGGTGACGACTGGTGGAGCGCCACCACCGCCGCCGAACTGACCAGCGCCCCCGTCGGGATCACCGGCACCAGCGACCCCAGCGCCACCAGGAGGAACAGCGTCGGATAGCCCACGGCCTGCTGCGTCGACTCGGTGGGCAGCGCCCCCACCACCGAGTCGAGCTCCGGGATCACCGGCCGTCCTCCGGCCGGACCCGCTCGCCGTGGGACAGCAGGTGCACCGCCACGTCGGGCGCCCGGATGCCCGCCTGCCGGACGAACTCGTCGCCCGGCCCGTGGAACTCGTGCGGCCGCACCCCGTCCAGACCGATCGGCCAGTACGTCCCGAAGTGCACCGGCACCGCCGAACGCGGCTCCAGCAGCTTCAGCGCCTCGGCGGCCCGGGACGGGTCCAGATGGCCCTGCCCGAGGTACGGGCCCCAGCCGCCCACCGGCAGCAGCGCCACATCGACCTTGCCCACGGCATCGGCCATCCCGTCGTAGAGCCCGGTGTCCCCGGCGAAGTACGTCCGGGCCTCGCCCTCGACCACGTAACCGAGCGCGGGCACCTTGCGCGGCCCGACCGGCAGCCGTCGCCCGTCGTGGAGCGCCGGAACCGCCCGCACCCGCACCTCACCGACCCGTACCTCGTCGTCCGCCCGCATCTCGGTGACGACCAGCCGCCGCCTCCGGAGCAGCAGCCGCAGCCCCGGAACGGCCGCGACCGCGCCGCTCGGCACGATCAGCCGGGTGCCGGGGGCCAGCCGGGCGAGCGAGGGCAGATGCAGATGGTCGGAGTGCAGGTGCGAGACCAGCACCACGTCGGCGAGCGCGGCCTGCGGCGGCGGCACCTCGCCCCGGCGGCGGCGCAGATGCGCGAAGCGCCGTACGAAGAGGGGGTCGGTCAACACGCGTACCCCGGAGTCCTCGATCGTGCAGGTGGCATGACCCCACCAGGTGACCTCCACCGGCACGTCCCGCCTCCTCGCTCGGCCTCCGCGACCCCATGCCCCGGAGCGGCCCGCCCGCATCCGTACGCGAGCGCTGCCGGTACGAGCCTATGCGCCCCCGGGCCTCCACCACGACGGCCCCTGACCGGGGCCGACGCTGTGAAAAGCTGGGGAGCGGGCTCCTGACGTACGGGTCCGCAGCGGAGAAGGCGTGAGGTGGACCGGGGTGGACGAGCGGAGACGGCGTACGCCGGGGGTGCGTACGGCGTGGTGGCGTACGGCGGGCGGCGCGCTGATGCGGGTCGTCGCGGTCTGGGCGGTCTCCACCCTCACCATGCTCGCGCTCGCCGGGATCCTGCCCGACTTCCAGCTCCAGTCCGACGACGGCGACACCATCACCCGTACCGCCTTCACGGCGGCCTGGGGCGCGGGCGCGTTCGGCCTGCTCTCCGCGCTGGTGTGGCCCGTCCTCGTCCGGGCCCTGCTCATCGTGCCCGCGCTCGTCCTCGGTGCGCTGGTCTTCTTCCTCAACGGCTCGCTGCTGCTGATCGCGCTGCGCCTCATCCCGGACGGGCGCGGGGACGCCGCCCCGGAGACCGCGGTCGTCGTCGCCGCCGTGATGTCCGCCGTCGCCTCCGCCACCTCCACCGCACTCGCCGTCCGCGACGACGAGGCCTACCGCCGACGGCTCTCCCGCCTCGCCGACCGGCGCCGCCGACGTGGCTCCCCGGACATTGTGGGACCCGAGCGCGACGGACCGCCCGGTACGGTCTTCCTCCAGCTGGACGGCGTCGGCCACGACGTCCTGGTGAAGGCGGCGGCCGGCGGGCTCATGCCGACCGTCGCGGGCTGGCTCGCCGACTCCTCCGGACACCGCCTCACCCCCTGGCGCACCGACTGGTCCAGCCAGACCGGCGCCAGCCAGCTCGGCATCCTGCACGGCTCCAACCACGACGTCCCCGCCTTCCGCTGGTACGAGAAGGAGACCGGCACCGTCATGGTCTCCAGCCGCCCCGCCAGCGCCCTGGAGATGCAGCGCCGGGCCGTCGCCCGCACCCGGGACAGCGGCCTGCTCACCATCGACGGCGCCAGCCGCGGCAACCTCTTCAGCGGCGGCGCCGGGCAGCTCGCCCTGGTCCTCTCCATGGCCGCCCGGCGCGGCAAGGGCCGCCGCTCCCGCTCCGGCTACTTCGCCTACTTCTCCGACCCGGCCAACGCCGTCCGCACCGCCCTCTCGTTCGCCGCCGAGGTCGGCCGCGAGATCGGCCAGTCGACCCGCGCCCGCCTCCACCACGTCACCCCCCGGGTCAAGCGCGGCGGCCTCTACCCCTTCATCCGGGCCTTCGCCACCGTCCTCGAGCGCGATGTCGTCGTCTCCGCCGTCATCGGCGACATGTTCGCCGGACGCACCGCCGTCTACGCCGACCTGGTCGCCTACGACGAGGTCGCCCACCACTCCGGACCGCACAGCCGCGACGCCGAGAAGGTCCTCCAGCGCCTCGACCGCTCGCTCGCGCTGATCGCCAAGATCGCCGACCACACCCCGCGTACCTACCGGATCGTGCTCCTCTCCGACCACGGCCAGAGCCCCGGCGAGACGTTCGCCGGGAGGTACGGGCTGACGCTCAAGGACCTGGTACGGGCGGGGTGCGGGCTCCCCGTGCCGCGCCGGGCGCGTGGCACGCACAGCGCCTCCGAGGCACGGGACGCGGTCCGGATCGCCCTGCACCGCCCGCCCGTGGAGGTGGAACCGGAGGCGGAGCAGGCGGCCAAGCGCTCCGAACCGGTCGTGCTGGCCTCCGGCAATCTCGGTCTGATCTCCTTCCCCGACATCGAGGGGCGCGCGTCGCGCGAGCAGATCGACCGCCGCAACCCGGCGCTGCTCTCCACGCTCGCCAACCATCCGGGGGTCGGCTTCCTCCTCGTACGCAGCGAGGAACACGGCTCCCTCGTGATGGGGCCGGGCGGGACCGAGGTCCCCGTCGCCGAACTGGCCGACGGCGAGGGGCCGCTGGCGGTCTTCGACACCGGCGCGGCCGCCGCCGTACGGCGCACCGACACCTTCCCCCATGTCGCCGACATCATGGTCAACTCCATGTACGACCCCGAGACCGCCACCGTGCACGCCTTCGAGGAGCAGATCGGCTCGCACGGAGGGCTGGGCGGCGAGCAGTCCCGGCCGTTCCTGCTCTGGCCGCGCGGGATGACGGACCCGCTGGACATCGTGGCGGCGGAGTGTGCCGAAGGCGCGCCGGCCCCGCCGGGCGGCGGGCTGGTGGGCGCGGAGGCGGTGCACCGGGTGCTGACCCGCTGGCTGCTGGAGTTCTCCGGGCCCCAGGTGCCGGTGCGGGCGGAGGGGTTCACGGGGGCCGCCCAGGCGGACGAGCCGTTCCCGGAGGAGGGGGAGGGGGCCGGAGGAGGTCAGGGGAGGGCCGGGGTCCCGGGCCCGGACGCGCGGAACCCGCCGGTGCTCCGCGAGATCCCGCTCCCGGAGACACGGGGCTGAGCGCGCGTCCCTTCGGCTCGCCGCGTCCCCTGGCTCAGCGGGCTCGGCTCAGGCGGACTGCCCGTCGTGCGAGCGTCGGGCGGTCTCCGCTCAGCGGACTGCCGTCGTACGAGCGCTGGGCAGTCTCGGCTGAGGCCGACTGCCGTCTTAGGAGCACCGGGCGGCTCTCTGCTCAGGCCGACTGCCGTCGTACGAGCGTCGGCGGGAAGACCACGGAGGGCGAGGGGCCGCCAGGACCTCCGATCTGCTTCAGCAGCAGCCGGGCCATCTCCGCCGCCATCTCCTCCACCGGCTGCCGCACGGTGGTCAGCGGCGGATCGCAGGCGGCGGCCGCGCTGCTGTCGTCGAAACCGACCACGGCCACATCGGCGGGCACATCGCGCCCGGCCCGCTGGAGCACCGGGAGCGCGCCCAGCGCCATCAGGTCCGAGGCGATGAACACCCCGTCCAGACCGGGCTGTTCCGCCAGCAGCCGACGCATCGCCGCCGCCCCGCCCAGGTGGGTGAAGTCACCCTCGGCGCAGGCCACGTCCTCGATGCCGTGCGCGGCCAGCGCCTCCAGGAAACCGGCCAGCCGGACCTGTCCCGCAGGCCGGTCCTGGGGACCGGAGATGGTCCCGATACGGCGCCGCCCCAGGGCGGCCAGGTGGTCGGCCGCGAGCCGCGCCCCGGCCTGCTGGTCGACCTCCACATAGGCGAGCGACGAGGGCTGCGGCGGGCGGCCCGCGAGCACGGCCGGCAGCCGGGTCTCCTGGAGCAGGCCGGGCAGCGGGTCGTCCGCGTGCGAGGTGACCAGGACGACGCCGTCGACATGGCCGTGGCGCAGATAGGAGAGCAGCTGGGTGCGGGACGGCTCGTCGTCCGCCAGCATCAGCACCATCTGGATGCCCGCCGGACGCAGCACTTCGAGGAGCCCGCTGACGACCCGGCCGAAGTAGGGGTCGGAGAACATCCGCCCGGCGAACGGCTCGGAGACCGGCCGCCGTTCACGCTCCGAGATGACCAGCGCCACGGAGTCGGTACGCCGGGTCACCAGGGAGCGCGCCGCCCGGTTGGGCACGTACCCGGTGGTCGCCACCGCCTCCTCGACCACGGTGCGCAGGGCGGGGTCCACCGTGGTGGCTCCGTTGATCACCCGCGACACGGTGGCCCGTGAGACACCGGCCACGGCCGCCACGTCCTCCAAGGTCGGGCGTACGGGCGGCTCCACTTCGGCTGTCATGCAGCCCTTTATACCCGCAGCCCAGGGCGCCGGTCAGCCGAGGGCCCGCGCAGCCTCCGGAAGCCCTTCCAGCTCGGTCAGCGCGGCCTCGCGCGCGGTGACCAGGGCGGCGGCCAGCCGCTTGGCGTCGGCCCGGGCGCCCGCGGTGAGCTCGGACCGCGACACCTGTGCGGAGTGGCGCAGATGGTCGCGGATCTGCGTCAGGAAGAGCCGGTCGAACGCGGCTCCTTCGGCCGCCTCCGCCGCTTCGAGGTCCCGCTCGGTCACCATGCCGGGCATATCGTGGCCCGCGTGTACATCGGTGTCGGGGAGCCCCATCCGGGCCAGCAGGGTCCGCAGGCGGCCGAGTTCGGCTTCCTGGCCGTCGAGCAGCCGGGTGGCGAAGGCCCGCAGCCGGGGTGCGGTGGCCCGGTCGGCGGCGAGGGTGAGCAGGGCCACCGCCTTCTCGTTCATCGGGGTCATCAACTGGAGCCAGGCGGCGTCGGTGGGGGCGGGGGTGGCCGACGCGGGGGCGGTTGAGCGGGGCGCGGGCTCCGGCGGTGGCTCGGTCGCGGCGGAGCAGCCGGCCGTCGCGGTCAGCCCCAGCACGGCCAGCAGGCTCAGCGCGGCGAGGGGCCTGGAGGGGGTGGAACGGTTCATGGGGTGTCCTGGACCGGGCGGAGGGCGCCGCCCCGGGGACTGGGCCCCGGGGCGGACACCGGTGGGGGCGGGGTGACGACGGATCAGGGAGTGCCGTCGAAGCCGCACTTGACGATGGCGTTGATGCAGTCGCGCACGCGCTGCGCCAGCTCCTGTTCCGGCCACACGTTGAAGAAGTCGCCGTGCATCGTGTAGCCGGGGCCCGACGCCAGCCGGAAGCGGGCCGGGTCGCCGTTGACCGGGTAGCGCAGCACCTGACGGAGCTTGGGGACCGGCACCGGGTGGGTCGACGGGCACGCGCCGGCCACCGGGTAGGCCATGTGGCTCTTGTGGTCGGGGGAGTCGAGATCCGTACCGTTCCAGCACTGCGGGAAGTCCAGGTAGGACTCCAGCATCGTGCCGGCCGGACAGTTCACGAAGTTCTGCGAGGGGTCGACGTGGCCGGCGTGCAGGCAGGACCAGCGCGCGATGGTGTTGTCCGCGGGTCCGGTGGCGAGGGCGTTGCCCGCGACGATGCGCAGGCCCTTGGGGAAGGGCCGGATCTGCCGGATGACGTCGTCGCGGACCCCCTCGCCCAGGTAGTAGAAGGTGGTCCCGGTGGGCTCCACCTCCCGGTCGCCGTCGTAGAGGGTGGGCACCCAGTACGAGGAGAGGTCGGTGTCGGGCGAGCAGGTCGTGCGGCCTCTCTCCAGGGACTCCAGGTTCGAGTTCCCGTTGGTGGTGTCGTTGCCGAAGAAGCTGTGCATGTGGGAGGCGCCCGGCAGCCCCGGGAAGACGATCGGGTCGTCGGGGGCGCGGTGGGTGTAGGGGCACTCGGCCAGGAACTCGGCCACCCGCACCACGTCGGCGGCGGCCTTGGGAGCGACCTCGGCGGCGGCCCGGTCGGCCGCGGCGTTGCCGACATTGGCCTGGACGAGGGAGATGGCGAGGGCGGCGGCGGCGAGCCCGGCGACTCTGCGGCGCCAGCTGCGGGGGGATCGCCGACGGCGGTGTTCGCTGCTGTTTCGGTTACGGAAGAGCACGGCACTCCTGTTCGGAAGTGGGGGGAGGTTCCTTGATCGTGAGGCAGAGAGCGCTCTCTCGTTGGAACGTAAGAGTGTCGCCTGTACATGTCAAGAGAGCGCGCAAGCACTGCAACGGGCGGGCCCTTGAAGGTACTTGAGGGTCATGTAAGCGGGAGAGCGCTCTCCCTTCACGCCCTCGGAGTCTGTCGTTCCGCTCCAGGGCGGGGAAGCGGTGGCAGGGGCGTTGTCAGTGGTGGACGGCAGGATGGTCACCATGACGAACTCAGCCGCTGTGCTCGCCGATGCCGCCGCCTACGCCGCCGCGGTCGAAGAGGCCTCCCAGGCCGCCGCCGCGTACTACGCCACGGGCGAGAGCACCCTCGACGACGACGCGTACGACCGGCTGGCGCGGGGAATCGCCGCGTACGAGGCGGACCACCCCGACGAGATACTCGAGTCATCACCGACCGGAAAGGTCGCGGGCGGGGCCGCCGTCGGCGACGTTCCGCACACGGTGCCGATGCTCTCGCTGGACAACGTGTTCGCGGCCGAGCAGTTCGTGACGTGGACCGCCTCGCTGGAGCGGCGGATCGGCAGACCGGTCGCGGCCTGGAGCGTGGAGCCGAAGCTGGACGGCCTGGCCGTCGCCGCTCGCTACCGGGAGGGCCGCCTGGAGCGGCTGATCACCCGGGGAGACGGCACGGCGGGCGAAGATGTCTCGCACGCGGCCCCGGCGGTCGTCGGACTGCCCGAGCGGCTGGACGCACCGGTGACCATCGAGGTGCGCGGCGAGATCCTCATGACGAACGAGCAGTTCGAGCAGGGCAACGCGATCCGCACGCAGCACGGAGGGGCCCCCTTCGCCAACCCGCGCAACGGGGCGGCGGGCACCCTGCGCGCCAAGGACCGGGCGTACCGGGTGGAGACGACCTTCTTCGCCTACGGCGCCCTCCCGCTCGCCGACTCGGGGGAGCTCGCCGCGACCCTCACCGAGCTGCCCCACAGCGAACTTCTCGCCTACGTCGCCGGGCTCGGCGTGCACACGGCCGCGACCACGGACGTGGCACCGCTCCGGGTGACCACCGTCGCGGAGGTGCAGGCGCGGGTGGAGGAGATAGGCGCCCTGCGTGCCGCGCTGCCGTTCGGCATCGACGGCATCGTGATCAAGGCGGACCTCGCGGCCGACCGGCACGAGGCGGGGTCCGGCACCCGGGCGCCACGCTGGGCCATCGCCTACAAGCTCCCCGCCGTGGAGAAGATCACCCGCCTGCTCGCCGTCGAGTGGAACGTGGGACGCACCGGCATCATCGCGCCGCGCGCCGTCCTGGAGCCGGTGGAGATCGACGGATCCACCGTCGGCTACGCCACGCTGCACAACCCGGCCGACATCACCCGCCGCGATCTGCGTCTGGGCGACCAGGTCATGGTCTACAAGGCGGGCGACATCATCCCGCGCATCGAGGCGCCCGTCGCCCATCTGCGTACGGGCGAGGAGACGCCGATCGAGTTCCCGGCGAGCTGCCCGCAGTGCGGTTCCGAGATCGACAGGAGCGAGCAGCGCTGGCGCTGCACCCGGGGCCGCAACTGCCGTCTGGTCGCCTCCGTGTCGTACGCCGCCGGCCGCGACCAGCTGGACATCGAGGGCCTCGGGGCCACCCGGGTCGTCCAGCTCGTCGACGCGGGCCTCGTCACGGACTTCGCCGACCTGTTCACCCTGGAGCGGGAGCAGCTGCTCGCCCTGGACCGGATGGGTGAGACCTCCACCGACAATCTCCTCGCCGCCATCGAGACCGCCCGCACGCGCCCGCTGTCCCGGGTCTTCTGCGCCTTGGGCGTACGCGGGACGGGGCGCTCCATGTCCCGCAGGATCGCGCGGTACTTCGCGACCATGGACCACATCGTCGCCGCCGACGCCGAGTCGCTGCAGCGGGTCGACGGCATCGGCAAGGAGAAGGCCACGGCGGTCGTCGAGGAGCTGGCCGAGCTGGCCCCGCTGATCGAGAAGCTCGTCCGGGCCGGGGTGACGATGACGGAGCCGGGGGCCACTCCGCCGCCGGAGCCCGGCGCGGAGGAGGAGGGGGCCGGGAGCGGCGCCGAGCTGCCGCTGGCGGGGATGAAGGTGGTGGTCACGGGGGCCATGACCGGGGCGCTGGAGGAGCTGTCGCGCAACCAGATGAACGAGCTGATCGAGAGGGCGGGCGGGAAGTCCTCCTCCAGCGTCTCGGCGCGCACGAGCCTGCTGGTCGCGGGGGAGAAGGCCGGGTCGAAGCGGACCAAGGCGGAGGGCTGGGGATCCGGATAGCGACGCCGGAGGAGTTCGCGGAGCTGATCGCGGACTTCTTGGTGGGGGAGGGCGGGGAGGATCCGGGGGCTGGAGTGACGGGGGAGACTCCTGTGGCCGGAGTGGCCGGAGTGGCCGGAGTGGCCGGAGTGGCCGGAGTGGCCGGAGTGGCCGGGGTCGCCGGGGATGACGCGGAGGCGTGGGATGCCTTGAAGACGGAGAAGCCGGTGGTGGTAGCGGCTCTGGCGGTCGCGGAGGAGACGGAGGTCGCCGGGGATGGCAAGACGGTGAACGGGCCGACCGAGAGGGTGAGCGTCGCGGAGGCGGTGGAGAGTCCGGCCCAGGTCGCCGGGGGCGGCAAGACGGTGAACGGGCCGGCCGAGACTGTGGGCGCCGTGGTGGTCGCCGAGACCGTAGAGGTCTGAGGCGGTTCAGGACGCCTTCGAATCGGGAGAGAAGTGGCTTTCCCTCACCCGGTATTGCATAGTGATGGCTTGGTCATGCCTCGCTATCAGCGGGCCGATGGGTGCGTGGGCGGCTGTGGTTGGCCGGCCGGGGGTGAGGGGCGATGCGTTCTCCGTACGACGGACAGCGACGCGGTCGTGCCGTCCCCCCGTCAGGTCGGCCCGGCGGCGGGCTCCCGGGCCCGACGCACCATGACCCTTCGGCCATGCGCGGGACCGTACGGTCCGGCGACGGGCGCGGGCCGCTCGGCGAAGGACCCCGCCCCTCCGGCGAAGGTCCTGGACCGCTTCGTGACGGAAGCGGGGCCGAGGGGCTCGGAACCGGGCGTGAGCCCGGGGCGCTCCGGGTGCGCCACGGACACCGCCGGCTCGGCGGCAGGACCGTGGCCGCCCGGGGGCTCGCCCTGGACCTCGGCAGCTCCCACACCCGGGCCTGGGTGCCCGGACACGGCCTGATCACCGACGCCTTTCCCGGCAGCGGCGGCCCCTTCGGCGGCCCGGAGGGGGAGGCCGGGCGGTCCGTCCGGCGCGGGCGCATTGTCGACCCCGAGTCCTGCGGACGGCTGCTCGGCCGCATCGCCGACGTGGCCCTGGGCCCCGACCGCACGGACAGCGTCATCGTCCTCAGCCACCCCGTCCTCGCCGGGGCCGTCCACCGCAATGCCGCGCGGGAGCTGCTCGCCGGTCTGGGGCCCACGCGCGTCCTCGTCCTCAGCAGCGCCCGGGCCGCCGCCGCGTACGCCGGACCGCGCGACGCCGGCCCGCTGCTCGTCGTGGACATGGGCGCCGAACTGACCGAGGTCACGCTCCTCGTCGGCGGCCGGATCGCCGACGCCCGGCAGGCCGAGAGCGGGCTCAGTGACCTGGACCCGGCGACGCTGCCCGGCACCCTCGTGGCCACGGTCCTCGACATGGTGAAGTCGATGTGGCGGCAGGACCGGCACGGCGCGATCCGGGGCGCCCTGCGCAAGGGCCCGGTGCTCGCGGGCGGCGGGGCGCTGCGCCCCGACGTCACCGACCGCCTCGCCCGCTGCCTCGGCACGCGTGTGCGGCTGGCCGAGGACCCGTCGACCACGGTGGTCCGTGGTGCCGGACAGATCCTCAGCTCGGTGCTCCGCCACGGAGTGACGCCCACCGCCGCCCTGCCCGGCCGACCGCGGTGACCCCGCACCCGGGAGCGCCCCGGGAAACCGCGCCCCGCCCGTGGCAGACCGGCCCGGCGGGGGCCTCCAGGAGCGAGCCGACGCCTTCGGTATCTGACTTCCGGGGCGTTCGGGCCGGCACGGGGTGTGGGGCAGCGGGGGAGCCGCCCTGTTCGGTGGGTGGCTTCCCGAGCATGACGTCCGGCCCGCCGCACGGGACAGCGAGCGAGCCGCACGGGGCGCCGAGCGTGCCGACCGGCCCGGCGGGGGCCTCCCGGCGAGTGCCGACTCGTTCAGCGCGTGGCCTCCATAGCGTGCCGACGGGCCTGCCGCACCGGACACCGACCGTGCCGACCGGCCCGGCGCCTGACTCCCGAAGCGCGCCGCCCCGTTCAGCATCTGGCTCCGCGAGCACGCCGCCCGCTCCGCCGCACCGAGCACCGATCACGCCGACCGCCCCGGCGCACCGCACCCGTACCGTGCTGGCCGCGCTGGTGCTCGCCGTTCTCACCCTGGTTGGCGGTGCCTCCGCCGCAGGCGCCACGCTCCCCGTCGCTCTCGACAGCCTCGCGGCCGCCGCCGCGTACCCGCCGAAGGCCCCGGCGCCCACCCCGAAGACCGACCGTACCGCCCACCCCGGCGGCGGCCCCCACCAGGAGCTGCGGCGCACCCGCCCGGCCCCCAGCCCCGCCGGCCCCGGAACCGGTGGCCGCAACGCCCGCGACCAGCGGCCCGGCGCCGGCCACCCCCACGCCAGCCCCGCCCCGCCGCACGCCCAGAGCTTCCACGAGCGGTCGTCGGCTGCCGATTCGATGGCCCCGACCCCCCGGGCCGGCATCGGCCGGGGGCACCTCAGCGGCCATGCGCCCCCGCCGTCGTACGACTCGCTGCTTACCCGGCCACTCCGCCTGGTCGTGCCGTGCGGCCGGGCCGAGCGGGCCCCCGAGCCATCCTTCGCCACGCCCTCCGGCCGCCGGGGCGCCCTGCCCGGTGTCCGTGGTCCTCCGGGCACGAGCGCCGGTCACCCGACCGGTCACCGGTCCTGCTCTGCCGATCCGGCGTCGCGTCCTCGCTGAGGTGAGGGCGGCCGACGCCCCACCGGAGGATTTCCATGACTCGCGCCACCACGGTGCGAGCGGTCCTGGCTGCCGCCGTGCTGCTCGTCTCCGTCTTCATCACGCTGACCATGTCACCCAGACTCGGCCTCGACCTCCAGGGCGGCACCCGTATGGTGCTCCAGGCCAAGGACTCCGCCACGGTCGAGGCCAACCGGGAGACCACCGACCGCACCCTGGAGGTCCTGCGTCAGCGCATCGACTCCCTCGGGGTCGCCGAACCCGTCCTCACCCGCTCCGGCGAGGACCGCATCATCGTCGAACTGCCCGACGTCCAGGACCCCCGCCAGGCCGCCGCCGTCATCGGCCGTACCGCCCAGCTCAGCTTCCACGCCGTCCAGGGCGCCATGCCTCCCGGCACCGACCCCGAGTCCCAGCCGGACTCCGGGGCCGGGAAGGAGGGCGAGCGGCTCGTCCTTCCCGACGAACAGGGGACACAACTCGACCTCGGCCCCGCCCGGCTCTCCGGTGCGGGCGTCAAGGACGCCACCGCCTCCTTCGAGGCCCAGCAGGCAGCCGGCTGGACGGTGAAGCTGGACTTCCACAAGGACGCCGGGAAGGACTGGACGAAGCTCACCGGTGAGGCCGCCTGCCATCCCGCCGGGGACGAACGGCGGCGCGTCGCGATCGTCCTGGACGAGAAGGTCATCTCCTCGCCCCAGGTCGACCCCTCGGTCGGCTGCCAGGCCGGACTGCCCTCCGGCGGTACGCAGATCACCGGCTCCTTCAGCGCGAAGGAGGCCCGCGACCTGGCCCTGCTCATCAAGGGCGGCGCCCTGCCCGTACCCGTCGAGATCGTCGAACAGCGCACCGTCGGCCCGACGCTCGGGGCCGCCGCCATCGACGCCAGCGCCCAGGCGGCTCTGATCGGCGCCGCCGCCACCGCGCTCTTCATCACCATCGTGTACCGCCTCTTCGGCGCGCTGGCCGCCGTCGCCCTCGCCGCGTACGGAGTGATCTCGTACGCCGCACTCGTCGGCCTCGGCGTCACCCTCACGCTCCCCGGCCTCGCCGGGTTCGTCCTGGCCATCGGGATGGCGGTCGATGCCAACGTCCTGGTCTTCGAACGGGCCAGGGAGGAGTGTCAGGACCGGCCGGCCCTGTCCCTCCGCTCGGCGCTGACCACCGGGTTCCAGAAGGCGTTCAGCGCGGTCGCGGACTCGAACATCACCACGCTCCTCGCGGCCGGGCTGCTGTTCTTCCTCGGCTCGGGCCCGGTCAAGGGCTTCGGTGTCACCCTCGGTATCGGCGTCATCGCCTCGATGTTCTCCGCGCTGGTCATCGCCCGCGCGCTCACCGAGATCGCGGCGGGCTCCCGCTTCGTCAGCGACTACCGGGGCGTCAACGGCATCGCGCGCCCCGGCAGCGTGCGGACCTGGCTGACCCGCAAGGACCCGGAGCTCTTCCGGAAGCCGGTCCAGTGGCTCGTCATCTCCACGGTTCTGGTCGCCGTCGCGGTCGCCGGGATCGTGGTGCGCGGGGTCGACCTGGGCGTCGAGTTCACCGGGGGGAGGCTGGTGGAGTATTCGACCAGCCGGCCGGTCGACGTCGAAACCGCCCGCTCCACGCTCGCCGAGGCCGGGTTCGGTGACGCCGAGATCACCACGGCGGGCGACGGCGACATCTCCGTACGCACCGGAAAGCTGGACAACGACGGGGAGCACGCCCTGCGGACCGCCCTGGCCACCGAGGGCGGTGAGACCACGAAGGTACGGGACGAGCTGATCGGCCCGAGCCTCGGCGACGAACTGCGGCGCAACGCGCTGATCGCCCTGGCCGTCGCCGTGCTCGTGCAGCTCGCCTATCTGGCGGTCCGGTTCCGCTGGACGTTCGCCGTGGGGTCGGTGGTCGCGCTGGTGCACGATGTGATCATCGTCGTGGGCGCCTTCGCCTGGCTGGGGCGGCCCGTGGACGGCATCTTCCTGGCGGCCCTGCTCACCGTCATCGGCTACTCGGTCAACGACTCGGTGGTGGTCTTCGACCGGGTACGGGAACTGTGGGCCGGGAACCGGAAGGCACCGCTGGCCACCATCGCACGCCGGGCGGTGCTCCAGACCGTCCCCCGTACGGTGAACACCGGGATGGGCGCCCTGTTCATCCTGGTCGCCCTCGCGGTGCTGGGCGGCGACTCGCTGACCGACTTCGCGCTCGCCCTGCTCATCGGCATCGTCGTGGGCACCTGGTCCTCGGTCTTCACCGCCGTACCGGGCGCGCTCGTCCTGGAACGCACCACCAGCGCACCACCGCCCGTACCGGGCCGGTCCTCCAAACGCGCCCGCGCACCCCGGCGCGACCACCTCGACAACGGGGCCCGCGTCTGACCCCGAACGCGAGGAGACGTCCGTCCCCCTGCCCCGGGCTCCGGGGCAGGGGGACGGCGACGGTCACCGCAGGCGGTCGCGCAGATGGGCCGCGGTCTCCCGGTCCGCGGGCAGGAACGTCTCGATGGCCAGCTCCGCCACCGTCACGTCCATCGGGGTGTTGAACGTGGCGATCGAGGCGGTGAACGACAGCACACGGCCCCCGTGTTCGACCACCAGGGGCAGCGCGAACGACGGCCTACGCGCCCCGCCCCGGTCACCGTCATCCCGGCCCGCCACGGGGTAGGCGGCCACCTCCTCGTACAGTGCGCGCAGCTCCGGCGACCGTACGAGCGCGATCTGGCGCTCCATCTGCGCCAGCAGGTCCGCCCGCCACTCCGGCAGGTTCAGGATGCGCGGCGCGAGACCCGCCGGGTGGAGGGTGATCCGCACGGCGTTGAGCGGCGGCGTCAGCAGCTCCTCGGAGACCCCCTCCATGAGCAGGGCGATGCCCCGGTTGGCGGCCACCACGGTGTACGTGCCGTCGACGACGAGCGCGGGATAGGGCTCGTACCCCGCCAGCAGCCGGTCCAGCCCCTCGCGCACCGCCGCCATCGCGGGGGCGTCGAGGGGGGTCTGCGGGTAGCGGGGCGCGTAACCGGCGACCACCAGCAGGGCGTTGCGCTCCCGGACGGGGATGTCCAGCTGCTCGGCCAGGCGCAGGACCATGTCCTCGCTGGGCCGCGAGCGGCCCGTCTCGATGAAGGAGATGTGGCGGGCCGAGGAGTCCGCGCGCAGCGCCAGATCCAGCTGGCTCATCCGCCGCCGCTCCCGCCAGCCGCGCAGCAGCGGCCCCACGCCCGTGTCGGGGGAGACAGTCGTCACGGGAAGACCGTAACGTCACCTGTCCGGTCGCACGCCGACATCCGAGACCCACGGGAGCCGTTGCATGTCCGCCGAACCGCTGTCGAAGACCGAGACCGAACACCGCCTGGAGTCGCTCCCCGGCTGGGCGCTGGAAGAGGACCGGATCACCCGGACCTACCGGCTGCCGTCGCACTTCGCCGCCGCCGCGCTCACCGTCCACATCGCGCAGATCCAGGACGGGCTGAACCACCACTCCGATCTGACGCTCGGGTACAACACCGTGGCCCTGTCCGTGCACACGCACGACGCGGGCGGCAAGGTCACGGAGAAGGACGTGGAGCTGGCCGCCCGGATCGCGGCCGCCACACCGGCCCACGGCGCGGAGTAGCCGGAGTCAGGGGTACGGCGGCGGCCGGCCCGGCCCGGAGAGGAGGGCCCGCTCACCGGGCCGGGGCGCTCAGCTGACCAGCCCGAACCGCGGATTCCCGGCGAGCCACTGCGCGTAGACGGGGCTGCGGGACACGGCCTCCGCGTACGCCGCCCGGGTCTGCCCGGCCACCGTCACCGCCGCGGCGTCCGCGGCGGGGGAGTGCGGGTGCCAGCCCAGCAGGTGCCGCCAGCTGAGCGGCGCACCGGCGAGCGGCCGGGTCACCACTCCGGGCACCGGCGGGAACGTCGCCCGGCAGAGCCCGATCGCCCGTCCGACCTGCACCAGATGGACGACGGACGAGGTGTCCGTCTCGTACACCGACACCGGGGTGAAACCGGCCCGCGCGCAGGCCGTGGCGAAACAGTCGGCGAAACAGCCGTCCCCCGGAACATCGGCCCAGCACTGGTCCGCCAGCGCGGCGAGGTCCAGCTCCCGTTCCCCGGCCAGCGGATGGCCCTCCGGCAGCATCACGAAGACCGGGTCCACCCCCACCACCTCCCAGACCAGCCGTTCGGCCAGTGGGGGCGGGCTCTCGCCGCACGTGCCGATCAGCGCGAAGTCGAGGCGCCCGTCGATCGTCAGGGCGGCGATCTCGTCCACCGACCACGCGGTGTACGTGGAGACCGGCGCGGCCGGGTGCGCCGTGGCGATCCGGTCGACCAGACCGCCGAGCAGCGGGCCGTGCGTACCACCGAGCCGGAACCGCTCCAGCGGCCCGGTGGCGTTGGCGAAGCGCACGGCCTCCGCCTGGAGTTCGCTCACCGCGGGCAGCACCACCCGGGCCCGCTCCAGCACCAGCTCACCGAGCGGAGTGGCACGGGCGCCCGTGTGATCCCGCTCGAAGAGCGTGCCGCCCAGGGCCTTCTCGATCCGCCGCAGCTGGGCACTGAGAGCGGGCTGGGCAAGGCCCAGCGTGGCGGCGGCCTTGGTAAGGCTTCCGGTGTCGGCGATGGCACGGACGGTTCTCAGATGGCGCAACTCCAGCTCCATAAAGGCAAGTTATGGCCCCTGGCCCGCCCGGGCAATATGTCGGTCACTCTTCGGTTCAGGCAATGTTTCCGGGCTGTACGTCCGGCCGGGGAGGGGCGGAGGCGTCTGCTCCGGTTCAGCGGGGCGGGCTGTCGCGGAAACTTGCCGGAGCGGCAACAGAACTTGCCCGTTCTCCGGCCTCCGGTGAGGGTGGTGCCATGAGCAGCCACGCCGCACACGGCCACCACGACGCGCACGCCCCTGGAGCGCATACCCACGACGCGCACGCCCACAGCCATGGATCAGGCGCCGCGGGCGCGGGTACGGAGTTCGACTGGGACGTCATGGGCCCGATGCTGGAGCAGGAGGCGGAACTCAACAGCGGCACCTACGAAGAGGCCGCCCGGTGGATCGCCGCCCTGCCGACCGCGCCGACGGTCCGGCGGGTGCTGGACATCGGCAGCGGCCCCGGTGTCGTCACGTGTCTGCTGGCCGAGGTGTTCCCGGAGGCCGAGGTCGTCGCCGTGGACCCCACGCCCGCCCTGCTGGAGCGGACGGAGGCCCGCGCCCGGCGGCTCGGGCTGAGCGACCGCGTACAGACCCTGGAAGCCGAACTCCCTCAGGAAGCTCACCGGTTGGGCGAGGCCGACCTCATCTGGGCCGGTAACTCCCTGCACCACATGGGTGATCAGCGCGCCGCCCTCGCCGAATTCGCCGAACTCCTGCGCCCCGGAGGAACCGTGGCGCTCCTCGAAGGCGGGCTCCCCACCCGGCGGCTGCCCCGGGATCTCGGCATCGGGCGGCCTGGTCTGGAGGCCCGGATGGACGCGGCCCTCGCCGCCCGGTTCGACCGGATGCGGACCGAACTGCCGGACGCCAAGCGGGAGGCCGAGGACTGGAGCGCCCTGATCGCGGCGGTCGGCCTGACCCCGCAGAGCACACGCAGCTTCCTGCTGGACCTGCCGGCCCCGCTCTCCGCGCCCGCCCGCGAGCATGTGGTCACCAAGCTGACCCGGGAGTACGAGGTCTTCGGCGAACTCCTGGACGCCGATGACCGCGCCGTACTGGAACGGCTGCTGGACCCCGAGGACCCGGCGGCGGTCCACCACCGGCCCGACGTCTACCTGCTCACCGCCCGCACGGTCCACCTCGGCCGCCGCGACTGAGACCTCCAGGCCGGGGGAGCCACCGTCAGGACGACGCCACCGGCTCCAACTCCCACCACTGGAAAGGGGAGTCGGTGTCCTCCCACTGCTGGACCGTCCCGCCCTCCTCGGTGGAACGGTCGGCGACCTCCATGACGAGCCCGCTGATGAAGCTCACCAGCGTCACCGTGCCCGGCGCCTCCAGGTGCTGCTCGATCAGCCACTCCTGGGCGCCGAAGTTGTTGGCCTTCCACTGCTGGATACGGACGCCGTTCTCCGTGCCGGCGTTCGCGACGTCCAGCCGCTTCCCGCTGTGCGCGTTGACCAGGTGATGGAGGGCCGCGCCCTCGTGCACCGGGGACAGCCGCCACCGCTGGGCCGCCGACCCGTCGTCCTTGCCCTGCTGCACACGGGCACCGCTGCCCTTGGCGGCGCCGTACACCTCCAGCACCAGGCCGCTGCCGATATTGCGCAGACGGTACGTGCCCGCCTCGACGACGGGCGCCGGATCGCTGCTCATCTCGCGTTCTCCCCCGGGGAGTCGATGGCCGAAGGCGCCCCCGCCGAGGGGACGGTGGGGGCGCCGGACGTACCTGACGCTCAGGCGCCGAGGTTGAACTCCGCCGGGTCCGGGCCGAGCCGCTTGCCCTCGTCCAGTGCCGCGAAGGCGGCGAGGTCGTCGGCGTCCAGCTCGAAACCGAACACGTCGATGTTCTCCTCGATCCGCGCCGGGGTCACGGACTTCGGGATCACGATGTTGCCGGTCTGCAGGTGCCAGCGCAGGACGGCCTGGGCGGGGGTGCGGCCGTGCTTCTGGGCGATGGCGACGACCGTCGGCACCTCCAGGAGGCCCTTGCCCTGGCCCAGCGGCGACCAGGCCTCGGTGGCGATGCCGTGCTCCGCGTGGAAGGCGCGCGCCTCGGTCTGCTGGAGCTGGGGGTGCAGCTCGATCTGGTTGAGGACGGGGACCACGGAGGTCTCGTCCAGCAGCCGCTTCAGGTGCTCGGGGTGGAAGTTCGACACACCGATCGCCTTGGCGCGGCCGTCGGCGTGGATCTTCTCCAACGCCCTGTACGTGTCGGTGTACGCGTCCTTGGCCGGGACCGGCCAGTGGATCAGATACAGGTCGACGTAGTCCAGGCCGAGCTTGTCCAGCGAGGCGTCGAAGGCGCGCAGCGTGCTGTCATGGCCCTGCTCGCTGTTCCACAGCTTCGTGGTGACGAAGAGCTCGTCACGGGCGACCCCGGAGGCGGCGATGGCCTTGCCGGTGCCCACCTCGTTCTCGTAGATCGCGGCGGTGTCGATGGACCGGTACCCGGACTCGATGGCCTTCGCGACCGCCTTCGCGGCCTCGTCGTCCGGCACCTGCCAGACACCGAAACCGAGCTGCGGCATTCCGAGGCCGTTGTTGAGGGTGATGGAGGGGACCTGGCTCACGAGCGGTCGATCCTTACGTTGTCGGTTGGTACTCCCGAGGAGAACGAACGGGCGCTCCCGGGCATTCCCGCTCCATGATCCAGAGCTCGCGTGGGCCGGTCAGTGGTAGAGCGCGTCCACCTCTGCCTCGTAGGCCGTCTCGATCGCCTTGCGCTTCAGCTTCAGCGAGGGGGTGAGCAGCCCGTGCTCCTCGGTGAACGGGTGGGCCAGAATCCGGAACGTACGGATCGACTCGGCCTGCGACACCGCCGTGTTGGCGGCCACCACCGCCCGGCGGACCTCCATCTCCAGGTCCGGATCGCGCACCATCTCGGCGGGGCCCAGCGCCGTGCGGCCCTGCATGGTGAGCCAGTGCTCCACGGCCTCCTGGTCGACGGTGACCAGCGCCGCGATGTACGGGCGGTCGTTGCCGACGGCGATGCACTGGGCGACCAGGGGGTGGGCCCGCACCCGCTCCTCCAGGCCGGACGGCGACACGCTCTTGCCGCCGGACGTCACCAGGATCTCCTTCTTCCGCCCGGTGATCGTGAGATAGCCGTCCGCGTCCAGCGAACCGATGTCCCCGGTGGCCAGCCAGCCGTCCTCCATCGTGGCCCGGGTGGCCGCGGGGTTGCCCAGATAGCCGGAGAAGACGTTGGGGCCGTGCACCCACACCTCGCCGTCCTCCGCGATGTGCACCGACGTACCGGGGATGGGCAGACCGACCGTGCCGTACCGGGTGCGCTCGGGCGGGTTGGCGGTGGCCGCCGCGGTGGTCTCGGTCAGCCCGTACCCCTCGAAGACGCTCACCCCGGCGCCCGCGAAGAACAGGCCGAGCCGGCGGTTCATGCCCGAGCCGCCCGACATCGCGTGCCGCACCCGGCCGCCCATCGCGTCGCGGACCTTCTTGTAGACGACCTTGTCGAAGAACTGGTGCTGCATCCGCAGCCCGGCCGACGGTCCGGGACCGAGGCCGAACGCCTTCCGCTCCAGCGCCTCCGCGTACTTCACCGCGATGTCGACCGCCTTGTCGAAGGGCCCGGACCGGCCCTCCGCCTCGGCCTTGCGCCGGGCGCCGTTGAAGACCTTCTCGAAGATGTACGGCACCGCCAGGATGAAGGTGGGCCGGAACGCCACCAGGTCCGGCATCAGGGCCTGTGCCGAGAGCTGCGGCTGGTGGCCGAGCTTGACCCGGCCCCGTACCGCCGCGATCTCCACCATCCGGCCGAAGACGTGCGCCAGCGGGAGGAAGAGCAGGGTGGCCGCCTCGTCGCCGGGCCGGGAGTGGAACACCGGCTCCCAGCGGGCGACCATCGTGTCGGCCTCGAACATGAAGCTCGCGTGGGTGATCACGCACCCCTTGGGGCGGCCCGTCGTGCCCGAGGTGTAGATCACCGTCGCCACGGACTCGGGCGTCACGGCGCGCCGGTGCCGGTGCACCACCTCGTCGTCGACCATCCCGCCCGCGGCGAACAGCTCGTCCACCGCACCGGCGTCCAGCTGCCACAGCCGCTTGAGGTGCGGCAGCCGGTCGATCACCGAACCGACGGTCATCGCGTGGTCCTCGTGTTCCACCATCACCGCCACCACCTCGGCGTCGTGCAGCATCCAGTGGACCTGCTCGGCCGACGAGGTCGGGTAGACGGGCACCGACTGCGCGCCCACCGACCAGATCGCGAAGTCGAAGAGCGTCCACTCGTACCGGGTACGGGACATGAGGGCGACCCGGTCGCCGAACCGGACACCGTGCGCGATCAGCCCTTTGGCCAGCGCCAGCACCTCGTCGCGGAACGCCTCGGACGTCACATCCCGCCACTGCCCGCCCGCGTCCTTGCGGCCGAACGCGACCCGCTGGGGATCGTCCTCCGCGTAGGCGAAGACCGCATCGGCCAAACCGCCGACCTGGGGCGCCGCGGCCAGGGGTGGGACAGTGATTTCACGCAATGGCCTGCTCCTCGGGGCGCTCCGCACAGCGCCGCGACGCTACCCCAACCGGGGGCCGGGCGGGAGGGTCCGAACCCCGGGTAAAACGTGGCATTCGCAGAGGTCAACCGTCGAAATCCGGCCAGATGGGCAAGGCTCGGGCGCACTTCTGACGGAGGCGTAAGCGGCTCGCGGCCAAATCTCCACCGAATCCGACCGTGGTGATCATTCCGGATTCGCGCGGGTGTGCGGTGCTCTGTTCCGCTATCGAACTCTCTGTGCCGGAGGGTGCCGCTGGGTGCCGGAGAGCGCCGGCGGGTCAGTCGCCGCCACCCCGGTGCAGCCGGTCCCCGCCCGCCAGGATCGCCCCCGCCAGCGCGTCCGCCGCCTCCAGCGCCGCGCCCCTGCGGTCCCCGTGCAGCAGCACGAAGTCGACGCCGCCCGGCTCCGGCAGCCCCGCCCTGGCCGGAACCGGTACGAGCCCCGGCGGGATCAGCCCCCGCGAGTGCACCATCACGCCGAGCCCCGCCCGCGCCGCCGCGACCAGGGCGCTCAGGCTCGTACTCGTACAGGCGATCCGCCAGGACCGCCCGTGCTCCTCCAGCACCTCCAGCGCGCGGGCCCGGGTGATGCCCGGCGGCGGGAAGACGATGAGCGGCACCGGGCGTTCCGGGTCGATCCGCAGCCGGGGCGCGCCGATCCAGTCCAGCGCGTCCTGCCACACCAGCTCGCCGTGCGTGTCGCCGGTCCTCCGCTTCGCCAGCACCAGATCCAGCCGGCCCGCCTCCAGCCGGCGGTGCAGCGTCCCGGACAGCTCCACGGTGAGTTCCAGTTCGACCTCCGGATGGTCGCGGCGGAACGACTCCAGGATCTCCGGCAGCCGGGTCAGCACGAAGTCCTCCGAGGCGCCGAAGCGGAGCCGCCCGCGCAGCCGGGTGCCCGTGAAGAACGCCGCCGCCCGCTCGTGCGCCGCGAGGATCGTCCGGGCGAAGCCGAGCATCGCCTCGCCGGCCTCGGTCAGGTCGACCCGGTGGGTGTCCCGGGCGAACAGCTGCCGCCCGGTGGCCTCCTCCAGCCGCCGGACGTGCTGGCTGACCGTGGACTGCCTGATCCCGAGGCGGCGGGCGGCCTGGGTGAAGCTCAGGGTCTGGGCGACGGCGAGGAAGGTACGGAGCTGGGCGGGGTCGTAGGAGGTGTCCACGGACACCACGCTAGACGCTCCTATCGCGTTATGTGATGACAGTCAGAGCGGTATGAGGGATTCCCGATCGCCCGGCGGCGGGCAGGATGGTGGGGCACCCCAGCGAGCCGAAGAATCACGTGGAGCCCATGAGCAGTCGCCGCCGCACCCTCGCCCTGCCGTCCTGGCTGCCGGTCGACGCGTACATCCTGGCGCTGGTCGGCACGGTCGCCCTCGCCGCGCTGCTGCCCGCGCGCGGCACGGCCGCCGATGTGGCGGGCGGGGCCTCCACCGGGGCGGTCGCCCTGCTCTTCTTCCTCTACGGTGCCCGGCTCTCCACCACGGAGGTACTCGACGGGCTGAAGCACTGGCGGCTCCACCTCACCGTCCTGGCCTGCACGTTCCTCGTCTTCCCGCTCCTCGGGCTGGCGAGCGGGGGACTGGTGCCGTACGTGCTGACGCCCGAGCTCCAGGCGGGCTTCCTCTTCCTCTGCCTCGTACCGTCGACGATCCAGTCCTCGATCGCCTTCACCTCGATGGCCCGGGGGAACGTGCCCGCCGCGATCTGCGCCGGGTCCTTCTCCAGCCTCACCGGGATCTTCCTGACGCCGCTGCTCGCCGCGCTGCTGCTCGGCTCCACCGGCGGCGGGTTCTCGGCGGACTCGCTGCTGAAGATCGTGGTCCAGCTGCTCGTGCCGTTCCTCGCCGGGCAGTTCCTGCGCCGCTGGGTCGGCGGATTCCTGACCCGGCACAAGAAGGTGCTGGGGCTGGTGGACCGTGGATCGATCCTGCTGGTCGTCTACACCGCGTTCGGCGAGGGCATGGTCGCCGGAGTCTGGAGCCAGGTCACCCCCGCCCGGCTCGGCGCCCTGCTCGGGGCCGAGGCGGTCCTGCTGGCCGTGATGCTCGCACTGACCTGGTACGGGGCGCGGCGGCTCGGCTTCGACCGGGAGGACCGGATCGCCATCCAGTTCGCCGGGTCGAAGAAGAGCCTGGCGGCGGGGCTGCCGATGGCGAGCGTGCTGTTCGGGGCGCACGCGAGCCTCGCCGTGCTGCCGCTGATGCTCTTCCACCAGATGCAGCTGATGGTCTGCGCGGTCATCGCCAAACGTCGCTCGCGGGACCCGGAGGCGGTGCGGGACCGGGAGGACTCCGCGTCACGGGCGCCCGCCACGGTGACCTGAGCCGCGGAAGCCTCACCCCTGCCGGGCCCCCGCCGCCAGCGCGATCCGGTGCTCACCGGCGTACACGTTCATCGAAGGCCCCCGCAGGAACCCCACCAGGGTCAGCCCGGTCTCCGCCGCCAGGTCCACCGCCAGCGAGGACGGCGCGGAGACCGCCGCGAGCACCGGGATCCCGGCCATCACCGCCTTCTGCGCCAGCTCGAACGAGGCCCGCCCCGAGACCAGCAGCACCGCCCGCGACAACGGCAGCCGCCCGTCCGTCAGCGCCCGCCCCACCAGCTTGTCCACCGCGTTGTGCCGCCCCACGTCCTCCCGCACGTCCAGCAGCTCGCCCTCCTCGGAGAACAGGGCCGCCGCGTGCAGCCCGCCGGTCCGGTCGAACACCTTCTGTGCGGCCCGCAGCCGGTCCGGGAGGGCGGAGAGCAGCTCGGGCGTGACCCGGACCGGGGGAGTGTCGCCGACCGGGTGGCGGGTCGTGGTGCGGACGGCGTCCAGGCTGGCCTTCCCGCACAGGCCGCACGAGGACGTGGTGTAGACGTTCCGCTCCAGCGTGATGTCGGGGACCACGACACCGGGCGCGAGCTTCACGTCCACCACGTTGTACGTGTTCACGCCGTCGGCGGTCGCGCCGGCGCAGTAGACGATGGACTGCACCTCGTCCCCCTCGGCGATCACGCCCTCGCTCACCAGGAACCCGGCGGCGAGCGCGAAGTCGTCACCCGGTGTGCGCATCGTGATGGCCAGCGGCTTTCCGTTCAGCCGGATCTCCAGGGGCTCCTCCGCGACGAGCGTGTCGGCGCGGGAGGAGACGGCCCCGTCCCGGATACGGAGGGTGCGGCGGCGCTCGGTGACCCGTCCCATGAGGCTGAACCCGATTCTGTCGGTGTGCGGAGCTCCGGCCGTGGGTCGGACCGGAGCCTGGCCCTGCCATTGTCCTGCACACGAGGTACGGCGTCTGAGCCGCGTCCGCGCCCCCCCCCGAACGGACGGTCGGGGGAGCACGCAGGTGAGGCTGTTGTCAATGCTCCAACGTGTGGGCCGGTTTCCTGTGGGATCACGTGCCCCCGTACCGGACGGTAGCCACCAAGACTGGATGTTTCCTGCCCTACGTAACGATGGGAACCCGTATGACCGGCTCACGTGTCGTGGCGCTCGGCCACTATCAGCCCGCCAAGGTGCTCACCAACGACGATCTGGCGGCCCTGGTCGACACGAGCGACGAGTGGATCACGAGCCGGGTCGGCATCAAGACCCGGCACGTGGGCGGCCCCGACGAGCCGGTCGACGAGCTGGCCGCGCACGCCGGAGCCAAGGCGCTGGCCGCCGCCGGTCTCCAGCCTTCCGACATCGATCTGGTCCTGGTGGCCACCTCCACGGCCATCGACCGCTCCCCGAGCATGTCGGCCCGGGTCGCGGCGCGGCTCTCCATGGGGTCACCCGCGGTGATGGACATCAACGTGGTCTGCTCGGGCTTCACCCATGCCCTGGCCGTCGCCGACCACACGATCCGGGCCGGTGCGGCGACCCGCGCGCTGGTCATCGGCGCCGACAAGATGGCCGACATCGCGGACTGGACCGACCGCACCACCTGCGTCCTGCTCGGCGACGGCGCGGGCGCCGCCGTGGTCACCGCCGACCCGTCCGCCCCCGACGCCCCGGGCGGCCCCGGGATCGGTCCGGTGCTGTGGGGATCGGTGCCGGAGATGGGCAACGCCGTACGGATCGAGGGCACGCCGCCGCGCTTCGCCCAGGAGGGCCAGTCCGTCTACCGCTGGGCCACCACCCAGCTGCCCCCGATCGCCCGCAAGGTCTGCGAGAAGGCGGGTGTCGCCCCCGAGGACCTCGGCGCCGTCGTCCTGCACCAGGCCAACCTGCGGATCATCGAACCGGTCGCGCGGAAGATCGGCGCGGTCAACGCGGTCATCGCCCGGGACGTGGTCGACTCCGGCAACACCTCCGCCGCCTCCATCCCGATGGCGCTCTCCAAGCTCGTGGAGCGCGGTGAGGTCGCCTCCGGAGCGCCGGTGCTGCTCTTCGGTTTCGGCGGGAACCTCTCGTACGCCGGACAGGTCATCCGCTGCCCCTGAGCGCGTCCGGAGTCACCCCGCCCGGGCTTTGTCCTGAGTGTGGAGAAAGTTGGGGCCGATTCCTGCGCAACTTCTTCCCACTGCGGGAAAGCGCTGCTACGTTCCCCTCGAAAGCCCGACGGACTGGCCGGATGTGGCGGGGAGGGACGCGTGAGACGTATGACGGCACGACCCGCGAACGCGCATCAGGCACGACTGCTCCGGCTGCTGCGCGACGGGGGTCCCAACTCCCGTGCCCAGCTGGGTGATCAGGTCGATCTCTCGCGCTCCAAGCTCGCCGTCGAGGTGGACCGGCTGCTGGAGACCGGCCTGGTGGTGGCCGACGGACTCGCCGCATCCCGTGGCGGGCGCCGCTCGCACAACATCCGGCTCGCCCCCGAACTGCGCTTCCTCGGGGTCGACATCGGCGCCACCTCCATCGATGTGGCCGTCACCAACGCGGAGTTGGAGGTCCTCGGCCATCTCAACCAGCCGATGGACGTGCGCGAGGGCCCGGTCGCGGTCTTCGAGCAGGTCCTGGCGATGGCGGCCAAGCTCCGGGCCTCCGGCCTCGCCGAGGGCTTCGACGGCGCGGGCATCGGGGTCCCCGGCCCCGTCCGCTTCCCCGAAGGCGTGCCGGTCGCGCCGCCGATCATGCCCGGCTGGGACGGTTTCCCGGTCCGCGAGGCGCTCAGCCAGGACCTGGGCTGCCCCGTCATGGTCGACAACGATGTGAACCTCATGGCGATGGGGGAGCAGCACGCGGGCGTCGCCCGCTCCGTGGGCGACTTCCTCTGCGTCAAGATCGGCACGGGTATCGGCTGCGGGATCGTCGTCGGCGGTGAGGTCTACCGGGGGACGACGGGCAGCGCCGGGGACATCGGGCACATCCAGGTGGAACCGGACGGCCGGGCCTGCGCCTGCGGCAACAAGGGCTGCCTGGAAGCCCACTTCAGCGGGGCCGCCCTGGCCCGTGACGCGGAGGACGCCGCCCGTGAGGGCCGCTCGCCCGAGCTCGCGGTCCGGCTGGAGGCGGCCGGACGCCTCACCGCCGCCGATGTGGCCGCCGCCGCGGCGGCCGGGGACGCGGCCGCACTCGACCTGATCCGCGAAGGCGGCAACCGGGTCGGGCAGGTCATCGCCGGTCTCGTCAGCTTCTTCAATCCCGGTCTGGTGGTGATCGGCGGCGGGGTCACCGGCCTCGGTCACAACCTCCTCGCCAGTGTCCGCACCCAGGTCTACCGGCAGTCCCTGCCCCTGGCCACCGGCAACCTCCCCATCGTGCTGGGCGAGTTGGGTCCCACCGCCGGAGTGATCGGCGCGGCCCGCCTCATCAGCGACCACCTCTTCTCACCGGCCTGACCACGGGGCCGGTGAGCGGCGCCCGCGCCGAGGCCGACACCGTACGCACCACCGATCCGCGCCCCGTGCGCACCACCGATCCGTACGCACCGCCCCTTCCCGTTCCGTACGCACCACCTATCCACGTTCCGTACGCACCACCGCTTTGGTCAGGTACTCGTCAGGTACCCCCGTCAGCAGCCGCTCGCGGTGCCGCCGGCTCCACGGCACCTCCAGCCCTGCGCCCCGCCCGCTCACCGGCCCTCCCGAACGCCCGGCACCCCGCCGGGCAGCGGAGACCCCATTCGCCGAGGGGATTCGTCATGGCACCAGAACCACCCCTGCTCACCATGTCCGGCATCACCAAGTCCTTCCCCGGCGTACGCGCCCTGGACGGCGTCGACCTGGAGGTCCAGGCCGGCGAGGTCCACTGCCTCCTCGGCCAGAACGGCGCAGGCAAGTCCACCCTCATCAAGGTGCTCGCCGGGGCCCACCAGCCCGACGACGGCGAGATCACCTGGCGCGGCGAGGCGGTCCGGCTCAAGTCCCCGATCGCCGCCATGCGCCTGGGCATCGCCACGATCTACCAGGAACTCGACCTGGTGGAAGGGCTGTCGGTCGCCGAGAACGTCTTCCTCGGCCATGAACCCACCAGCGCGGGCTTCATCGTCCGTACTGGAGAGGGCCGTTCGGCCGCGAAAGCGCTCCTGTCCCGGCTCGGCCACCCGGAGATCGACCCCGCCCGGCCGGTCGGCTCCCTCTCCGCCGCCCAGCAGCAGATCGTCTCCATGGCGCGGGCGCTCTCCCACGACGTACGGCTCATCGTGATGGACGAGCCCTCCGCCGCTCTCGACCCCGACGAGGTCGACAACCTCTTCCGGATCGTCGACAGCCTCACCGCCGACGGGGTCGCCGTCGTCTACATCTCGCACCGGCTGGAGGAGATCCGCCGCATCGGCGACCGGGTCACCGTGCTGAAGGACGGCCGGGCGGTCGCGGTCGGGCTCCCCGCCGCCGACACCCCCACACGCGACATCGTTGCCATGATGACCGGCCGCGATGTCGAGTACGTCTTCCCGCCGCGCCCGGACGAGGCGGTGGCGAACACCACCGAACCCGTCCTGAAGGTCCAAGGCCTCTCCCGCGCGGGCGAGTTCGCGCCCGTCGACCTCGAACTGCGGCCCGGCGAGATCGTCGGCCTCGCCGGTCTCGTCGGCTCCGGCCGCTCGGAGATCCTGGAGACGATCTACGGCGCCCGCAAGGCGAGCACCGGAACCGTCTCCGTCGGTGGCAAGCAGCTCAGGCCCGGCAGCGTCCGCGCCGCCGTAGCCGCCGGGATCGGTCTCGCCCCCGAGGAGCGCAAGGCCCAGGCCCTGCTGATGACCGAGTCCGTGACCCGCAACGTCTCCGTCTCCTCGCTCTCCCGGTTCGCCCGGGTGGGCTGGATCGACCGGGGCGGCGAGCGGCGGTCCGCGCAGCAGGCCACGCGTGAACTCTCCCTGCGGCCGGACAACCCGGACACACCGATCCGCACCCTCTCCGGCGGCAATCAGCAGAAGGCCGTCCTCGCCCGCTGGCTGCTGCGCGGCTGCCGGGTCCTGCTGCTGGACGAACCCACCCGTGGCGTCGACGTCGGTGCCCGCGCCGAGCTCTACGCCGTGATCCGCCGGCTGGCCGACGAAGGCCTCGCCGTCCTGCTCGTCTCCAGCGAAGTGCCCGAAGTCCTGGGCCTCGCCGACCGGGTGCTGGTGCTCCGGGAGGGACAGGTCGTCCACACGGCCCCCGCCCAGGAGCTGGACGAGCACCGCGTACTCGACCTCGTGATGGAAGGGAGCCCGACGCCATGACACAGCCCGCCCCGTCGGCGCAGCACAACGGGCCGGACAAGGGGGCCCTCACCGGCCCCGCCGGCCCGCCCCCGGTGAAGACCGGCGGTCAGAAGCCCGGCCTCGGACTGCGGCTCGACGTCCGGATCCTGTCCCTGCTCGGTGTCCTCGCCGCCCTCGTCCTGGTCGGCGGCATCACCGAACCGGGCGCGTTCCTGGACACCGGGAACCTCCAGCTGATCCTCACCCAGGCCTCCGTCATCGGGGTCGTCACCGTCGGCATGACCTTCGTCATCACCAGCGGCGGCATCGACCTCTCCGTCGGGGCGATGGTCGCCCTCGCCTCGGTCTGGGCGACGACGCTCGCCACCCAGGAGTACGGTTTCGCGGGCATCGCCTTCACCGCCGTGGTCGTCGGGCTCGCCGCCGGACTGGTGAACGGCGTCCTCATCGCGTACGGCGGGATGGTCCCGTTCATCGCGACGCTGGCCATGCTCGCCTCGGCGCGCGGTCTCGCCCTCATGATCACCGACGGCAAGACGCAGATCGTCACCGTCGACTCGGTCCTCAGCCTCGGCCTGCCGGACTCCTACTTCCTCGGGATCCCGCCGCTGGTCATGATGTTCGCCGCGGTCACGGTCATCGGCTGGCTGATCCTCAACCGCACCACCTTCGGCCGCCGCACGGTCGCGGTCGGCGGCAACGCGGAGGCGGCCCGGCTCGCCGGGATCGACGTCCGCCGCCAGCGCCTCTACCTCTACCTGCTCTCCGGAATGTGCTGCGGCATCGCCGCCTTCATGCTGATCGTGCTCTCCGGCTCCGGCCAGAACACCAACGGCAATCTCTACGAACTCGACGCCATCGCTGCCGCGATCATCGGCGGCACCCTGCTCAGCGGCGGCCGCGGCACCATCGTCGGCTCCGTCCTCGGCGTCCTGATCTTCACCACGATCACCAACATCTTCGCGCTCAACAATCTCCAGAGCGACGTCCAGCAGATCGCCAAGGGCGCCATCATCGTCGCCGCCGTCCTCGTCCAGCGCCGCACCCTGCGCGGCGGCGAGACCTGAGCAACCCGCCGAACCTGAGCCGCACTTCCCCGTCCTGAGCCGTATTTCGCACGTCACCCACCGGATGAAGGGTCCAACCACCATGCCAGAAACCAGCCGCAGAGGGCTGTTGTTCGGAGCCGCAGCCATCTCCTCGGGCGCCCTCCTCACCGCCTGCACCAGCAACGAGCCGAAGAACGCCGAGCCCGCGGGCAACAGCCAGCCCGCAGCCGACGACAAGCCCGGCAAGCCCGTCACCATCGGGTTCGCCGGACCGCAGGCCGACCACGGCTGGCTCAACGCCATCAACGTGAACGCCAAGTCGCGGGCGGAGAAGTACAGCGAGGTGACGCTGGAGATCACCGAGGGCTCCAACGACACCGCTGCCCAGATCGGGCAGGTCAAGACCCTCATCAACAAGAAGGTCGACGTCCTCGTCATCCTCCCCGCCGACGGCAAGGCGCTGACCCAGGTCGGTCTGGAGGCGATGAAGGCGGGCATCCCGGTCGTCAACCTGGACCGGATCTTCGCCTCCCCGCAGGCGTACCGCTGCTGGGTCGGCGGCGACAACTACGGCATGGGTCTCAACGCCGGTCACTACATCGGTGAACAGCTCAAGGACAAGGCGAACGCCAAGGTCGTGGAGCTCGCCGGCATCGACAACCTGGAGCTGACCAAGCAGCGCAGCCAGGGCTTCGCCGACGCGCTCAAGAACTACTCCAACATCAAGCTGGTGGCCCGTCAGGCCGCCGACTTCACCGTCGAGTCCGGCCAGGCGAAGATGGCCCAGCTCCTCCAGGCGCAGAAGCAGTTCGACGCCCTGTGGAACCACGACGACGACCAGGGCGTGGGGGCGCTCCGCGCCATCCAGCAGGCCGGCCGTGACGAGTTCATCATGGTCGGCGGCGCCGGCGCCAAGTCCGCGATGGACGCCATCAAGGCCGACAACTCGGTGCTCAAGGCGACCGTCCTCTACCCGCCGACGATGGCCGCTTCCGCCATCGACCTGGCCCGGGCGCTGGGCCAGAGCAAGGGCGTCAGCGGTCTCTCCGAGATGGAGATCCCGACCTCCCTGACCCTGTACTCGGCCGTGGTCACCAAGGACAACATCGACCAGTACCTGCCGACGGGCTTCAACTGAGCGGGTCCGCGGGGGGTGCGGCGAGCGCATCCCCCGGCCCGTTACCGCACACCGATGAGGAGGAAGTCCGCATGGCCCGTAGTCAAGAGACGGAAGCGCAGACCGCAGCACCGCCGACGCAGGCGCGAGCAACGCTCGGGGTCGGCATGGTCGGATACGCGTTCATGGGCGCCGCCCACTCCCAGGGGTGGCGCACCGCCGGACACGTCTTCGACCTGCCGGTGCGGCCCTCTCTCGCCGCGATCTGCGGACGCGACCGCGCGGCGGTCGACGCCGCCGCCGCCCGGCACGGCTGGGCGGCCGCGGAGACCGACTGGCGGGCGCTGATCGCCCGGGACGATGTGCAGCTGATCGACATCTGCACCCCGGGCGACAGCCATGCGGAGATCGCCATCGCCGCCCTGGAGGCGGGCAAACACGTGCTGTGCGAGAAGCCGCTCGCCAACACCGTCGCCGAGGCGGAGGCGATGGTCCGCGCCGCCGAGGCTGCGCAGGCCCGCGGCCAGGTGGCGATCGTGGGCTTCAACTACCGCAAGGTGCCCGCCATCACCTTCGCCCGGCAGCTCATCGCGGACGGCCGCCTCGGCACCCTGCGCCACGTACGCGCCAGCTACCTCCAGGACTGGCTGGTCGACCCGGCCTCCCCGCTCACCTGGCGCCTCAAGCGCGAGCACGCCGGGTCGGGTGCGCTGGGCGACCTGGGGGCGCACATCGTCGACCTCGCGCAATATCTCGCGGGGGAGCTGCTGACCGGGGTGTCGGCCGTGAGTGAGACCTTCGTACGGGAGCGGCCCCTGCTCTCCGGTGCGTCGGCCGGGCTCTCCGGCGGCGCCGACGCGGTGGAGCGGGGCGAGGTGACGGTGGACGACGCGGCCATCTTCACCGGCCGGCTCGCCTCCGGGGCGCTGGCCTCCTTCGAGGCGACCCGGATGGCCGCCGGCCGCAAGAACGCGCTGCGGCTGGAGATCAACGGCGAGCTGGGCTCGCTCGCCTTCGACCTGGAACGGCTCAACGAGCTGTCCTTCCACGACCACACCGAGCCCGCCGCCACCGCCGGCTTCCGCCGCATCCTGGTCACCGAACCCGAACACCCCTACCTGGAGGCCTGGTGGCCGCCGGGCCACGCCCTCGGGTACGAGCACACCTTCGTCCACCAGGCCCGTGACGTGGTCCGCACGATCGCCGAAGGCACCCCGCCCCGGCCCTCGTTCGCGGACGGCCTCCAGGTCCAGCGGGTGCTCGCCGCAGTCGAGGAGAGCGCCGCCAAGAACTCCGTGCACACCCCGGTCCCGTCCTCGTCCTAGGAGGTAGCCCGCCCATGCCCCGCCCCTTCACCCTGTTCACCGGCCAATGGGCCGACCTCCCGCTGGAGGAGGTCTGCAAGCACGCCCGTGACTTCGGCTACGACGGACTCGAACTCGCCTGCTGGGGAGATCACTTCGAGGTCGACAAGGCGCTCGCCGACCCCGGCTACCTGGACAGCAGGCACCAACTGCTGGACAGGTACGGGCTGAAGTGCTTCGCCATCTCCAACCACCTCGTCGGCCAGGCCGTCTGCGACCACCCGATCGACGAACGCCACCAGGGCATCCTGCCCGCCCGCATCTGGGGCGACGGCGAGGCCGAAGGCGTACGGCAGCGGGCCGCCGCCGAGATCGCGGACACCGCGCGGGCCGCCGCCGCCTTCGGGGTGGACACGGTCATCGGGTTCACCGGCTCCTCGATCTGGCACCTGGTCGCCATGTTCCCGCCGGTCCCGCCGCACATGATCGAACGCGGTTACGAGGACTTCGCGGAGCGCTGGAACCCGGTCCTGGACGTCTTCGACGCGGAGGGGGTGCGCTTCGCCCACGAGGTGCACCCGAGCGAGATCGCGTACGACTACTGGACCACCAAGCGCGCCCTCGAAGCGGTCGACAACCGGCCCGCGTTCGGGCTGAACTTCGACCCGAGCCACTTCGTCTGGCAGGACCTCGACCCGGTCGGCTTCCTCTACGACTTCCGGGACCGGATCTACCACGTGGACTGCAAGGAGGCCCGCAAGCGCCTCGACGGCCGCAACGGCCGCCTCGGCTCGCACCTGCCGTGGGGCGACCCCCGGCGCGGCTGGGACTTCGTCTCCGCCGGCCACGGTGACGTGCCCTGGGAGGACGTGTTCCGGATGCTCCGGTCCATCGGCTACGAGGGCCCGATCTCGGTGGAGTGGGAGGACGCGGGCATGGACCGGCTGGCCGGCGCCCCGGAAGCGCTTGCCAGCCTCAAGCGGTTCGACTTCGACCCGCCGTCGGCCTCCTTCGACGCGGCCTTCGGCGGCGGCGAGTAGCACCGCCCGTCAAGCCCCGGGGGCATGGTCCGTACCTGGGCCCCCAGCCCCCGGGGCTGCCTCGCCCTGCCCGGATTCTCCTTTGTCCTGGCGGAAGCAGAAGTTCGACTTACCTGTTGCACAAGGGCTTTCCGTCCCGGACGAACAGGTCTACCGTCCACCACGTGTACACGACATGACTCGCGTCACCGGGGTCACCCCCGTCCCTGGTGACGCACGCGCGGCAGTCCCCGCGCGGCACGGCAGCACCACCCGCCCGTACAACCGGCACTCTCCGGAGGACCCACGTGCACAGAACCAGAAAGCGGCTCCTGGCCCGGCCCCGCGTCCGCAAATCGCTCGCCCTCTTCACCGGCGGCCTGCTCGCCGCGGCGACCCTCACCCTCGGCTCCGCCCCCGGTGCCACCGCCCACCCCGGCCACCCCGAACACGAGGCGCCAGCCGCCGAGGACTTCCAGCAGGTCACCCTGGCCAAGGGGGCGGAGGAGACCGGTGAGCCCATGTCGCTCGCCGTCCTCCCCGACCGCAGCGTCCTGCACACCGCGCGCGGCGGCGAGCTCCGCATCACCGACAGCGCCGGCAACACCAGGATCTCCGGCACGCTCCCCGTGTACACGCACGACGAGGAAGGCCTCCAGGGCATCGGCGTCGACCCCGACTTCGCCGAGAACCGGGCCATCTACCTCTTCTACGCACCCCCCATGGACACCCCGGCGGGCGACGCCCCCGAGACCGGGTCCGCCGCCGACTTCGCCAAGTTCGACGGTGTCAACCGGCTCTCCCGCTTCGTGCTCAACGAGGACGGCACCCTCGACACCGCCAGTGAGAAGAAGGTCCTGGACGTTCCCACCTCGCGCGGTATCTGCTGCCACGTCGGCGGTGACATCGACTTCGACAAGGACGGGAACCTCTACCTCTCCACCGGCGACGACACCAACCCCTTCGCCTCCGACGGCTACACACCGATCGACGAGCGCCCCGACCGCAACCCGGCGTTCGACGCCCAGCGGACCTCCGGCAACACCAACGACCTCCGCGGCAAGCTCCTGCGCATCAAGGTCGCCGAGGACGGCTCGTACACCATCCCCGAGGGAAACCTCTTCGAGCCCGGCACGGACAAGACCCGCCCCGAGATCTACGCGATGGGCTTCCGCAACCCGTTCCGCTTCTCCGTCGACAAGGCCACCGGCATCGCGTACGTCGGAGACTACGGCCCCGACGCCGGTGCGGCCGACCCCAAGCGCGGCCCCTCCGGCCAGGTGGAGTTCGCCCGGGTGACCAAGGCCGGCAACTTCGGCTGGCCGTACTGCGTCGGCGACAACGAGCCGTACATCGACTACGACTTCGCCACCAAGGCCTCCGGCGCCGCCTTCGACTGCGCCAAGCCCAGGAACGAGTCGCCGAACAACACCGGCCTCGTCGACCTGCCCCCGGCCGAGGCCGCGTGGATCCCGTACGACGGCGGCTCGGTGCCCGAGTTCGGCTCCGGCTCCGAGTCCCCGATGGGCGGACCGGTCTACCGCTACGACGAGGACCTCGACTCCCCGGTCAAGTTCCCCGAGGCCTACGACGGCGACTTCTTCGCCGGTGAGTTCGGCCGCCGGTGGATCAAGCGCATCGAACAGGACGCGGACGGCACCGTCCAGTCCATCAACGACGTGCCGTGGTCCGGTACGCAGATCATGGACATGGCCTTCGGCCCGGACGGGGCGCTCTACGTCCTGGACTACGGCCTCGCCTGGTTCGGCGGCGACGAGAACTCCGCGCTCTACCGCATCGAGAACGCCACCGGAGGCCGCTCACCCATCGCCGAGGCCTCGGCGAACAAGACCTCCGGCACCGCACCGCTGAAGGTGAAGTTCTCCTCCGCCGGCACCGCCGACGGCGACGGCGACCCGTTGACGTACGCCTGGGACTTCGGCGACGGCGGAACCTCCACGGCCGCCAACCCGACGTACACGTACAAGAAGAACGGCACCTACGTCGCGACCCTCACCGCCGAGGACCCGACCGGGCGCACCGGCTCCGCCAGCGTCCACATCACCGTCGGCAACACCGCCCCGACCGTGGAGCTGGTGCTCCCCGAGGACGGGCAGCTCTTCGAGTTCGGTGACTCCGTGCCGTTCAAGGTGAACGTCAGCGACCCGGAGGACGGCACCATCGACTGCACCAAGGTCGAGGTCAAGTTCACCCTGGGCCACGACAGCCACGGCCATGACATCACCACCGAGCACGGCTGCGAAGGCACCATCAAGACCGCCATGGAAGGCGGTCACGACCCCAACGCCAACATCTACGGCGGGATCTCGGCCTCCTACACCGACAACGGCGGTGGCGGCCAGGCCAAGCTGACCGGCAGGGACCAGGCGCGCCTCCAGCCCAAGCACCGGCAGGCCGAGCACTTCGACGACTCCTTCGGCGTCACCACGCCGAGCAAGTCCAGCGCGCACGGCGGTAAGACCGTCGGTGACATCCACAACGACGACTGGATCTCCTTCAAGACCTACGTCCTCGGTGGCACCACCAAGCTCACCGCCCGTATCTCGTCCGCCGGTTCGGGCGGCTTCCTCGAAGTGCGCGCCGGATCGCCCACCGGCAAGATCCTCGGCTCCGGACCGGTCCCGGTGACCGGCAGCTGGGACACCTTCCAGGACATCGACATCCCGCTGCGCGGAGCCCCCAAGAAGAAGACCGACCTCTTCCTCGTCTTCAAGGGCGGCGACGGCGCGCTGTTCGACATCGACGACTTCGAGCTGTCGAACACCCCGGTCGACAAGACCGCCAAGCGCGTCCTGGTCTTCTCCAAGACCGCCGGATTCCGCCACGACTCCATCCCGGCCGGCATCGCCGCACTGAAGGAGATCGGCAAGGACACCAACATCACGGTCGACTCCACCGAGTCCGCCGCCCAGTTCACCACCAGCAACCTCGCCCGCTACGACGCCGTCGCCTTCCTCTCCACCACCGGTGACGTCCTCAACGCCGACCAGCAGAAGGCGTTCGAGAACTACGTGGCCACCGGCGGCGGTTACGTCGGCATCCACGCGGCCGCCGACACCGAGTACGACTGGGAGTTCTACGGCGGCCTGGTCGGCGCCTACTTCGACTCGCACCCGCAGATCCAGCCGGCCACCGTCCGCGTGGAGGACCACGACCATCCGGCCACCGCGCACCTGGACGAGGAGTGGGAGCGCACCGACGAGTGGTACAACTACCGCTCCAACCCCCGGGACAAGGCCAAGGTGCTGGCCACCCTGGACGAGACCACCTACACCGGCGGCAACATGAAGGGGGACCACCCGATCTCCTGGTGCCAGACCTACCAGGGCGGCCGCTCCTTCTACACCGGCCTCGGCCACACCAAGGAGTCCTACGCGGAGACGGCCTTCCGCCAGCACCTCTCCGGCGGCCTGCGCTACGCCACCGGCCAGGTCAAGGCCGACTGCAAGCCGAACAAGGACTACCGGCCCCTCTTCAACGGCAAGACGCTGGACGGGTGGAAGCAGGCCGGCCCCGGCAAGTTCTCCATCAGCGACGGCGCCCTGCACTCCGAGGGCGGCATGGGCCTGCTCACCTACCAGGCCAAGGAGCTGAAGGCGTACTCGCTCAAGCTGGACTGGAAGATGGCCGGTGACGACAACTCCGGTGTCTTCGTGGGCTTCCCGGAGTCCGACGACCCCTGGTCGGCCGTGAACAACGGCTACGAGATCCAGATCGACGCCACCGATGCCGCCGACCGCACCACCGGCGCCGTCTACGGGTTCAAGTCGGCCAACATCAAGGCCCGTGACCGCGTCCTGCGGCCGCCGGGCCAGTGGAACAGCTACGAGATCAAGGTCCAGGGCGAGCGTCTGCAGATCTTCCTCAACGGAGCGAAGATCAACGACTTCACCAACACCGACCCGGCCCGCAGCCTGAAGAACGGCTACATCGGACTCCAGAACCACGGGCCCGACGACCACGTTTCCTTCCGCAACATCCAACTGAAGGAGCTGCCCTCGAAGTAGGGCGGCCACCTCTGCCGACGGCGGACGGGGCAGGCACCGACCCCTTCCCCGCCCGCCGTCCTCCACCTCTTCATCCCCCAGGGAGGCAGCCCGTGACCGCACATGCCGATCGTGAACGCCGTACGGAGAGTCCAGACCGCACGGGCGCCCCAGGCCCCCGTACCGGCGTCTGGTTCATCGGAGCGCGCGGCTCCGTCGCCACCACCGCCACCGCGGGGTGCGCCGCCATCGCCGCGGGCCTCCACCCGCCGACCGGCATGGTCACCGAGACGCCCCCCTTCGCCGACAGCGGCCTGCCGCCCCTGACCTCGCTGGTCTTCGGCGGCCACGACACCCTGGACTGCCCGCTCGCCAAACGGGCCGAGGCGCTCGCCGAGGGCGGTGTGCTCCCGCACCGCCTCCCCACCGCCGTCCGCGCCGAACTCGACGCGGCCGACGCCGAGATACGCCCCGGCGGACCGCTCCCCGGGGAGACCCGCACCGACCAGGAACTCATCGCCGCGTTCGCCGCCGACCTCACCGACTTCGCCCACCGCCACGACCTGGCCCGTACGGTCGTCATCAACGTCTCCTCCACGGAGCCCGCCCCCGGTCCCGACGACCCCCGGCTCCCCGCCAGCTCGCTCTACGCCGCGGCCGCCCTCCGGGCCGGCTGCTCCTACGCCAACTTCACCCCCTCGACCGGCCTGCGCACCCCCGCCCTGGCCGACACCGTCGACTCCTGCGGGCTTCCCCACGCCGGACGCGACGGCAAGACCGGCCAGACGCTGCTCCGTTCCGTGCTCGCCCCGATGTTCCTCCAGCGCGCCCTGCCCGTACGGGCCTGGTCCGGGTCGAACCTGCTGGGCGGCGGGGACGGGGCGGCGCTGGCCGACCCGGCGGCGGCCGCCGCCAAGAACGCGGGCAAGGAACGAGTCCTGGCCGACACGTTCGGCACCGCCCCCGAGGGCGAGGTCCACATCGACGACGTGCCCGCGATGGGGGACTGGAAGACGGCCTGGGACCACATCGCCTTCGACGGTTTCCTCGGCTCCCGCATGATCCTCCAGACCATCTGGCAGGGCTGCGACTCGGCCCTCGCCGCCCCGCTCGTCCTGGACCTCGCCCGGCTGCTGGCCCGCTCGCACGAACTGGGACTGAGCGGGCCCCGGCCGGAGCTGGGCTTCTACTTCAAGGACCCGGACGGCGGCACCTCGGCCGCACTCGCCGAGCAGTACGCCACCTTGCTGGCCTTCGCCGAGCGGCTGCGGGGCAAGGCGTGAGGTGGCGACTGCGGCTGCTGTCGGCGCTCGGGGCGCTCCCCGCCGGGCTGCGGGCGGCACCGGCGGGGCTGAACGGCCACGCCGTACGGGGCGGGGCACCGGCCACCGCCCCCGAAGACGGCCTGTCCGGTGCGGGTGGGACTGCGCCCGCACCGGACAGGCACCCACCGTCCCCCGGTAGCGGGAGAGGGGACACCGTGCGTGCCTGGACCGAGCTGTTCCGGGTCTCCGCACTGTTCTCCGTGCCGGGTGACGCACTGGCCGGGGCGGCGGCGGTGGGCCGCAGCCCCGGCCGGGGCACCGCACTCGCGGTCGGCGCCTCGCTCTGCCTGTACGAGGCGGGGATGGCGCTCAACGACTGGGCGGACCGGGAGGAGGACGCCGTGGACCGCCCGCACCGGCCGATCCCTTCGGGCCGCATCAGCCCGCAGGCCGCCCTGGGCGCGGCCGGTCTCCTCACGGCGGCGGGCCTGGCCCTCGCGGCCCGGGCCGGTCGCCCGGCGCTGACGGTTGCCACGGGCCTGGCCGCCACGGTCTGGGCCTACGACCTCCACCTCAAGCACACGAAGGCGGGCCCGGCGGCGATGGCGGTGGCCCGCTCCCTGGACCTGCTGCTGGGGGCGTCAGCCACGGCCACGGCGGGGGCGCCCGCCGGCAGGGGCCCGAGGCCCGGAGCACGCACCGCGCGTCCGGCGCGTGGCGGGACCGTACGGCTCACCGCCATCCCCGACAACGTTGCCGCACCGCACCGTCCGGCGCTCGGCGCCCTGGCCGCCGCACTCCCCGCAGCCCTGGTGCTCGGGGCGCACACGTACGGCGTCACCGCCGTGTCCCGCCACGAGGCGCAGGGCGGGTCCACCGCCGTACCGCTGGCGGTCCTGGCCACGACGACGGCTCTGGGCGCGGCGGTGCTCGCGGTGGACCGGGGGCGGCGCACGGGCGGGACCGCAGTGCCGGGGGTACCGGGGCAACCGGAGCCTGGCGCGGGCGGCCTCGGGGCCCTTCCCCCGGCACACCAGGGCCAGGCCGTCGTGCCGGTACCGGGCACGACCGGGCTTCCCCCGGCGCGCCTGGCCACGACCGGCCTCACCGCCTCCACCCTCACCTCCCTCCTGCTCACCGCGTTCACCGGCGCCTACCTCCGTACCGCCGGACCACCCCTCCTGCACGCCGCCCTCAACCCGTCCCCGTCCCTCACCCAGCGGGCGGTCGGCGGCGGGATCCGGGCCATGATCCCGCTCCAGGCCGCGCTGGCCACCCGGGCCGGTGCACCCCGCTCCGGTCTCGCCGTCATGGCGCTCGTCCCCCTGGCCCGCGCCCTCTCCCGGAAGGTGAGCCCCACATGACCCTCCACCTCGGCTACGGCACCAACGGGCTCACCGACCTCCGCCTCGACGACGCCCTCGGCCTCCTCGCGGACCTCGGGTACGACGGCGTCGGCCTGACCCTCGACCATATGCACCTGGACCCCCTAGCCCCCGGCCTCGCCGAACGCACCCGCGAGGTCCGGCGCAGGCTCACCTCCCTCGGGCTCCGGGTCACCGTCGAGACCGGCGCCCGCTATGTCCTGGACCCGCGCCGCAAGCACGGCCCCTCCCTCCTCGACCCGGACCCCGAGGCCCGCGCCGCCCGCACCGCGCTGCTCGTCCGTGCCGTGGACGTGGCCGCCGAACTCGGCGCGCACGCCGTCCACTGCTTCAGCGGCATCACCCCACCGGCCACCTCCACGGACACCGCCTGGAAGCGCCTGACCGAGGCGATCACCCCGGTACTCGACGCCGCCGACCGCTCGGGCATCCCCATCGCCGTCGAACCCGAGCCCGGTCACCTCCTCGCCACCCTCGCCGACTTCCACCACCTCCGCGCCCTTCTCGGCGACCCGGCCCCCCTCGGCCTCACCCTCGACATCGGCCACTGCCAGTGCCTGGAGGAGGCGTCCCCCGTGCAGTGCGTCCAGGACTCCGCCCCCTGGCTCCGGCACGTCCAGATCGAGGACATGCGGCGCGGCGTCCACGAGCACCTCCCGTTCGGCGACGGGGAGATCGACTTCCCGCCCGTGCTCGCCGCCCTCGCCGCCGCCGACTACCAGGGCCTCACCGTCGTCGAACTGCCCCGCCACTCCCACGCGGGCCCCGAACTCGCCCGCACCTCCATCGGTTTCCTGCGCGACGCCATGCAGCAGGCCCCCGCGAAGAAGAAAGGGGGAGCACCGTGCTGAAGTCCCGCAAGGAACTCGACGCCGAACTCGACGCGGCCGCCCGCACCTGGCTCGCCGAGGCCCTGGCCGAGGCAGCACACGCCGCAGCGCCCCGCGAGCCCGCACGAGCCGGGAGCGCGGGTGCCGAGACCGCCCGCGCCGAAGGCACCGGCGACGCCGCGACCTCCCCGTACGCCTCTCCTCCCTGGGAGCTCCGCTACGCCGCCGCCGGCCGCCACTGCGGAACGGCCCACGCCGACTCCGTACGCTCCCTCCTGCTCATCGAGGCGCGTGCCCCGCTGCCCTCCGTCACCCGGCTCTACGAACAGGGCACCGCCGCCGAACGCCGCGCCGTCCTCCTCACCCTGGACCGCCTCGACCTCGGCGCAACGGCCCTCCCGCTCGTCGAGGACGCTCTGCGCACCAACGACACCCGGCTGGTGGCCGCCGCCGTCGGCCCGTACGCCGCCGCCCACCTCGATCCGCACGCCTGGCGTCACGCCGTACTGAAGTGCCTCTTCACCGGGGTGCCGCTGGATACCGTCGCCCGGCTCGGCGAGAGGGCCCGAGGGGACGACGAACTCGCGCGCATGCTGAGCGACTTCGCCGCCGAGCGGACCGCCGCCGGCCGTGACGTCCCGGCCGACCTTGACACCGCCCTCGGTCTTGCCCGCACCACCCCTGCCGCCCCCACGGAGGAGTCCTGATGCGCATCTTCGACCCCCACATCCATATGACGTCCAGGACCACGGACGACTATCAGGCGATGTACGACGCGGGCGTCCGCGCCCTCGTCGAACCCTCCTTCTGGCTCGGCCAGCCCCGCACCTCGCCCGCCAGCTTCTTCGACTACTTCGACGCCCTCCTCGGCTGGGAGCCCTTCCGCGCCTCCCAGTACGGCATCGCGCATCACTGCACGCTCGCCCTCAACCCCAAGGAGGCGAACGACCCCCGCTGCACCCCCGTCCTGGACGCGCTGCCGCGCTACCTCGTCAAGGACTCCGTCGTCGCCGTCGGCGAGATCGGCTACGACTCCATGACCCCGGCCGAGGACCACGCGCTGGCCGCCCAGCTCCAGCTCGCCGCCGACCACGGGCTGCCCGCCCTCGTCCACACCCCGCACCGCGACAAGCTCGCCGGTCTCCACCGCACCATCGACGTCATCCGCGAATCGCACCTCCCCCTGGAGCACGTCCTCCTCGACCACCTCAACGAGACCACCGTAAAGGCCGCCACCGACAGCGGCTGCTGGGCCGGTTTCTCCATCTACCCGGACACCAAGATGGACGAGGACCGCATGGTCACCATCCTCAAGAACCACGGCACCGAGAAGATCCTCGTCAACTCCGCCGCCGACTGGGGCAAGAGCGACCCGCTCAAGACCCGCAAGGTCGCCGACGCGATGCTGAAGGCCGGGTTCACCGAGGACGACGTCGACCAGGTCCTGTGGCGCAACCCCGTGGCCTTCTACGGCCAGAGCGGCCGGCTCCAGCTGGACGTCCCCGCCCCCGACTCCCTCCACGAGGGCAACTCCATCCTGCGCGGCGGGGAGTGAGGCCATGCGCTTCCGCCACCCGGACGGAACCGTCGTCCACCTCTCGTACTGCACCAACGTCCACCCCGCCGAAACCCTGGACGGCGTCCGCGCCCAGCTCCGCGACCACTGCGAGCCGGTCCGCCGGCGCCTGGGCAGGGACCGGCTCGGCATCGGCCTCTGGCTGGCCAGGGAGGCCGCCCGCACCCTGATCAACGACCCCGCCGAACTCCGCGCGCTCCGCGCCGAACTCGACAGCCGGGGGCTCGAAGTGGTCACCCTCAACGGTTTCCCGTACGAGGGGTTCGGCGCCGACGAGGTCAAGTACCGGGTCTACCGCCCGGACTGGACCGAACCCGAGCGGCTCGCCCACACCACCGACCTGGCCCGGCTGCTGGCCGCCCTCCTCCCCGACGACGTCACCGAGGGCACCATCTCCACGCTCCCGCTGGCCTGGCGCACCCCCTATGACACGGACCCCGGGGCCGCCCGCACCGCGCGCGCCGCCCTCACCACGCTCGCCCAGCGCCTGGACGCCCTCGCCGAACTCACCGGCAAGTCGATCCGGATCGGCCTCGAACCGGAGCCGGGCTGCACCGTGGAGACCACCGCCGACACCATCGCCCCGCTCACCGACGTCGGCCACGAACGCATCGGCATCTGCGTCGACACCTGCCACCTGGCGACCTCCTTCGAGGAGCCGGACACCGCACTCGACGCCCTGGCCGCAGCGGGCATCCCGGTGGTCAAGTCCCAGCTCTCCGCCGCCCTGCACGCCGAACACCCCCACCTGCCCGAGGTCCGCACCGCGCTCGCCGCCTTCGCCGAACCCCGCTTCCTCCACCAGACCCGTACACGCACGGCCGCCGGGCTGCGCGGCACCGACGACCTGGACGAGGCCGTCACCGGCCGGGCGCTCCCGGACTCCACCCCATGGCGCGCCCACTTCCACGTACCCCTGCACGCGCCGCCCGCGCCCCCGCTCACCTCCACGCTGCCCGTGCTCCGCGCCACGCTCGCCCGGCTCGTCGGGGGAGCGGTGCCGCTGACCCGGCACCTGGAGGTGGAGACGTACACCTGGCAGGCGCTGCCCGCCGAACTGCGGCCCCGCACCCGTACACAACTCGCCGACGGCATCGCCGCCGAACTCACCCTCGCCCGCGACCTCCTGGTCGACCTCGGCCTCAAGGAGCTGCCATGACCGACGGAACAGGGCGCCGCCCCACCCCCCTCCTCGTCCTCGACGTCGTCGGCCTCACCCCGCAGCTCCTGGCCCATATGCCGAACCTCACGGCGCTCGGGAAGCAGGGCGCGCGGGCCCCCCTCTCCACCGTCCTGCCCGCCGTCACCTGCGCCGCCCAGTCCACCTTCCTCACCGGCACCATGCCCTCCGAGCACGGCATCGTGGCCAACGGCTGGTACTTCCGCGAGCTCGGCGACGTCCTGCTCTGGCGCCAGCACAACGGCCTCGTCGAGGGCGACAAGCTCTGGGACGCGGCCCGCCGAGCCCACCCCGGCTACACCGTCGCCAACATCTGCTGGTGGTACGCGATGGGCGCCGACACCGACTGGACCGTCACCCCGCGCCCCGTCTACTACGCCGACGGCCGCAAGGAACCCGACTGCTACACCCGGCCGCCCGCCCTGCACGACGAACTGACCGAGAAACTCGGCACGTTCCCCCTCTTCCACTTCTGGGGCCCCGGCGCCGACCTGGTCTCCTCCCAGTGGATCATCGACGCCACCCGCCACATCATCACCACCCGCACCCCCGACCTCGCGCTCTGCTACCTGCCCCACCTCGACTACGACCTCCAGCGCTACGGCCCCGACGACCCCCGCTCCCACCGGGCCGCAGCCGACCTCGACCGGGCGATCGCCCCGCTGCTGGACGACGCCCGCGCCGAAGGCCGTACCGTCGTCGCGCTCTCCGAGTACGGCATCACCCGCGTCAGCCGCCCCGTCGACATCAACCGGGCGCTGCGCCGGGCGGGCCTGCTGGAGGTGCACACGCAGGACGGCATGGAGTACCTGGACACGATGGCCTCGCGCGCCTTCGCCGTCGCGGACCACCAGCTCGCCCACATCTACGTACGCCGCCCCGAGGACCTGGAAGTGGTCCGGGAGGTGCTCGCGGAGCTGCCCGGCATCGACCAGCTGCTGGACGACGAGGGCAAGAAGGCGCACCACCTGGACCACCCCCGCTCCGGAGAGCTGGTGGCCGTGGCGGAGAAGGACGCCTGGTTCACGTACTACTACTGGCTGGACGACGCCCGCGCCCCCGACTTCGCGCAGCTCGTCGAGATCCACCGCAAGCCCGGCTACGACCCCGTCGAGCTCTTCATGGACCCCGAGGACCCCTACGTACGGCTCAAGGCCGTCTCGGCGGTCGCCCGCAAGAAGCTCGGGATGCGCTACCGCATGGCGGTCGTCCCCCTGGACCCCTCACCTATTCGCGGCAGCCACGGCCGCCTCCCCGAGAGCGACGACGAAGGTCCGCTCATCCTCTGCTCCACCCCCCACGCGTTCACCGACCGGGTCAGGGCCACCGAGGTGAAGTCCCTGCTCCTCCAGCTTGCCGGACTGCACTGACAACGCCCCGGCACCGCACTGCTCACCCCACGTCACCCATGTCACCCAAGGGAGTCACGCGAACATGAGCCGCATCTCCAAGGACACCGAACTCGCCCGCAGACTGAGCCGCCGCAACATCCTCGGTGTCGCCGCCGGGGCGACCGCCGCCACGATCATCGGCACGGCGAGCGCCCAGGCCGCCGGCCGGGACCACGCGCAGGGACCCGGCAAGGGCCACGGTCACGGCCCCGGCCACGGCCATGGTCATGGCCACGGAAAGGGCAAGCCCGTCCTGCCCCCCGGCCGCCTGGGCATCCAGCTCTACAGCCTCCGCGACCAGGTCTCCACGCTCGGCTTCGGCCCCGTCTTCAGCGAGCTGGAGAAGTACGGCTACGACGAGATCGAGTTCGCGGGCTACACCCAGGGCTCGGCGGGCCCCATCACCCTCGCCCAGCTCAAGCGGCTGGCCAAGGACCACGGCCTCAACCCGATCGGCAGCCACGTCGGCTACTACGACGACAACAACCCCGGCGCCTACACCTTCGCCCAGAACCTGGAGAAGGTCCTGGACGACGCCCAGGCCCTCGGCCTCAAGCACATCGGCACGGCCTCCGGCCCGTTCCGCTACGGCTCCACGGTGGACGGCTGGAAGCGGGCGGCCGACGACTTCAACAAGTACGGGGCCGCCGCCCGTAAGCGCGGGATGAAGTTCTACCAGCACAACCACGCCGAGGAGTTCTCCTTCGCGACGGACAAGCCGAACGTGCGCCTCTACGACGTCCTGCTCGCCGAGACCGACCCGGACCTGGTCTACCTGGAGCTGGACATCTACTGGGCGTACTGCGCCCAGTTCCGCTTCTCGAAGCGCGTGGACGGCACGAAGGCCCCGCTGGACCCGCTGAAGTACGTCCTCAAGCACCCCGACCGCTACCCGCTCTTCCACGTCAAGGACGGCGTCCGCGACGACACGACGCGCGACGGCTACCGCATGTCGGACGTGGGCGACGGGGACATCGACTACAAGACGTTCCTCTCGAAGGTGACCAGCCGCACCCACCACGGCCGCACCTACCACCACTGGCAGGCCGAGCACGACAACCCGGTGGACTCGCTCGCCTTCGCCCGGAAGTCCAGTGAGCACCTGCACTCCCTGAAGGCGGGCCGCTGCGGCGACTGACACGCGCCGGACACGGGGCCGGCCCGCCGGAGCCATTCCGGCGGGCCGGCCCTACTGCCGCCCGCGCGCTACCCGATGCCCTGCCTGTCCGGAAGCAGCGCGAACTCCCGGTCGGCGGCCACCGGAACGGTCCGCTCCACGGTCTGGACGAGCAACTCGCGGTGCCGTACCAACGGCTGCTTCCGCTCCTCCGGCGCAAGCAGCAGCAGATCATCCAGCCCCGCCAGCAGCCGCCGCGACACCTGCGGGCTCCCGGCCACGCACCAGCGGATCTCCTCGAAGGCGAGATCCACCAGGTCGTCCCAGGCCGGCCCCTCCTGCACCAGCCGCACCCGCCCCGACCGGTCCCGGTGGTGCACGGTCCCCAGCGGCAGGTCCACCACGGCCGCGAGGAACTGCACGATCCGGTCCAGGCACTGGACGGCGGTGGTCGGATCGTTCACGGAGGTCGACAGGGCCCGCAGCGCGATGTCGACCAGCTGACGCAAGCCGAAGGACAGATCCTGGTGCAGGGTGCGCTCCACCCCGACGGACACGGCGTACCGCAGCCGACGCGACGGCGCGTCTCCACCGTGGACGGCGACCACCGGCGTGCCCGGCACCACGAAGTCCCCGATCCGGGGGATCAGCCGCAGCACCACGTCCTGCCGCCGAGCGGCCCGGACGAGCCGCGCCGTGTTCACGTCCCGCAACACCCCGGCCCGCCCCTGGTACACCACCCGCCCGGTCTCCGGCCCCAGCCCCTCGGCCCCGCCCGGACCCCGGGGCATCCGCCCGAGCACCCGGAACGAATCGCGCGCGATCCTGTCGACGACCGGCCCGACCTGCATGAGCCGCAGCGTCGCACTGACATAGACGACGAACAGCAGCAGGCTCAGCCCGACGAGAACCAGCGTGAGCAGGCTCTGCAGCAGCGGGACCGAGACCACCCGGCGCGGGTCGGCCTCGCTCTCGTACGAGGTCAGGACCAGCAGCGAGAACAGGAACGTCGCGAGGAACACCGTCATCGTGAGCTTGCTGATCCGGCTCCGGACGAAGATCCGCACCACCCGGGGTGTCAGCTGCCCGCTGGCCATCTGTACCGCGACCAGCGAGATGCTGAACACCACACCGATGAAGGTCATCATCGCCGAGCTGATCGTGGTGACGATCGTCTTCGCGTCCTGGACGAAGGAGATCAGGCTGCCGAGCTCGTCGTAGGCCTCCTCCCGCTGGAGAAACCGGACGATCTCATCGTCGACCTCGGAAGCGACCAGCCACAGCGCGAACACACAGACGAACCCCATGGTCGGGGCGAACCAGAAGGTGTCGCGCAGATGCTCGCGCAGGGGAGACAGCGGACGGGGCCGGCGGTAGCCACGATCACTCATGGACGCGAAGGTAGCCCTGACCACCGGATATGCAGGTGAAAGGCGCGTCGAACCCCTGGTATTGTTTTCCATGTCGCCGCGGGGAACACGCCGCGAACGACAGACACCTTGTCCGGGTGGCGGAATGGCAGACGCGCTAGCTTGAGGTGCTAGTGCCCTTTATCGGGCGTGGGGGTTCAAGTCCCCCCTCGGACACCAGCAAGACCCCACTTCGCGTGGGGTCTTCTGCTTTGCCGGGCCGAGCCGGTGGCGTGATCCGACGGTGTGCGGGCGCTGCGGAACCGGTCAGCCGGCGGAGAACCACGTGGCCGACGCCAGGACCAGGGGTACCGGGCAGGCCAGGGCTCCCAGCAGAAGGCTGCGCACGTCACCGGACATACGGCGCACCGTCGGTGCCCGGCAGACCGCGACGAGCATGCCCGCGCCACCGCACAGGACCGTGGAGCAGCTGAGCAGGAAGCTTCCGACCGGTGCACCCGCCGCCGCTCCCCACAGCACTGTCACCCCGACCAAGGCGCACAGCCAGGAGGCGGACAGCGACGTGAGCAGCCAGAGCACCGCGGAGAGCGCCACCACACCGGGGCGCCTGGGCGGAGGAGGGGTGCGTGCCGACCGGTAGGGGGCGTCGTACGCGCGGGGATCCATGGTCTGATCCTCGCCAGGGGCCCGCCGTCCGGGCATGAGGCGCATGACCCGATCCGGCACGGCTTCGTACTCACTTCAGCGGTCGCGGCACGCGCCGGGCGGCATGATCAGCCCGGCACGCAGCCCAGCCCCGTCCCGCCGCTCCCGTCACGATCCGGTCTCGGACGCGGAGGGGGGTCTTGTTTTCAGCCGTGTAATCGATTCCAATCGTCCCTGTAATCGATTCCATGGCGTCGTGCGAGCGGTCCGCCCCTGGTTTCGAGGTGTACGGAACCCACAAGGAGGTGGTCCGGACATGGCGAGCATCAAGGATGTCGCGGCCGCGGCGGGTGTGTCCGTCGCGACGGTCTCGCGGGTGCTGAACAGCCATCCGTCCGTCAGTGCGGAGGCGCGTGCCCGCGTTCTCGCCGCCGTCGACGGCCTCGGCTACCGGCCCAACGCCGTGGCCCGCTCGCTGCGCACCGCGCAGACCCGCACCCTCGGCCTGGTCATCAGTGACGTACTCAATCCGTACTTCACCGAGCTGGCCCGCTTCGTCGAGGAGGAGGCCCGCGCGCTCGGCTACAGCGTCATCATCGGCAACGCCGACGAGCGGCCCGAGCTCCAGGACCACCACATCCGCACGCTCATCGACCGCAGGATCGACGGGCTGCTCGTCTCACCCGCCGACGGCGGCTCCCCGCTGATGCGGGAGGTCGCCCTGGGCGGTACGCCGATGGTCTTCGTGGACCGCTGGATCCCCGGCATCGACGTGCCCGTCGTCCGGGCCGACGGTACGGGCGCGGTCAAAGACCTGGTCGCGCATCTGCACGGGCTCGGCCACCGCAGGCTCGCGATCATCGCCGGGCCCGCGGCCACCACCACCGGCAACGAGCGTGTCGAGGCCTTCCGGGACGCGATGGGGGAGCTCGGGCTCGCCCTGCCCGACGCCTACATCGGACAGGGCGACTTCCAGGCCGCCAGCGGACGGCGGGCCACCGAGGGGTTCCTCGCGCTGCCCGAGCCGCCCGAGGTCGTCTTCGCCGCCGACAACCTGATGGCGCTCGGCGCGCTGGACGCGATCCGGGCCCGGGGGCTGCGAGTTCCCGGCGACATCGCGCTCGCGGCCTTCGACGACATCCCGTGGTTCGTCCACACGGATCCGCCGATCACCGCCATCGCCCAGCCGACCGCGGACCTGGCCCGCGCCGCCGTACGCGCGCTGGCCGACCTGATCGAAGGACGGACCCCGCAGTCCGTCACCCTGCCCGCCCGTCTCGTCGTACGCCGCTCGTGCGGACAGGACGCGACCGACCAGAGGAGCGACCGGTGACCGCACCGGAGAAGCAACTGGTGCACCACGCCGATGAATTGCTGCGTATCGAAGGTCTGCGCAAGACCTTCCCCGGCGTGGTGGCGCTCGACAACGTCGACTTCGACCTGCGCAGAGGCGAGGTCCATGTCCTGCTCGGCGAGAACGGCGCCGGAAAGAGCACCCTCATCAAGATGCTCTCCGGCGCCTACCGCCCCGACCGTGGCCGAATCCTCGCCGAGGGCCGCGAGGTGCGCATCAACAACGCGCAGGACGCCGAAGGGCTCGGCATCGCCACCATCTACCAGGAGTTCAACCTGGTCCCCGACCTGACGGTGGCCGAGAACATCTTCCTCGGCCGCCAGCCGCGCCGCCTCGGTCTCATCGACCACCGGCGCATGCGGGCGGACGCGGAGAAGCTGCTGCGCCGGGTCGGCGTCGACGTGCGCCCGGACGCCAAGGTCCGTGAACTGGGCATCGCCCGGCTCCAGATGGTCGAGATCGCCAAGGCTCTCAGCCTGGAGGCGCGCGTGCTCATCATGGACGAGCCGACCGCCGTGCTGACTTCGGAGGAGGTCGACAAACTCTTCGCGATCGTCCGGCAGTTGCGTGCGGACGGCGTCGGGATCGTCTTCATCACCCACCACTTGGAGGAGATCGCCGCGCTCGGTGACCGCGTCACCGTTCTGCGCGATGGCCGCAGCATCGACCAGGTGCCCGCCTCCACACCCGAGGACGAGCTCGTCCAGCTCATGGTCGGCCGCAGCATCGACCAGCAGTATCCGCGCGAACGCCCTGACACGGGCGAGGTGTTGCTGTCCGTCCGGGGGCTCACCCGGGACGGTGTCTTCCGCGACATCAGCTTCGACGTGCACGCCGGTGAGGTCGTCGGCCTCGCGGGACTCGTCGGCGCAGGCCGTACGGAGGTGGCGCGCGCGGTCTTCGGCGCCGACCCGTACGACGCGGGCACCGTCGACGTACGCGGAGAGCGCCTCGCCCGGCACGACGTGCCCGCCGCGATGGGCGCCGGGATAGGCCTCGTACCGGAGGACCGCAAGGGGCAGGGGCTGGTTCTCGACGCCTCCGTACAGGAGAACCTCGGCCTGGTCACCCTGCGTTCCGCGACCCGCTCCGGGCTGGTGGACCTGAAAGGCCAGCGTACGGCGGCGGCCCGCATCGCGAAGCAGCTCGGCGTCCGCATGTCCGGCCTCGGCCAGCACGTCCGCACCCTCTCCGGCGGCAACCAGCAGAAGGTCGTCATCGGCAAGTGGCTGCTGGCCGACACCCGGGTGCTCATCCTCGACGAGCCCACCCGGGGCATCGACGTCGGCGCCAAGGTCGAGATCTACCAGCTCGTCAACGAGCTCACCGCATCCGGCCACGCCGTCCTGATGATCTCCAGCGACCTGCCCGAGGTCCTCGGCATGAGCGACCGGGTGCTGGTCATGGCCCAGGGCCGGATCGCCGGCGAACTCCACGCCGACGAGGCCACCCAAGACGCCGTCATGGCCCTCGCGGTCTCCACCGCCGGCACCCACGAACACCCCGCACCGAAGAACGAAGAGGAGGGCCCCCGTGGCCACTGAGACACTCAAGAGTGACACGGGCGCAGGTGGCACTTCCGTGATACGCCGCGTCCTGCTCGACAACGGCGCGCTCAGCGCCCTGGTCGTCCTGGTGGTGGCGATGTCGCTGCTCTCCGGCGACTTCCTGACCACGCAGAACCTGCTGAACGTCGGCGTGCAGGCGGCCGTCACCGCCATCCTCGCGTTCGGCGTCACCTTCGTCATCGTCTCGGCGGGCATCGACCTCTCCGTCGGCTCGGTGGCGGCCCTGTCCGCCACGGTCCTGGCCTGGTCGGCGACGTCCGCCGGGGTCCCGGTCGCCCTCGCGGTCGTGCTCGCGATCGTCACGGGTATCGCCTGCGGCTTCGTGAACGGCGCCCTCGTCTCGTACGGCAAACTCCCGCCGTTCATCGCTACGCTGGCCATGCTCTCGATCGCCCGCGGCCTCTCGCTCGTCATCTCGCAGGGCAGCCCGATCGCGTTCCCCGACTCCGTCTCCCGGCTCGGCGACACCCTCGGCGGCTGGCTCCCCGTCCCGGTCCTCGTGATGATCGCGATGGGCCTGATCACCGCCCTCATCCTCGGGCGCACCTTCATCGGCCGCTCCATGTACGCCATCGGCGGCAACGAGGAGGCGGCCCGGCTCTCCGGTCTCCGGGTCAAGCGCCAGAAGATCGTCATCTACGCGCTCTCCGGCCTCTTCGCCGCCGTCGCGGGCATCGTCCTGGCCTCGCGCCTCGTCTCCGCCCAGCCGCAGGCCGCCCAGGGGTACGAACTCGACGCCATCGCCGCCGTCGTCATCGGCGGCGCCAGCCTGGCCGGCGGGGTGGGCAAGGCGTCCGGCACCCTGATCGGCGCGCTCATCCTCGCCGTACTCCGCAACGGCCTCAACCTCCTCTCGGTCTCCGCGTTCTGGCAGCAGGTCGTCATCGGCGTCGTCATCGCCCTCGCCGTCCTCCTCGACACGCTGCGCCGCAAGGCCGGTTCGGGCGCGGCCTCCTCGGCCGGAACAGCCCCCGGCGCACCGGGTTCCGGGCGCAGGGGCGCGCTCAAGTTCGCCGGTGCGGCCCTCTCCGTGGCCGTCGTCGTCGGCGGGGTGTCCTACTTCAACTCCGGTTCGTCCGGCGGCACGACGAAGGTCGGCATGTCCCTCTCGACGCTCAACAACCCCTTCTTCGTGCAGATGAAGGACGGCGCACAGGCCGAGGCCAGGAAGGCGGGCATCGACCTCACCGTCACCGACGCCCAGAACGACGCCTCGCAGCAGGCCAACCAGCTCCAGAACTTCACCAGTTCGGGAGTCTCGTCCATCATCGTCAACCCGGTGGACTCCGACGCCGTCGGCCCGGGTGTCCGCAGCGCCAACAAGGCCGACATCCCCGTGATCGCCGCCGACCGCGGCGTGAACAAGGCCGACACCGCCACCCTCGTCGCCTCCGACAACGTGGCGGGCGGCAAGCTCGCCGCCGACGCGCTGGCCGACGAACTGGGAGGCAAGGGCAGCATCGTCATCCTCCAGGGCACGGCGGGCACCTCCGCCAGTCGCGAGCGCGGAGCGGGCTTCGCCGAAGGGCTCAAGGCATACCCGGACATCAAGGTGGTCGCCAAGCAGCCCGCGGACTTCGACCGCACCAAGGGCCTGGACGTCATGACCAACCTGATCCAGTCACACCCGGGCATCACCGGCGTCTTCGCCGAGAACGACGAGATGGCGCTCGGCGCGGTCAAGGCGCTCGGCAGCAAGGCCGGCAAGTCCGTGTCGGTCGTCGGCTTCGACGGCACCCCGGACGGCCTGAAGGCCGTGGAGGCCGGGACGCTGTACGCGTCGGTGGCCCAGCAGCCCAGCGAGCTGGGCCGGATCGCGGTGCAGAACGCCGTGAAGGCGGCGAAGGGCGACACGGTCGAGAAGACGGTGAAGGTGCCGGTCAAGGTGGTCACCCGCGAGAACGTCGCCGACTTCTCCTGACCCCGGCTCCCGGCCCCCGAGCGACGAAAGCAGGAAGCAGAGATATGCACGACAACGCCTCCGGCGACGACCGTTACGACCTCCTGGTGGTCGGCTCGGCCAACGCCGACCTGGTGATCGGCGTCGAACGCCGCCCCGCCCCCGGCGAGACGGTCCTCGGCTCCGACCTGGCCGTCCACCCGGGCGGCAAGGGAGCCAACCAGGCAGTCGCGGCAGCCCGGTTGGGAGCCCGTACGGCGCTGCTCGCCCGGGTCGGCGACGACGACCACGGCCGTCTGCTGCTGGAGAGCCAGCGCGCGGCGGGCGTGGAGACCGGCGGCGTCCTGGTCGGCGGGGCCCCGACCGGTGTCGCGCTGATCACCGTGGACCCCTCGGGCGACAACAGCATCGTGGTGTCCCCGGGCGCCAACGGCCGCCTCACCCCCGAGGACGTGGCTGCGGCGGCCCCGCTGCTCGCGGACGCGCGGGTGGTCTCCGTACAGCTGGAAATTCCCCTGGAGACGGTCGCGGAGACAGCGCGCGGCCTGGCCCCCGGGGCGCGCCTCGTCCTCAACCCGTCCCCGCCCGCCCCCCTGCCCGACGAGGTCCTGGCCGCCTGCGACCCGCTCGTGGTCAACGAGCACGAGGCGCGGTTCATGCTGGGCGCGGCTGCGGGCCGGACCCCGCACGACTGGGCCCCGGCCCTCCTCGCGCTCGGCCCGCGCTCGGTCGTGATCACCCTGGGCGCGGCGGGGGCGCTGGTGGCCGACGGCCGGACGGACTCCCTGGACCACCTGGTCAGCCCGAAGGTGGAGGCCGTCGACACGACGGGGGCCGGGGACGCGTTCACCGCTGCCCTGGCCTGGCGCCTGGGCCGGGGCGACGACCTGCGCGAGGCAGCGGCCTTCGCGGTACGGGTGGGGGCGGCGGCGGTCACGTCGCGGGGTGCCCAGGCGTCCTTCCCGACTCCGGCGGAGGTCGACGCGCTGTGAAGAAGTCCGGCATCCTCAACCGCCACCTGGCCGGAGCCATCGCCGAACTCGGCCATGGGGACACCGTGTTGATCTGCGACGCGGGCATGCCGATCCCACCCGGCCCCCGCGTGGTCGACCTCGCCTTCCGCGCCGGGACCCCGTCGTTCGCCGAGGTGCTGGAGGGCCTTCTCGACGAGCTGGCGGTGGAGGGTGCGACGGCGGCCCTGGAGGTCCGCGACGCCAACCCGGAGGCCACGGCGCTCCTGGACGGCCGCTTCCCCCGGCTGGAGCTGATCCCGCACGACGAGCTCAAGGCGCGCACATCGGCCGCCCGCCTGGTGGTACGGACGGGGGAGGCACGGCCGTACGCGAACGTGCTGCTGCGGTGCGGGGTGTTCTTCTGAGGGCAGGCTGACGACTCGTGGGCGGGCCGCACCCCGGTGTGGGGTGGGGCCCGCCCACGAGAAGAAGCCTGGCCGATCGTGGTGGTCCGTACCCGTCCGGACCGGGGCCGTCGGGACGCCGCGTGGGCTCTGCTCGCCCGGGCGCTGGAGAGCGGGCCCCCGGACCTGTGGTCGTCCCCGCGACCACCCTCGCCACGCTCCGGCAGCAGGACTGGGATGTCCCGGCCGCCATCGAACACCTCGCCGGAGTCGTCTCCCTGTCCTGGCCCACCGCTCGGCCGGCCGCCCGGACGGTCATCGTCCTCGTCCCGAGGGGGTGCGGGCGCCGCTCCTGGTGCGAGGACGATCCCGATGACGATCCGTCCGGGCCGCCGGAGTGGGCGCGGTGGTGGAGATCGGGTAGCCGTCCCGGGCGAGGGTGGTGCGCCGCGTCAGCACCCGGCCACCAGCTCCGCCAGCGCCCCGGCCAGCGCGTCCAGCCCCGGCCCCGCCGGGCCGCCCGGCTCGGTCATGTACGTGTCGCGACGGATCTCGATCATCAGGGCGGTGACCCGGCGGTCCGAGCCGTAGTGCTTCAGCGGGACGTACGTACCGGCGAACGGGCTGTCGACCCCCGTCCCCCCGAACCCCGCGAACGCCTCCTCCGCCAGCGAGCGCAGCTCCGGCGGAGTGTGGAACGGGTCGGTGCCCAGGCAGATCGGCGGGCGGGGGCCGGTGCCGTGGAGTTCGTACGGGAGGGGCTCGCTCGGGTACGAGTGGACGTCGACGATCACCGCACGGCCCGTGGCGGCGATCCGGGCGTCGACCGCCTCCGTCATGGCTTGGGCATAGGGGTGGAAGTACCGGGTCAGCAGCGGGTGTTGGTCGATGTCCCGGGTCCGCAGACGTTCGCGGTGGGTGGTGTGCGTGTAGACCGCGCCCATGCCCACGGCCCGCATCTCCTCGCGGTCGTCCGGGAAGCGTTCGGGGTCGACGACCAGGCGGGAGAGGGCGTTGACGAAGCGCCAGGGCCGGGTGGGGCAGGCCTCGGTGGCCCGGGCCGCCAGTTCGGCGGTGTGGGAGTCGGTGATGTGGTCGAGTTCCCGCTCCAGAGCCCCGCCGTCCAGGAGGATTCCGCCGCGTACCTCCTTGGGAATCCTTCGCGACCCGTGCGGTACGTGCAGCAGTACCGGGGAGCCGGGGCTTCCGGGGAGGAGCTGGAACGACGGCTGGGCGACGGTGCTCATGGAGCGGGTCCTTCACGGGTGGGGCGGGGAGGGCCCCGATTGTCCCACCCGTGCGGTCAGCCGGCCGAGCCGATCACCGGGTAGTGGTCGGAGAGGTTCGTGTACGTGTACTTCTTGCCCCAGCTGGAGACCGTCCAGGGGGCGCTCTGCTCCTTGATCACATCGTTCTTCCAGCCCGACGGCTTCACATGGCCGACGCGGTGGAGGATGTGGTCCAGGTCCTCGCGCGGGTCGTTCGGGTAGCGCTCGGCGGCTATCGAGTTGTCGCGGGTGTCGAAGGAGTAGGTGTGGCCCGTCCTGGTGTCGGCCGGGGCCAGGTCCGCGTCCTCGAGGAAGGAGGCGTACTCGGCGGAGTGCCCGTCCACGTTGAAGTCGCCTGCCACGACGACCTGCTCGGAGGCCGGGATCTTCTTGGCGTCGAGGAAGGCGTCCATCGCCTTGAACTGGCGGCTGCGCATCTGCGCGGCCTCTCCCGCCGAACAGCCGGGGTCGGTCGACTGGGCGTGGGTGCCCACGACATGGACGCGGGCGCCGTTGACGTTCAGCACCGTATAGGCGAAGCCCTTGTTGGACCACCAGTCGCCGCCACAGGCGTCCTTGAAGATGTACTGCTCCTTGCGGATGACCGGCCACTTGCTCAGGATCGTGACGCCGCCGTCCTCCGGAGTCGTCGCCGAGTAGGAGCCGCTGGTGGCGTCCCAGCCGCTCTTGCTCCGGCCGACGACGGGCGTCTGGTAGGGGTACTGGGCGGCGGAGTTCCGCAGCAGCGCGTCGGAGGCCCCGTTGTCGAACGCCTCCTGGATCACGACCACGTCGTTGCCCCGGAAGAACGAGGTCTTCGGGATCTCCGCCGCCCGGTGGTCCTGGCCCCAGTTGGGGTACAGGGTCTTGCTGAAGAGGAACGTGTTGTACGAGAGCACCCGCAGCGACGGGGTCTCGGCGGCGGTGGCCGCAGCCGCCTGGGGCGCGTTCATGGCCAGCGGGACGGCGGCGAGCGCGGCGGAGAGGGCCACGCCGGAAAGACGGCGGAACGTGGAGTGCGGCACGAGGTCTCCTGCTGAATGAGTGGGGGCGTACCGGGCGGCACCCATCAAAGCAGCGGGAGTTACCCACCGGTAGACATCGGATGCCGTGAGTCTGTCCTGGCGAATGCCATCAAGGTTCGGACAGGGACCGACTCGGCACCGCGCGGCTCCGGTCAGCCCAGCTCGGCGTAGACGATCAGGTTGTCCACCGGGTGCCCCTCCGCGTCGAACGCGCCGTCGCAGGTGACCAGCCGCAACGTGCTGCCCTTGGTGGCACCGTAGACCCGCTCGGTGGGGAACGCCTTCTTGCTGACCGTCTCCTTGCCCGTCACGGTGAAGCGCAGCGACTTTCCGTCGCCGTCACGGACGAGCACCGCGGCGCCCTTGTGGATGTCCTTGAGATCGTGGAAGACGGCCCGGCCGAAGCGGGTGTCGTTGTGGCCGATCAGGACGGCCGCACCTGGGCGGCCGGGCACGGCTCCGCCGGTGTACCAGCCGGCCTTCATGCCCTGCTCGGCGGGCGGGACCTCGACCGTGCCGTCCGCGTTGAGCCCGAGTCGCATCAGGGAGCTGCGGATCTTGAGGGACGGGACGGCGACCTCGGTGGGGGCGGGGGCGTCCGTGGCGGCGGGCGGCCCGTCCGTCGCGGTGGGGGCCGGTGCCGAGGAGGCCGGAGCGGACGCGGCCGCCGGGGACGCGGCCGATGACGGTTCCGGTCCCGCGCAGGCCGTCAGGGCCGCGCAGGCCACCAGGGCGGCCAGCAGGGCGGCCGGCCGGGAGCGGTGGGAGGTGGTGCGGACGTGCATGAGGGCTCCAGGAGTGACCACCGGGCGTGGCGCCGCCCCGGTGCGGGACGGCGCCACGATCGGTCTCAGTGGTGAGGGGTGGTGAGAGGTCAGCCGTTGCGGCGGCGGAGCACGAGGGTGCCCGCGCCCGCCAGCAGCGCTGCTCCGGCCACCGAACCGGCGAGGGCGGTGGTGCTGGTGCCCTCGGCGCTGGCCGGGCGCTCACCGGCCGCCACGCCACCGCGCGGTGCGGTCGCCGGGGCGGGAGTGGCCTCGCGGGGTGCGGTGGGTGCCGGGCGGTCGCCCGCCGCGACGCCGCCACGGGGCGCGGTGGCGGGACGGTCCCGGTCATCCTTCGGCGCGGCCTCGGCGGCCCGCTCCCGCTCCGGCGCCACCTCCGGGGCGCTCTCGGCGGGCGCCGACGGCCTCGGCGTCGCGTCGGCGAAGGCGGCGCCGGCCGGGAGCAGCACCGTGCCGGCCGCGACGGCGGCGAGCACGGCGGTGCGCAGGGAGAGACGGGCGGTCAATGCGGTCATATGGATGGCTCCATTCGTACGTCGCCCCGCGACGGGTCCGGGTGCCGAAGTGCACCGGGTACGGGGCAGGGAGCCAGGCTGACCGGAAGTTATGAGGAAGCTGTCAGGGCGCTGTGGTCATCCCATCAGAGCGCCCATCAACGCACCCGCCAGAGCACCTATCAACCCACCCGCCAGTGCATCCATCGGCGCACCCGTCAGCGCCTCCGTCGGGGAACCGGTCAGGGCACCGGGTCCGCCGTAGGCAGCCGGAGCGTGAAGGCCGAGCCTTCGCCCTCCGTACTGGTCGCGCTCGCCGTCCCGCCGTGGGCCTCGGCCAGTTTCCGGACGATGGCGAGCCCGAGGCCGCTGCCTCCCGTACGGCGGCTGCGGGACTTCTCCGCACGCCAGAAGCGGTCGAAGACGTACGGGAGGTCCCCGGCCGGAATCCCGACCCCGGTGTCCGCCACCTCGACCACCACCTCCCCGGAACCGGAACCGGAAGGAGAGTCGGAGCCCGAGTTGGAGCCGGCAACAGAACCGGTCTCACCCGACTCCCCACCCGCGCCCCCGCCCCCGTACGCGCGCAGCGTCACCCTCCCGCCCGCCGGAGTGTGCCGTACCGCGTTGGAGACCAGGTTCCCCACCGCCTGCCGCAGCCTGACCGGGTCCGCGCGCAGCACCAGGTCCGCCCCCGTCCCCGCCGCCACCGTCAGCGTCACCCCCGCCGTCTCCGCGCGGGCCTGATGGGCGGCGGCGACCTGGCTCAACAGCTCCCCGATCCGGACCGGTCCGGGGTGCAGTCGCAGCACCCCGGCGTCGGCGTCGGCCAGGTCCTGGAGGTCGTCGATGATGTGCTGGAGCTGCACCGCCTCCTCCAGCAGCGAGGAGACGAACGCCGGATCCGGGTCGGCCAGACCGTCCTGGGCCGCCTCCAGCCAGCCCCGGATGTTGCTCAGCGGGGTCCGCAGCTCATGGGCCACATCGCTGACCATCGCCTTGCGCTGCTCCTCCAGCCGTGCCCGGTGCGCCGACATGTCGTTGAACGCGGCGGCCAGCCGGCCGATCTCGTCGTCCCCCGGGACCGGGACGGAGGCGTGCTCCTCCCCGTCCCGCATCCGCTGCGCGGCCCCCGTCAGCGCGTGCAGCGGGCGGACCAGCCGCGCGCCCGCGAGGACCGAGGCGCCCACGGTCAGCGCCAGGACGAGGGCCGCCGCACCGGCGATCTTCGCGGTGTTGGCGGGGGAGAGGTCGAAGCCGGGCACCGTCGCGCCACCCTCGTCACCGATGAACAGGAGCGCGGGGGAGGCCACGTACGAACTGAGCTGTTCGCTGCGCGCCGTTCCCACGCACGAGGCGATGGCCCGGTCGTCCGCCCCGTTCAGCTCCCGGGGCGGCGCCACCTCCGGGGCGGGGGCCGTCCGGGGCGCGTCGCTCGGCCGGGGAACGGGCAGCGGCTCCGCCACGGCGGGGTAGCCATCGCCCCACGAGAGGTCCCGGTTCAGCCGCACACCGGCGCGGTCCTGGCGCTCCAGACAGGCGTCGGCGAGATCGTTGAGCGCGCTGAGCGCCTTCTTCTCGGTGCGGGTGGGCGCGTCCAGGTCCGAGGGGTCGCAACGGGCAGCCAGCGCCCGTTCGGGGTCGTTGCCCACCATCTGGACGCGGGGCCGGCCGCTCGGCCCGACGACCACGTCCGCGGCGATCCCCACCCGGTTCAGGCACTCCGCGTTCCGGTCGGCGGTCCGCCGCAGCGCCGCCCGTTCCCCCGCGGGGAGCAGGAACGGCCCGACCGCCCGCGGGTCGATGCGGTCGGCCGCCGTGCCCTGCCCCTCGGTGCTCCGGGCGGCGAGCACGGTGTCGACGGACAACGGGTCGACCACCGCGGAGGCCTCCGGCGGAAGTGCCGGCGGGGTCTCGGTGGTGGCGGAGTCGGCGAGCGGCTGCCTGCTCTGCGTGGTCAGCGCGACGCGGCGGCCGGACTGCTCGGCCAGTTCCCGTACGGTCGCGTCCACGCCGTCCCAGGTCGGGTTGCGGGCGGCGTAGCCGAGCAGGGTGTCGTAGATCCGGGCGTCGGCGGTGAGGTTCTGGCCCTGCTCCTGCTTGATCGCCCCCGAGGTGGTCTGCACGGCGAGCCAGGCGGTGGCCGCCACCGAACACGCGGCGACCAGCGCCGACACGCCCAGCAGCCGCCCCAGCAGACTCCGCCGCAACGGCACCCGGGCGGCGGGCCGGTTCCTACGCACGCCGTGCCTTCGCCGGGTCGGTCAGTTTGTAGCCGACGCCGAAGACGGTGAGCAGGCGCACCGGCCGGCGGGGAGCGGGTTCGATCTTCTTGCGGAGGTTCATGACGTGCACGTCGACCGTCCGGTCGCTGATGTAGCGGTCGAAGCCGTGCAGCTCCTCCAGCAGCCGCTGACGGCTGAACACCCGGTCGGGACCGGCCGCCAGCGCGGCCAGGATCCGGAACTCGCCCCGCGTGCACTCCACCGGCGCGCCGTCCACCGTCACCTCGTGGCGCTCCGGATCGACCACCAGGCCGCCCACCCGCAGGACGTGGTCCTCCACCACCCCGGCCGGCCGCCGGGTGCGGCGCAGCAGCGTGCGGACGCGGGCCATCAGCTCGCGGGGGCTGTACGGCTTGGTCATGTAGTCGTCCGCGCCGAGGTCGAGTCCGAGCAGCAGATCGTCCTCGGTGGTGCGGGCGGTCAGCATCAGCACGGGCAGCTCCCGGGCCTCGGCCCGCAGCACGCGCACCACGTCCAGCCCGTCCGCCCGAGGCATCATCACATCGAGAACGAGCAGGTCGGGTTCCTTGTACCGGACGGCGTCGAGTGCGGCGAGCCCGTCGCCCACGATCCGTACGGTGTGTCCTTCCCGTTCCAGATAGCGGCGTACGAGCTCGGCCTGCTTCTCGTCGTCCTCGGCAACTATGACGTCTGCGCACACGCCCCCGATCGTAGAGCGCGGCTACAGTGCGGGGCCGGGGCGGGTTCCGGAAGACGGAAGCCGGGAAGGGAACCGGCGCGTTCACCTGGGCCAGGTGGCCGCACCGGCGGAAGGAGACGGGTTGAGCAGCCTCGGTACGGGCGGTGGCGGGAGTACGCACAACACGGTGTCGGGGGACGCCGTCGTGGTCGGGCCCCTGTTGATGGCGCAGCACATCGAGGGCATCCAGCTGCCGCCCGCTGCGCCCGCCGCCCCGCCGTGTCAGGGGCCACCGCCCACGCGGGTGTTCGTCAACCGGACACGGGAGCTGGCCGGTCTGCGGGATGCCGCCCTGGCCCTGGCAGCCGATCCGGGGCCGGGTGTGGTGATGGTGGTCGGGGTAGGCGGGGTCGGCAAGACCCAGGCCGACGACCGGCCCCTGATGGAAGCCTGCGAGGAGAAGCTCGGCACGCTGCGGCGGAGCATGGGGCTGAGGCCGCCGGCCGTACCCCCGGTCTGATCCTCTGCCTGCCCTTCGGTCTGTCCCTCGCCTCTCCCCGGAGCCACGCGTTGTCCTCGGTGCCGTCGCCGCTCAGCCGTCCGTACGCCCGGTTCCGCCGTGGCGCCCGGCCCGGCCACGAACGGTGGAACACCTGGAACGCACCGAAGGCGGCCGTGCTCGGGGTGGCGCGGACGCTCACCTCGGCCACCCGGCTGGTGGACGTCATGCACCTGCTGCGGCCCGAGGACGGGATCGACAAGTTCTTCACCGTCAACCCCGGATCGGCGTTCGCGGACGGGCTCGACTCCTATCTCGCCGGGCTCGGCGTCCAGGTGCTGAGCTGGAAGGAGGCCACCCGGCGCCGCTTCGACCTGGCGGTCAGCTGCTCGGTGCACCCGACGATGCGCCGGCTCGACGCCCCGCTGATGGTGCTGCCGCACGGCGCCGGGTACAACCGGCTGGTGACCGAGTCGACGGGCGACGCGCTGTCCCCCGCAGGGCTGTCCCGGCGGGAGCTGATGTGGCGGGGGAAGGTCGTCCCGGAGGCGATCGGCGTCTCGCACCAGGCACAGATCGACCGGCTCGCCGAGACCTGTCCCGAGGCCGTCCCGTACGCCCTGGCCGTCGGCGACTGGTGCTTCCAGCGGATCATCGTGAGCATGTCCCGCCGGGACCGCTACCGCTCGCGGCTCGGCGCGGTCGACGGGCGCCGGCTGGTGGTCATCCACTCCACCTGGAGCGGCCACTCGCTCCTCGGCCGCCATCCGGAGCTGCCCCTGCGGCTGGTGACCTCGCTCCCGGCGGACGAGTTCGCCGTGGCGGCCGTCTTCCACCCCAACGTGTGGGCCCGGCACACCCGCCCCGGCGTCCTGGAGCGGTTGGGTGCAGCGATGGACGCGGGACTCATGATCATCCCGCCGGAGGAGGGGTGGCGCGCTGCCGTCGTGGCCAGTGACTGGGTGGTCGGCGACCACGGCAGTACGACCTTCTACTCGGCCGCCGCCGACCGCGTCACCCTGCTCGCCGCCACCGGTCTCGACGAGCTGGACCCGGCCTCGCCCGCCGCCGCGTTCGGACGGGGCGCGCCGCGGCTGGATCCCGACGGTGATGTGTACGCGCAGTTGCTGGCGGCGGCCCGCCTCCACGACCCGGCGGGGCTGCGGCCCGTCGTGGACCGCCAGCTCGCCTCGGTCGACACCTCCGGAGAGGTGACCCGGGCCCGGATGTACGCGTTCCTCGCGGGACGAGGGGTCGGGGTGCCGGACGCACCCCCGCAGCCGCTGCCCGTACCGGACCCCGAGCCCGTCCGCCGTACGGCCGCGACGGCGTACGACGTGACCGGTGTCCATGAGGCCGGAGGAGTCGTCGGCCTCCAGCGCCGGCCCCTGGTGGCCGGGCACCACACCGAGGCCCTCGGCTTCTACGCCGTCACGACCGAGGAGAACCATCCCCACTGGCCGCACGCGGCCGAAGTGCTGGCCCGGACGGTCGCGGACGCGGAGGTGGCGGCCCTGGACTGGGCGGCCGACGCGGCGGTGCGGTACGAGAACCTCAACGTCCTGGTGGCGCGGCTGGACGAGACCCGCTGCCTGGTCCGGCTGCGCGGCGGGCGCCGGCTGGAGGCCCGCACGGAACGCTCCTGGGGCGAGCGGCGGCCCCTCCTCGATCCGGTCCTGCTGGGGTCGGCCGTCAATCTCTGGATGACCGGTGGGCAACGGGCGAAGGACCTCACGGACGGTCTGACGCTGCGGACGGGCCGGTGGCAGGTCCGGGTGGCGTTCACCGAGCCGTCGGGCGGCGGGCGCTGAAGCGGAGGCGGTCGCGCGTCCGGAGACGGCTCCGGCTACGGTCACTGAAGCGGAGGCGGCGAGTCCGTGTCGATCTTGTGATCAAACCAGCGCAGATGTCATATGAGAACGGTCGCCGCAGTGGGTCGAGGCGGCCAGGAGCGAGCAGAAAAGGGTGCGGTTCAGCCCCTTCGGTTCACCGAACCTCCTTATAGTGGTGCCGCGTTGATCGTATGGTCGCAACGCGCGAAGCCGTCGCCACTGGAGTCCGTACGATGACGAAGCCCTCGTCCGCCACGCCCGTGCCCCCGGCCGGTGGAGGCGGTGGCTGTCCCCTGGGCCACGGCACGGGAGCCGTTCCGCTCAGCGGGCCCGGCTTCCACACCGAACCCCAGGCGCTCTACCGCTCCATGCGGCGCGACCACGGCCCCGTCGTCCCGGTCGAACTGCCCGGCGGCTTCCCCGCCTGGCTCGTGATCGGCTACCGGGAACTCCACCAGGTCACCAGCGACGGGGAGTTGTACCCCCGGGACGTCTCCCTGTGGAACCAGTGGGAGAACATCCCCGCCGACTGGCCGCTGCTGCCCATGGTGGGCACGCCCATGCCGTCCATCTACTTCACCGCGGGGGCCGAGCACCGCCGCCACGCCGAGATGGTCGTGCCCGCCCTCGAAGCGGCCGACCCCTTCGAGATCCGGCAGCACTGCGAGCAGTTGGCCGACCGGCTCATCGATGCCGTGTGCAGCCGTGGCACCGCCGACCTCGTCGCCGAATTCGCCGACCCGCTACCCGTCCTCGTCCTCGCCCGGCTCGTAGGCTTCCCCGACGAGGAGGGTGCCGGCATCGCCCAGGTGCTCAAGGACCTGGCCGACGGCGGGCCCGGCGCGCAGAAGGCCCACCTGCGCTTCGGCGAGCACATGCACCGGCTCGTCGCGGCCAAGCGGGCGAACCCCGGGGACGACGTGACCTCGCGGATGCTCGCCCACCCCGAGCAGTTCACCGACGAGGAGTACGCCCTCGACCTCATGGCCGTCACGGCCGCCGGGCACCTGCCCACCGCCGACTGGATCAGCAACTCGACCCGGCTGATGCTCACCGAGGACCAGTTCGCCGACGCGCTCTCCGGCGGCCGGCACAGCGTCGCCGAGGCCATGAACGAGGTGCTCTGGGAGGACGCCCCGACCCAGATCCTGGCCGGGCGGTGGGCCTCGCAGGACGCCCGGCTCGGCGGACAGAACATCGTCCGTGGCGACATGCTGCTCCTGGGCCTCGGCGCCGCCAACGGCGACCCCCACATCCGGCAGCAGGTCACGGACCTGGTCGTCCGCTCCGGGCGGGGCGGCAACAACGCCCACATGGCGTTCAGCCACGGCGAGTACCGCTGCCCCTTCCCCGCGCAGGAGATCGCCGAGATCATCGCCCGTACCGGCATCGAGGTCCTCCTGGACCGGCTCCCTGACCTCGAACTGGCCGTCCCAGCCGAGGATTTGGTGCGCAGGCCCTCCGCCTTCCTGCGCGGGATGACCGCGCTCCCCGTCCGCTTCACCCCCGTACGCACGACAGGAGACGCGTTGTGAACTGCCCGCACGCCGCAGCCGCCCAGGCCGACCGGGGCGCCGGGGTCATCACCATCGACCCCATGGTCCAGGACCTCGACGGGGAGACCGTGCGGTTGCGCGACGCCGGTGTGCTCGCCCGGATCGAACTGCTCGGCGTCCCCGCCTGGACGGTCACCCGGCACGCGGAGGCCCGCCAACTCCTCGTCGATCCCCGGCTGGTGAAGGACATCGACACCTGGGGGCTCTGGCGGAGCGGAGTGGTGACACGTGACTGGCCGCTGATCGGCATGATCGACGCCGGGCGCTCCATGTTCACCGTGGACGGGGCCGAGCACCGGCGGCTGCGCACCAAGACCTCCCAGGCGCTCACCCCCCGGCGGCTCGAAGCGATCCGCCCGGCCATCGAGAAGTTCACCGAGGAGCTGCTGGACAACCTCGACGCGGCGCGCGGTGAGGACGGCGTCGTCGACCTGAAGGCGGTCTTCGCCCAGCCGCTGCCGATGAAGGTGGTCGGCATGCTGATGGGCGTCGACGAGTCCCAGCACGCGATGCTGACCCGGCAGTACAAGGCGTTCTTCTCCATGCTCACCCCGCAGGACGAACGCCTCGCGCTGCTGGCCGAGTTGGACATCTTCTACACCGATCTCGTACGCGAGAAGACCGCGCACCCGACGGACGACCTCACCAGCGCGCTGATCCTCGCCGAGGAGGGTGGCGAGCCGCTCACCGAGGAGGAGGTGGTGGGCAACCTGAAGGCGATGGTCGCCGCCGGGCACGAGACGACGATCGGGCTCATCCTCAACGCCGTACGCGCGCTGCTCTCGCACCCGGACCAGCTGGCGGCGGTGCTGGCCGGCGAGGTCGGCTGGGACGCGGTGATCGAGGAGACCCTGCGCTGGGACACCCCCATCACCCACCTCCTGATGCGGTTCGCCACCGAGGACATCACCATCGGCGATACCGTGATCAAGGAGGGCGAGGGGGTCGTCATCTCCTACCGCACCATCGGCCGCGACATCGAACAGCACGGTGCCGACGCCGACGCCTTCGACGTCACCCGTGCCACCCGCAACCGCCACATGACCTTCGGCCACGGCCCGCACATCTGCCCCGGCGCCGCCCTCTCCCGCGTCGAGGCGGCCGTGGCCCTCCCCGCGCTCTTCGCCCGCTTCCCCGGACTGCGGCTCGCGATCCCGGACGCGGAGATCACCAAGCTGCCGGTGATGACGCAGAACGACATGGCCGCCTTCCCGGTGCTGCTGGGCTGAGGCCCGGCAGCCGCGCCGCCCCGTATGCCGTCCCGGGCGGGCTTCCTCGCCCTGGCCCGCACCGCTCCACCACGGCCGCGCTCCTGGCCGACGCCGCACGCGGTCGCCCCATGGAGGTGACCGTCCTGCCCGTGGGCGCGGTGCCGGACCGGTACCGGGAGCGGGGCGACGGGCACCCCGCCGGGTCGGCCGGGGCCGGGGCCGGCATGGCGTGGTTCAGCGACGTGTACGCCGCCGATCCCGGCGCGGCTCTGGGCAGGGTGCTCCGGGCGGCGGTGCCCGCAGGGCTCGTCCGTGAGGGGGGCCGGGCGTTCCTGCGAACCGGTCCCGCCACTTCCGCCGGAAAGCGACCCGGCGCACCTCCCGAGCACGCCTCACCAGTGAGCTGCATCACGCAGAGTGAAATTCTTGGCATACATTCCGCCGAACCGGGGAGGGGCTCCGACCGCTGGTGTGGCCGTACCCCGGTCCACCGCGCAGGACGCCCTCGGCCGAACCGGCGAGGGCATTTCGGGTACGGAAGGCTAAAAACGACATGTCGGCGCTCAGCACCATCCACATCGACGGCACCTGGCGGGCCGCCGGATCAGGCGCGACGCGCGAGATCCTCGACCCCGCCGACGCCACCGTCCTGGCCGTCGTCGCCGAGGGCGGCATCGAGGACACCGATGCGGCGATCGCGGCGGCGCGGCGCGCCTTCGACGACGGCCCCTGGCCGCACAAGCCCGTCGCCGAGCGGGCCGGGCTGCTGCGCCGGGTCGCCGAGCTGCTCCAGCGGGACCGCGAGGAGATCGCGATCACCGAGAGCCGCGACACCGGCAAGACCCTCGAAGAGGGCCGGGTCGACGTCGACGACGTGACCAACGCCTTCCGCTACTTCGCCGACCTCGTGATGAACGAGAGCGGCGGCCGGGTCGTCGACGCGGGCGACCCCGACGTCCACAGCATCGTCGTGCACGAGCCCGTCGGCGTCTGCGCCCTGATCGCCCCCTGGAACTACCCTCTCCTCCAGGCCAGTTGGAAGATCGCCCCGGCCCTCGCCGCCGGCAACACCTTCGTGCTCAAGCCCAGCGAGGTCACCCCGCTCTCCACCGTCCACCTGATCAAGCTCCTCGCCGAGGCCGGGCTGCCCGACGGCGCCGCCAACCTCGTCACGGGCGCGGGTGACCCGGTGGGCGCCCGGCTCTCCGAGCACCCCGACGTCGACCTGGTCTCCTTCACCGGCGGCCTCGCCAGCGGTACGAAGGTGGCCCAGGCAGCCGCGCCGACGGTGAAGAAGGTCGCCCTGGAGCTCGGCGGGAAGAACCCCAACGTGGTCTTCGCCGACGCCTGCGCCACCGAGGAGGGCTTCGACACGGCCGTCGACCAGGCCCTGAACGCCGCCTTCTTCCACAGCGGCCAGGTCTGCTCCGCCGGCGCCCGTCTGATCATCCAGGACACCGTCAGCGAGCGCTTCGTCACCGAGCTGGCCCGCCGCGCCGACGCCATCCGCCTCGGCCGGGGCACCCTCGACGGCGTGGAGTGCGGCCCGCTCGTCTCCGCCCAGCAGCTCGCCAAGGTCGAGGCGTACGTCGCCTCCGCCCGCGAGGAGGGTGCCATCGTCCGGGCCGGCGGCGAACGCCCCGAGCCCGGCGACGTACGCCCCGAAGGCGGCTACTTCTACCGGCCGACCGTCCTCGACGGCTGCCACCGGGAGATGAAGGTGGTCCGCGAGGAGACCTTCGGCCCGATCCTCACCGTCGAGACCTTCCGTACCGAGGAAGAAGCCATCACCCTGGCCAACGACACCGACTACGGCCTCGCCGGCGCCGTCTGGACCACGGACGCGGGCCGGGCCCGCCGGGTCGCCGGACGGCTGCGCCACGGCACCGTCTGGATCAACGACTACCACCCCTACCTCCCGCAGGCCGAGTGGGGCGGCTTCGGCAAGTCCGGTACGGGGCGCGAGCTGGGCCCGACGGGACTCGCCGAATACCGCGAGTCCAAGCACATCTACCAGAACCTCAACCCGCGCCCCCAGCGCTGGTTCGCCGGCTGACACCTGCGGGGGCCCCGGAACGACCGGACCCCGGGGCCCCGTCCGGCTGTTCGCAGCACCACGCACACGCACGAACCTTGCAGAAGGAGCAGTGACCGATGCCTCCCACCCCCCGCAGCACCGCGGTCCCCGACCCCGACGGCCCCATGGCCGACTACGTGATCGTCGGCGGCGGCACCGCCGGATCGGTCATCGCCTCCCGGCTCACCGAGGACCCGGACACCACCGTCACGGTCATCGAGGGCGGTCCCACCGACATCGACCGCGACGACGTCCTCACCCTGCGCCGCTGGCTCGGCCTCCTCGGCGGCGACCTCGACTACGACTACCCCACCACCGAGCAGCCGCGCGGCAACTCCCACATCCGGCACAGCCGGGCCCGGGTCCTCGGCGGCTGCTCCTCGCACAACACGCTCATCAGCTTCAAGCCGCTGCCCGGCGACTGGGACGAGTGGGCCGAGGCGGGCGCCGAGGGCTGGGGCGCCACCGCGATGGACCCGTACTTCGCCAGGCTGCGCAACAACATCGTCCCGGTCGACGAGAAGGACCGCAACGCCATCGCCCGCGACTTCGTCGACGCCGCCCAGGCGGCCGCCGGGGTCCCGCGCGTGGACAGCTTCAACAGCGCGCCCTTCCACGAGGGCGCCGGCTTCTTCGACCTCGCCTACCACCCCGAGAACAACAAGCGCTCCTCCGCCTCGGTCGCCTACCTCCACCCGCACATCGAGGCCGGTGACCGCCCCAACCTCACGATCCTGCTGGAGACCTGGGCGTACCGGCTGGAGTTCGACGGCACCCGCGCCACCGGCGTCCACGTCCGCACGAAGGACGGCGAGGAGATCCTGCTGCGCGCCGCCCGCGAGGTCATCGTCTGCGCGGGCGCCGTGGACACCCCGCGCCTGCTGCTGCACTCCGGGATCGGTCCGCGCGAGGACCTGGAGGCGCTGGGCATCGAGGTGCGCCACGACCTTCCGGGCGTCGGCGAGAACCTGCTGGACCACCCCGAGTCCGTCATCGTCTGGGAGACCGACGGGCCCATCCCGGAGAACTCCGCGATGGACTCCGACGCGGGACTCTTCGTCCGCCGCGACCCCGGATCCCGGGGCCCGGACCTGATGTTCCACTTCTACCAGATCCCGTTCACCGACAACCCGGAGCGGCTCGGCTACGAGAAGCCCGAGCACGGGGTCTCGATGACGCCGAACATCCCCAAGCCGCGCAGCCGGGGCCGTCTCTACCTCACGAGCGCCGACCCCGAGGCCAAGCCGGCCCTGGACTTCCGCTACTTCACCGACGAGGACGACCACGACGGCCGCACCCTGGTCGACGGCATCAAGCTCGCCCGGAAGATCGCGGCCACCGAACCGCTGGCCCACTGGCTGAAGCGCGAGGTCTGCCCCGGCCCTGAGGTCACCTCGGACGAGGAGATCAGCGAGTACGCGCGCAAGGTCGCCCACACCGTCTACCACCCGGCGGGCACCTGCAAGATGGGCGCCGCCGACGACCAGGAGGCCGTCGTCGACCCGCAGTTGCGCATCCGCGGCCTTGAGTCCATCCGGATCGCCGACGCGTCCGTCTTCCCGACCATGCCCGCAGTCAACCCGATGATCGGAGTCCTCATGGTCGGCGAGAAGTGCGCCGAACTCCTGGGCGACCAGGCGCGTGACGCCGTCCCGGTCACCGGTACCAGCACCGGAGGTGATGTCCGATGACCGCAACCAAGGCCACCGAGGCCGCAGTCGAGGCAGCCGACGAGAACGCCGTGTTCTCCGTACGCAACCTCTGGAAGGTCTTCGGCCCCAGGGCCGACCGCATCCCCGGCAGCGAGCACGCCTCCCTCCCGCCCGCCGAACTGCGCGAGGCCACCGGCTGCACCGCTGCCGTACGCGATGTCTCCTTCGACGTCCGCAAGGGTGAGGTCTTCGTCGTCATGGGCCTGTCGGGCTCCGGCAAGTCGACCCTCGTACGCTGTCTGACCCGGCTGATCGAGCCCACCAGCGGCACCCTCGCCATCGACGGCGAGGACGTCCTCGCCATGGACCGCTCCCGGCTCCGCGAACTGCGCCGCCACCGCGCCGCGATGGTCTTCCAGCACTTCGGACTGCTGCCGCACCGCACGGTGCTGGACAACGTCGCCTACGGCCTGGAGATCCAGGGCCTCAGCAAGGCCGAACGCCGCGCCAGGGCAGCCGAGTTGGTGGAGAAGGTCGGCCTGGCCGGTCTGGAGGACCGCCGCCCCTCCCAGCTCTCCGGTGGCCAGCAGCAGCGCGTCGGCCTGGCCCGCGCACTCGCCGTCGACCCCTCCGTCCTCCTCTTCGACGAGCCGTTCAGCGCGCTGGACCCGCTGATCCGCCGGGAGATGCAGGACGAGGTGGTCCGGCTGCACCGCGAGGAGGGCCGCACCATGGTCTTCATCACCCATGACCTCAGCGAGGCGCTGCGCCTGGGCACCCGGATCGCGCTCATGCGCGACGGCGGCATCGTCCAGCTCGGCACGCCCGAGGAGATCGTGGGCTCGCCCGCCGACGACTACGTGCGCGAGTTCGTCCGCGACGTGCCGCGCGAGCAGGTCCTCACCGTCGCCACCGCGATGCGCCCCGCGCTCGCCGGGGAGAGCGAGAGCGGCCCGGCCGTGCGCCCCGACGCCACCGTGTACGAGGCGATCGAGGCGGTCTCCCGCTCCGGCGATCCCGCCGCCCGGGTGATGGACGGCGGCCGGCTCGTCGGCGTCGTCGACCAGGCACGCCTGCTGGACGTCGTGGCCGGGACGGCGGGCCCCGGCAGGGCGACCACCCCCGGCGCTCCGGACGGCCCCCGCGAGGTGACCCTCTGATGGCCACCGCCCAGGCCACCCCGGCCCGCCCCGCGCGAGCGGGCGCGCGCCGGGGACCGCTGGCCGCCCTCCGCGAACGCCCGGCCGCCGGGAAGCTGCTGCTCCTCGCGCTCGCCGCCGTGATCCTCGTCCCCCTCGTCCAGAGCCGCTGGGGCGGCGGCATCTGGCCGGACGCGCTCACCGCCGACCTCTCGGCACCGCTCGGCGACGTCACCGACTGGATCGTCTCCAACCGGGACAGCCACCCGCTCTTCCTGTACTTCTTCGGCCACATCAGCAACGCCGTCGTGCTCTCCGTACGCGGTGTCTACCTGGTGCTCCTGGCCCTCGGCTGGGCCGGAGTCACCGTGTTCGCCGCCGCCGTCGCCTGGCGGGTCGCGGGCATCCGGCTCGCGCTCACCGCCGCCGTGTCGTTCCTGGTCTGCGGGCTGCTCGGCATGTGGGTGCCGACCATGCAGACGCTCGCGCTGATGGTCGTGGCCGTCCTCGCCTCCGTCGTCCTCGGACTGCTCCTCGGCCTCGCCGCCGGGCTCTCCGACCGCACGTTCCGCGTGCTGCGCCCGGTGCTGGACACCATGCAGGTGCTGCCCGCCTTCGCGTATCTGCTCCCCGTGGTGCTGATCTTCGGCATCGGCGTGCCCGGGGCCGTTCTCGCCACCGTCGTCTACGCGGCTCCGCCGATGGCGCGGCTCACCGCGCTCGGCCTGCGCGGTGCGGACGGCGGAGTCATGGAGGCCGTCGCCTCGCTCGGCGCGACCGGACGGCAGCGGCTGCTCACGGCCCGGCTGCCGCTGGCCCGCAAGGAGCTGCTCCTCGGCCTCAACCAGACCATCATGATGGCGCTCTCCATGGCCGTCATCGCCTCGGTGATCGGCGCGGGCGGCCTCGGTGACCGGGTCTACCAGGCGCTCTCCTCCGTCGACGTGGGCGCCGCCCTCGCCGCCGGTATCCCGATCGTGCTGCTGGCCGTCGTCCTGGACCGTACGACCGAGGCCGCGGGCCGCCGCCTCGGCACCGAGCCCACCGGCCCGGCCCTGCTGAGGGGTTGGCGCGGCTGGACCCTGGCCGCCGTGGTCACGGCCGCCGTCGCCTTCGTCGGGCGGCTCACCGACGGCCGGGTCTGGCCCGACGACACGACCGTGGCGATCGCCGGACCGGTGAACACCGCCAAGGACTGGATGGTCGACCACCTCTACACCGGCGTGCCGGTCGTCGGCGGCACCGCCGACCTGGCCTCCCACTTCACCAGCGGCGTCCTGAACCCGCTGCGCAGCGGACTCACTGGGCTGCCCTGGTGGTCGGTGCTGCTCGTCGTCGCCGCCCTCGCCTGGACCATCGGCACCTGGCGCACCGCCGCCACCGCCGTCCTCGCCATGGCCGCGATCGGCGTCCTGGGCGTCTGGGAGCCGTCGATGGACACCCTCAGCCAGGTCCTCGCCGCCGTGGCGGTCACCCTGGTCCTGGGCTTCGGCATCGCGATCGGCGCGGCGCGCAGCGAACGCCTGGAGCGGCTGCTGCGACCGGTCCTGGACGTCTTCCAGACCATGCCGCAGTTCGTCTACCTGATCCCCGTCGTCGCCCTCTTCGGCGTCGGCCGTGCCCCCGCAGCGGCCGCGGCGCTCGTCTACGCGCTGCCCGCCGTCGTCCGCATCACCACCCAGGGGCTGCGGGGCGTCGACCCGGCCGCGATGGAGTGCGCCCGCTCGCTCGGCGCCACCCCGGGCCAGCAGCTGCGCCAGGTCCAGATCCCGCTGGCCCGGCCCTCCCTGCTGCTCGCGGTCAACCAGGCGGTCGTGCTGGTCCTCGCCGTCGTCATCATCGGCGGACTCGTCGGATCGGGCGCACTCGGTTACGACGTCGTCTTCGGCCTCGCCCAGGGCGACCTGGCCACCGGGCTGGTCGCCGGAGCCGCGATCGTCTGCCTCGGCCTGATGCTCGACCGGGTCACCCAGCCCACCACCCGCCGCCAGCGACAGGAGAGCTGAGATGAACCGCTCCCGAACCCGCCTGCTCGTGGCGCTCGCCTCGGCCACCGCCCTGCTCACCACGGCGGGCTGCGGCGCTGCCGACATGACCGAGCAGGCATCCCCGTTCGCGGCCCCCGCCGGGGTCAGGACGGTCACGCTCTCCGTCCAGTCCTGGGTCGGCGCCCAGGCGAACGTCGCCGTGGCCGAGCAGCTCCTCAAGGACGAGCTCGGCTACCGCGTCGACCTCGTGCAGACCGACGAGGTCCCCGCCTGGGACGCCCTCAGCCAGGGCCGCGTCGACGCGATCCTGGAGGACTGGGGCCACCCGGACCAGGAGAAGCTGTACGTCGACGAGAAGAAGACCATCGTCCGCGGCGGCGACCTCGGGGTCACCGGCCACATCGGCTGGTACGTCCCGAAATACTGGGCCGACCAGCACCCCGACGTCACCGACTGGAAGAACCTCAACAAGTACGCCGACGAGCTGAGGACCGCCGAGAGCGGCGGCAAGGGCCAGCTCATGGACGGCTCGCCCTCCTATGTCACCAACGACGTGGCCCTGGTGAAGAACCTGGACCTGGACTACAAGGTCGTCTTCGCCGGCTCCGAGGCGGCCCAGATCACCCAGATCCAGCAGTTCGCCAAGGAGAAGAAGCCCTTCCTGAGCTACTGGTACCAGCCGCAGTGGCTGTTCAACGAGGTGCCGATGGTCGAGGTGAAGCTCCCGGAGTACACCGACGAGTGCGCGGCCAAGGACCCCAAGGACATCGACTGCGCCTACCCGACGACCCCGTTGCAGAAGTTCCTCAACGCCGACTTCGTGGAGCGCGGCGGGGACGCGGCCTCGTTCCTGAAGAAGTTCCGGTGGTCGGAGAAGGACCAGAACGAGGTCTCCGAGCTGATCGCCCGGCAGCGGCTCTCGCCCGAGGAGGCGGCGAAGCGCTGGATCGACCGCCACCCGGACGTCTGGAAGAAGTGGCTGGCCAAGGGGTGACGGGCCGGACGCCGCCCCGCGCGCGGGGCGGCGTCCCCTCTCCTCCCGGCTACCGCGCGCGCACCGTCGCCAGCACATCCCGGTCCGGCTGAAGGGTCAGGCTCGGTACGGGGTCGACGACGCCCGGCTCGACGTCCAGCTCGAAGCGCCGGGCCAGTACGGCCAGGATGAGCACCGACTCGACCATCGCGAACCGGGTCCCCAGGCAGACCCGGGGCCCGCCGCCGAACGGGAACCACGCGTACTCGGCGATCTCGTCCCCGCTCGTGGCGTCCCACCGCTCCGGGCGGAACTCCTCCGGCTCGGGGAACCACCGCGCGTCCCGGTGCGTGGACCACTGGCTGGACCACACCCGGGTCCCCTCCGCTACCGGCAGACCGCCGATCCGCGCCCCTTCCTTCGCCACCCCCGTGATCAGCCAGATCGTGGGATACAGCCGCAAGGTCTCCTTCACCACGGCCTGGGCGTAGGGGAGTCGGGCGTAGTCGTCGAAGCCCGGCTCCCGGTCGCCGAGCACCCGGTCCAGTTCCTCGGAGAGCGCGGCCCGCACCCGCGGGTTGCGGGAGAGCAGATACCACGCCCACACCAGGGTCGAACTCGTCGTCTCGTGGCCCCCGATGTACAGGGTGACCGTCTCGTCGCGGATCTCCTCGTCGCTGAGCCGCTCACCGCTCTCGTCGACCGCGGTGAGCAACCGGCTGAGCAGATCCGGGCGTTCGGTCCCACCGTCGCGGTGCCGGGCCACCACGCGGCCCACCTCGGAGTCGATCACGGCGGCGGCCTTCCTGATCCGCGCCCGCCCGGGCGTCGGCACCCAGTCGGGCAGCAGCGCCCCGATCCCGGCGAACTCCTTGCCGATCTCCAGCTGGGCCACATCCATCGCCCGGCCCATCGCCTCCGAGTCCGCCGGGGTGTCCACGCCGAAGATGGTGCGCACCGCGATCTTCTGCGTCAGGGCCGCCATCTCCCGCTTGACGTCGACGCGTTCACCGTCCGCCCACGCGTCGGCCAGCTCCACCGCGGAGGACGCCATGGTGGCGGCGTACGACCTGACCTGCTTGGGCCGCACCGAGGGCTGCACCAGCGACCGTTTGCGCCGCCAGTCCCGGCCGCGCGCCACGATGATCCCGTTGCCCATCACCGCCCGGAAGGCGACGCCGAGCTTCGGCTGGTCGAAGGTGCGCTCCGTCTCGGTGAGCAGCTCGCCTATGCACTCCGGGTCGGAGATGAACACGCACCGACTGCGCCCGAACCGCCAGCGCACCATGTCCCCGTGCCCCCGCAGGAGTTCGAAGAAGGCGAGGGGGTTCTTCCCGAACTGCGGCAGGTTCCCGAGCAGCGGCAGCCCCTTGGGGCCCGGTACGAACTCATGGCCGCGAGAGGAGGTGCCGACTGCCGGGCCGGTCTGCGTGGACATCGAAAGGACTCCGCTCCCTGGGGCGCGCCACAGTGGCGCGCAACGTTCGAACCTCATCGAACGTGATGAGGGCGGCACTCCGCCAGGGCGTCGGACCGGCGTGGCTGAAATCCGTCAGCAGCCTTGTGGAGTACGCGAGTTGTCGAGAGTAGTCGTACTCGCCACCGGGATTCGAACAGGAGATGGGGGCAGATTTTCCGCCGGGTGCGACAGTCCCGTCATGCCGATCCGTCGGCGTCCGCGCCGGACGGTTCGGCCGGCCCGGGGAGCAGGCCCGCGTCCTGGGCACGCAGCACCGCGCTGAGCCGGTCCGCGGCCCCGAGCTTTCGGTACAGCGCGTTCAGGTGCTTGTGGACGGTGCGCGGCGAGATGCCCAGCCTGCGTCCGATCCCCTCGGCGGTCAGTCCCGTGGCCAGCAGGTGCAGCACATTCGTCTCGCGTGGTGTCAGCGGGGCCGCCAGCGCGTGGTTGGCCTGCCGTCTGCCGTCGCTGCCGGAGGACGCGCACAGCGCCGTCAAGAGGGACCGGTGGGCCATCGCGGCCTTGAGCAGTGGCTGGACGCGTACGGCGTAGCGCTCGTCGTGCCGGGAGAAGTCGCCGCCGGAGCGGTGCACCAGGAACCCGCTGACGTGCGCGCCCCTTTGCGGCAGCGGCAGGCCGAACACGTGCCGTGTCCCGAACGCCTGGTGGAGGGCGTCGGCGGTCGGACTGTTCCGCCAGGTCCGCGCCCCCACCACCCGTGCGGCGCTCTGCGGCGTCCAGTCGGCGCTGACGCCGTACCGGTCGATGAAGGGATACCCCGAACGGATGTGAGCCTGCACCGAGTCGGCGTCGGTATCGGCCGGCGGCAGAGTTCTGGGGGTCCGGATCACCACGCTGCCCCGCTCTCGTGTCCAGGGCACCTCCTTGACCACGATCAGCTCCCCGTCGAGTGCCGTGAGCAGTTCCCCGGTGAGCAACGGCCAGACGGAGTCAGGGGCTTCGGTGCTCATCACCTCGACCGCCAGGTCCAGCATGCGTGCGTACCGATCCGCCATGACGACGTCCCCCGATGTCCCCGTGTGTGTGCCTCCTCACCGTAGCCTCCCGCTGTCCATACGCACTTCTCCCCATGGCCCGGCACAGCGCGCTCCCGCCACGATCTGCTCCGGGGCGGACCACGGGGCCGTCCTGACCCACGGGGAGACCGCACAGGTACGGAGAGACTCCGGCGGCAAGGGCTCGTTGACGTACGTGCGGGTCCCGCGCGGCTCACGCCGCGCCCCCCGATCACCGAAAGGACATCTGCGACATGAGTACACCGCGCTCGGTGCTCACCTCTCTCACCGCCGTATGCGCCCTCGCGGCCGGCCTGGCCCTCACGGGGCCCACCGCCCCGGCGCAGGCCGCCGCTCCGGACTGTACGGGCGGCGCCCGGGGCTTCCGCGACCACCCGGACAACGCCTCCGGCGACACCGACAAGCCTCGGCTCCTGGACCTCGGCGGAGGCGTCGTCATCACCCTGGAGAAGGGGGTGTACGGGGGTCAGCAGATCAGCTTCGGGAAGATCAGCGGCCCCACCCGTCCGGGCGACAAGGTCTGGATGGACTGGCGGGCCGCCGGGTGGGACGACGGAGGCAGGCCCGAATGGCCCGTCCGCCCCTGGCTCCAGTGCGGACCGTTCACCGTCCAGAGCCACGGCCAGAGCCTGACGACTCCCTTCAAGCGCACCAGCACGGACCCCGACTACCAGTTCCGGGTCTGCGGTTCGCTCGCCACCAACGGCGTCGTCCGCTGCGCCACCAAGAACGGCGTCGACTGGTGGTGACCTGCCGGTGCCCCTGGAACCCTGCCCTCTCCGCGAAGAAGAACCGAGGATGACCATGCCCTTGCCGCCACACAGACGTCTGACCGTGAGTGCGGCGCTGATCGCCGCTCTCGCCGGCGCTCTCACGCCCACCACCAGCGCCTCCGCGGCCCCCGCCACCGTCGGTACCCGGACACCCGCACCCGACATGGCCGGCATCGTGGCCGCACTGGAGTCGGCGATGGCCAACGGGGCACCGGGTGCGATGGCCCGCTACTCCGGCCCGGACGGGGTCAGGGGGAAGGCCGTCGGCGTCCGTGACCGGGCGTCGGGCGCGGCCATGGACACCCGGGCGCGGTTCCGGATCGGCAGCGTCAGCAAGACGTTCTCCAGCGTCGTGCTGCTCCAGTTGGTCCAGGAGGGCCGGCTGAAACTGGACGCGCCGGTCAACACCTATCTCGAAGGGCTCCTGCCCGACGACCGGATCACGGTCCGCCATCTCCTCACCCACCGCAGCGGCCTGGCCGACTACACCGACGCCATGTTCGAACAGACCGTGCCGGGCTTCGAAGCGGTACGCGACCGGGTGTTCAGCTACCAGGAACTGCTCGACCTCTCCCTCGCCGAGCCCCGGACCACCGAGCCCGGTGCCGCCTACGCCTACTCGAACGCCAATTTCGTCGTCGTCGGCATGCTCATCGAGAAGCTGACGGGGCGCCCGGTGGCCGACGCCTACCAGCGTCGCATCATCAAGCCGCTGGGGCTGCGCGCCACCGCGTACGTCCACCCCGACACGCGCATCGAGGGCACCCACGTCCGTGGCTATCTGCACCCCGACGAGGCCGGGGCCCCGCTCGTCGACTCCACCGAGCAGACCGTGTCCTGGGCGCAGTCCGCGGGCGCCGTCATCTCCAGCACCGCCGACCTCAACACCTTCACCAGCGCCCTGATGCGCGGCCGGCTGCTCGCCCCGGCGATGCTGGAGGCGATGACCACGGTCACGCCCACGGACGCCACCGGCACCCGGTTCTACGGCCTCGGTCTGCGCCGCTACGACCTGTCCTGCGGCACCCGGGTGTACGGGCACACCGGCACCGTCCAGGGCTTCTACACCTACGCCTTCGCCACCCGCGACGGCCGCCGCAGCCTGGCGGCGCTGGCCAATACCTCCAACCGCGGCGCCGCGAACACCGCACTGGGCGGCACCCTGGAGGCCGCCTTCTGCGGCAGGAAGCCGGCACCCGCCCCGACCGCTCGCTCCACGGCGCCCTCCGGCGCCCCTGACCACGCCCCGCTGCCCGCCGAACGCGACCTGCCCGAGCGCCACTGAGCGAGCAGGGCCGAGACCTTCCGGGAGCGGTCACGTCCGTCGTGGCCGCTCCCGCCGCTCTGCGCCGAGGACGGGCAGGCGCGATGCCGGAGCAGCAGCTGACCGTACGGTTGCGACGAGGGCGGTCCGAGCACTCCTCGTGGACCAGGTAACGTCCTCCCCGTGTTCCTCCAGGCGCCGATGGACGAGTGAGAGCGTGATGGGCCCCTGCTGACGCCCCCGGCGTCGCATCCGTGGATCACCGCACGTCACCCACCGGGAGAGCCCATGACCGTGAGCAAGAACATCAACAACCCCATCGGCCAGGGCGGCGGCCAGCGCAAGCGGCAGTCCCGCGCCGAACGGCAGAACAACGGCCCGCACCGCAACCTCGACCGTCAGAGCGCGGCCGACCGCAAGGCGGAGCTGGTGCGCAAGATGCGCGAGAAGGCGGGCACGGCCGAGGGCGCCGGACAGACGGGCGACGACACCGCACAGAGCTGAGCCTCCTACGCGGTGATCACCGGCCCGCTCACAGCCCCACGATCAGCTGGACACACACGATCTTGACCAGGATGGCCAGCGCGAACAGCGTCGAGTAGCCGTTGTTGATCCGGCTGTCGCTCGCCCGGCTGTTGGCGTACGCCACGATCGCCGGGTTGCCCACATAGCCCGAGAGCAGCCCCATCGTGCGCTCCCGGCTCTGGCCCAGGCCCTTGGCGATCAGCACCATGAGCGAGTAGCTCACCACCGCGCCGATCGCCAGTACGGCCACCAGCTTCAGGCCGAAGAGCGAGAAGGCGTTCTCGCGGAACGAGTAGCCCGACGTGAGCCCCACCACGGCGAGGAAGAGCAGCAGGCCGATCTGGCGCAGGGTGAGGTTGGCGCGGGTCGGCAGGGTCCAGACGAGGGGCCCCGTGCGGCGGCGCCAGCCCAGGACCATGCCCATCACCAGCGGACCGGCGCCCGTGCCCAGGGCCAGGGTGGTGGAGCCGAGGGTGAGGGAGGGGATGCCGATCAGGAAGCCCAGAGCCAGGCCGAGCCCCAGGCTGACCGCGCTCACCTCGCTGACCTTCGCCTCCGTGTCGCCCAGGTACGCGGTGACCTCGCCCGTCCGTTCGCGCGGCATCACCACCCGTACCCGGTCGTCGAGTTGGAGCAGCAGGTCGTCGTGGGCGAGCATGTCGAAGTCGCCGCGCCGGACCCGGCTGACCACGGCCCCGTACTTCTCGCCCAGGCCCAGCTCCGCGACCGTGTGACCGGCCAGGTCCGGGTTGGTGAGCAGGACCCGCCGGTAGTCCACCGCGCTGCGGTCGTCCAGCAGGTGGCGCGGGGCGAGTGCTCCGAGCGCCTGCGTCGCCGTCCGTACGTCGTCCTCGCCGCCCACCAGGACGACCTGGTCGCCGGGGGAGAGGCGGTCCAGCTCCCGGGCGACCCGGGTGGTGGCTCCGGCGGGGCGGTACTCACTGGCCAGCACCCGGTGCGCCGCCACCGAGGGGATGTCGGACCAGCGGGTCTCCCGGGACACCTGGACCGTACGGGTGATGAGCGTGGCGGGGAGGCCCGAGTCGGGGTCCCGGCGTGCGGCCCAGTGGCGGCGGGCCGCGATCGCCGAGACGAACATGATCGTGATCACCACGGCGAGCGGGTAGCCGATGGCGTACCCGACAGCGGGCTGCGTCGGGTCGGCCGAGGCGTCCTGGGCGGCGGCCAGGCCCGGGGTCGTCGTGCCGATGCCCGCGTACCCGCCCGCCAGGAACGGGCCGCTGATGCCGAACCAGCTGTGTCCGACGAGGCCGACCACCCCGGCGGTGACGGCGAGCGCCACGACCGCCCCCGCCATCACCGCCAGCTGGCCGCGCAGTTCACGGAAGAACGCGGGGCCCGACTCCAGGCCGACCGTGTAGACGTACAGGGCCAGACCCAGCGCCGAGACCCCGGCGGGTACGGCGGCGGCGATGTCCTCGTCCAGCGCCCCCACGAAGAGGCCGACGAAGAGGACACCTGCCGCCCCCAGCCGTACCGGGCCGAAGCGCACCATGCCGAGCAGCGCGCCGAGTGTGATCACCGCGAACACGGTCACCCACGGGTTGTCCGCGAAGAACTGCCACACCGGTCGTGCCTCCCCGTCTCGAAGCGGTCCCGTTCAGGATCTTCGAGGGGCGGGGAGGCCGCCACCCGGGCGTATGTCCCTCAGACTCCGTGCGGCACGTGCGCCGGGCGGCCCCGGCCCCGCGTCAGCGAGTAGCCGAACACGGCCGCGAGCGCGGCGAGCACTCCGCCGCCGACCGTCCACAGCCAGCGGGTCGTCCACCAGCCCGAGGCCCAGCCGTCCTCCGGCTCACCGGCCGACGCCCTGGGCGCGGCTGACGCAGCGGTCGCCGAGATCCCCGGCACCAGCGGCTCGGCGAGGGAGCCGCCCACGTGGTGCGCGCCGCCCTGGTCCACCGAGTCGGCCCGCACCTCGGCCTCGAACGGCAGCCCCAGGTCGTCGGCCGGGAGGTTCACCACGGTCAGCCGCACGTAGTAGCTGCCGGGCAGCGGGTCGTTCGCCCACGGCTCGGACCAGGACCGTACGGTGCGCAGCACACAGGAGAGCTCCACCGACGACGCGTCGGCCGCCGCCTTCCTGGTCTGGTGCCCGTACTGGCACGCCTGGCGGCGGCGCAGCCCGTCGTACACGTCGATCTGCCAGGCCGAGCCCGACCGCTTCGCCTCGCCCCCGGGGAACTTCACCGTCGCCCGGACGGTGGCGCGCTGGCCGATGTCGGCGGGGAACACCCAGTACAGGTAGTCGCCCGCCGACGCCTGCGCGGTGCCGCTCTGCCCCTGCCGGAGCGCGGTCGCCGTGCGGAAGGTGGTGCCGGCCTCGGTGGGGTCCGCGCCCTCGTCGGCCGGGCTCGCGCTCGCCGACGGGTCGTCGGCCACGGCCGCGCCGGCCGAGGTGAACAGGGTCAGCCCGGCGAGCAGCGCCCCGGCGAACGCGCGCGCGCCGCGGGTGCGGCGGGATGTCGTCGTCACCATCAGTTGGTCCTCCATACGGCGATGCGCCAGCGCGTGATCCAGCCGGTCAGCAGGCCCGCGACCAGTCCGGTGAGGACGAGGACGCCGAGCAGCCACCAGCCGCGGCCGAGGCCGAAGGCCGCCACGTCGGACGCCTGGTCCGGTCCGTCCACCAGGTCCACGGTCAGCTCCACCGGCAGGCCGGGCGTCCGCTTCACCGAGGCGGGCGCGGAGAAGGCGTGGGAGAGCTGGAGGCAGACCGCCTCGGCGGCGGGCTTGCCGCTGCCGTCGTCGCCGTCCTCGGTCTCGGCCTTCGGGTAGCGCAGGCCGGAAGAGATCACATCCGTACGTCCGGTGCCGGACTCCGAGCCCCGGACGATCTCGCGTCCGGCCTCCGTCACCGCGCGCAGCAGGATGCCGTAGTCGTTGTCGACGGCACGGTCCGCCGCCACGCTCACCGAGGCGCGCAGCTCCTGACCGGGCAGCACATCGACCCGGTACCAGCGGTGCTCGCCGATCTCCTGGCGGTCGGTGTAGAGGCCCGGCTCCAGCTTGGGCGCGGCGGAGCAGCTGTCGGCCCCCTCGGTGGCGACGGGGGTGACGACCGGCTCGGCGGCCCGGTCCACCAGCTGCTTCACCCGGCGCGAGAGGTCGTCCTTGTGCTGGACGGCGGTGTACGTGCCTCCGGTGGCCTCCGCGATGCAGGTGAGCTGCTGGCGGATCTTGGCGTTGGGCACCAGGCCGAGGGTGTCGATGACCAGGTGGGTGCCGCGCGCGGCGATCTCGCGGGCCACCTCGCACGGGTCGAGAGGTCCGCAGGTGTCCTCGCCGTCGGTGATGAGGACGATCCGGCGGGTGGCCTCACCGCCTTCGAGGTCGTCGGCCGCACCGAGCAGCGCGGGGCCGATCGGGGTCCAGCCGGTGGGGGCGAGGGTGGCGACGGCGGTCTTGGCCTCGGTACGGTCCAGCGGGCCGACCGGGTAGAGCTGCTCGGTGTCCTTGCAGCCGACCTTGCGGTCGTCCCCCGGATAGTCGGCGCCCAGGGTGCGGATGCCGAGGTGGACCCCCTCGGGCACCGCGTCCAGGACGTCGTTGAACGCCTGCTTGGCGGCGGTCATCCGGGACTGGCCGTCGATGTCGCGGGTGCGCATGGAGCCGCTCACGTCGAGGACCAACTCGACCTTGGGGGCGGGTGCGGCCGGTGGTTCGTCGGCGGCTGCGGGGAGCACGGAGCCGAGCCCGGCGGCCAGGGTGGCCAGCGCTATGCACACCCCGGTCGTCAGCCGATTTCTTGTGATCATCGCCGGATCCTATGGAAAATCAGTTCGCATTCCCAACCGGGGTCGTCGGCGACCGCCCCAGGCTCATCCGTCAGCCGCCGAGCAGCGGCTCCGAGGCCCGGTCCAGCACCGAGGTGACCCGCTGCCAGGTCTCCATGTCCCGCTCCTGGGGGTCGAGTTGACTGCCCGTATCACCCGCGCCCCAGGAGGTCGCCAGCGCCACCGGATCCCCGCCGCCCGCCGCCGACGCGGCGAGCGCGGCCGCGCCCAGGGCCACCAGTTCGCCGCCCGCCGGGATGACGACCGGGCGGCCCGAGAGCCGGCGCACCGTCTCCACCCAGCTCCGCCCCTGCGCCCCGCCGCCGATCAGCCGCAGCGGGCGGGCGGCGACCTCGGGGGCGTCGGGGTCCAGGCCGCAGGCCCGTAGCAACGTGTCCAGGGCGCGCAGCACGGTCACGGCCGCGCCTTCGTAGGCGGCGCCGAGGAGTTGCTGCGGGGTGGTGTCGTGGCGCAGGCCGGTGAGGAGCCCGGATGCGGTGGGCAGGTCGGGGGTGCGTTCGCCGTCGAGGTAGGGGAGGAGCACGGCTTCGCCGCCGGGGACCGTGTCCTCGCGGTGCAGGCCGAGCAGGGAAGCCACCTTGTCCACGGCGAGCGTGCAGTTGAGGGTGCAGGCCAGGGGGAGGTACGTGCCGTCGGCGGCGGCGAATCCGGAGAGTTCCGGGGCGGTGGAGCGGGTGCGGGAGGCCGCGAAGACGACGCCGGAGGTGCCGAGGGAGAGGACCGGGTGGTCCAGCAGCCCGGCGCCGCCGAGACCGAGGCCCACGGCCGCGCTCATGTTGTCGCCGGTCCCGGCCGCCACCGCGATCCCGGTGGGCAGCCCCAGCGCCCCGGCCGCCGCGTCGGTCAGCGAGCCGACCCGGGTGGCGCCGGTGGGCGCGACCTCGGGGAGGAGCGCCGGGTCCAGGCCGAGGAGGTCCAGCAGCTCGGGGTCGTAGCCGCCGGTCGCGGTGGCGTACCAGCCGGTGCCGGAGGCGTCCCCGGGGTCGGTCGCCGCCACGCCCGCGAGGCGCTCGGTGAGGAAGTCGTGCGGCAGCCGTACGCCCACGGCGGCCTTCGCCGCGTCCGGGTCGTTCTCGCGCAGCCACTGCCACTTGGAGGCGGTGATCGCGGCGACCGGCACGGAACCGGTGCGCGCGGTCCACGCGTCCGGTCCGCCGAGCTTCGCGGTGAGGGCGGCGGCCTGCGGGGCGGAACGGGTGTCGTTCCAGAGCAGGGCCGGCCGCAGCGGGCGGCCCGAGCGGTCCAGCACCACGAGCCCGTGCTGCTGTCCGGCCACCGCGATCCCGGTCACCGAGCGTGCCGGCAGGCCGGACTCCTTCAGCCCGGCGGCCACCGCGTCGCCCAGCGCCTGCCACCAGACCTCCGGGTCGCTCTCCCGGGCGCCGCTCTCCCCGTTCACGACGTGCGGGGCGCGGCCCACCGCGAGCTGTTCGCCGGTCACGGCGTCGATCACGGCGGCCTTGGTGGACTGGGTGGAGCTGTCCACGCCGATGACGACGGTACGTGACGACATGGGCGGCCTCTTTCGGGTGGCGGCTGGGGCTGGTGCGGTCCGGCGGGTGGGGCTCATTCGGCTGTACCGCGAACAAATTACGTGATCCGCGGCCTGGGGAACAGGCCTCCGTCGGACTCGCCACCGACCAGGGGGTTACGCCGGACGGAGACCGTGTGCATGATTAGTCATGACACTGAACAAATAGGGGTGCCGGGTCTCCGGCCCGGCCCCCGACGGCAGGCGAAGGCGGTCGGACGACGATGACGGAACGCTTCACCCCCACCCCCGAGGACAAGTTCAGCTTCGGCCTGTGGACCGTGGGCTGGCAGGGCCGGGACCCCTTCGGCGACGCCACCCGCGCGGCCATCGACCCCGTCGAGTCCGTCCAGCGGCTCGCCGAGCTGGGCGCCTGGGGCGTGACCTTCCACGACGACGACCTGATCCCCTTCGGCTCCGGCGACACCGAGCGCGAGGCGATCGTCAAGCGGTTCCGGCAGGCGGTCGACGCGAGCGGCATGGTCGTGCCCATGGTGACGACGAACCTCTTCACCCACCCGGTCTTCAAGGACGGCGGGTTCACCGCCAACGACCGCGACGTACGCCGTTACGCACTCCGCAAGACCCTGCGCAACATCGACCTCGCCGTCGAACTCGGCGCCACCACCTTCGTCGCCTGGGGCGGCCGCGAGGGGGCGGAGTCCGGCGGGGCCAAGGACGTACGCGTCGCCCTGCACCGGATGAAGGAGGCCTTCGACCTGCTGGGCGAGTACGTCACCGAGCAGGGGTACGACCTCCGCTTCGCCATCGAGCCCAAGCCGAACGAGCCGCGCGGCGACATCCTGCTGCCCACCATCGGCCACGCCCTCGCCTTCATCGAGCGCCTGGAGCGCCCCGAGCTGGTCGGCGTCAACCCCGAGACCGGGCACGAGCAGATGGCCGGGCTCAACTTCCCGCACGGCATCGCCCAGGCCATGTGGGCCGACAAGCTCTTCCACATCGACCTGAACGGTCAGTCCGGCATCAAGTACGACCAGGACCTCCGCTTCGGCGCGGGCGATCTGCGCCAGGCGTTCTGGCTCGTCGACCTGCTGGAGAGCGGCTACGAGGGCCCGCGCCACTTCGACTTCAAGCCCCCGCGCACCGAGGACTACGACGGCGTCTGGGCCTCGGCCGCCGGCTGCATGCGCAACTACCTGATCCTCAAGGAGCGCGCGGCGGCCTTCCGTGCCGACCCCGCGGTGCGGGAGGCGCTCCGGGCCTCCCGTCTGGACGAGCTGGCGCGCCCGACGGTGACGGACGGCCTCGCGGGGCTGCTCGCCGACCGCACGGCGTACGAGGAGTTCGACGTGGACGCCGCCGCCGAGCGCGGCATGGCCTTCGAGGCACTGGACCAGCTGGCCATGGACCACCTGCTCGCGGTGCGCTGACGGTACGGGGGCGCCCGGCGGCCCTTCTGGGCCCGTCGGGCTTGAGGCTCGCCGGGCCCAGCGGTTGATCCGTGGGGCCCGACCGCCTCGAAGCCACCCGGGCGCCCGGCGGCCCTCCTGGGCCCGGGCGCCCCTCGGCCGGCCCGCGCCAGGCTCCCCGGGGCCCTCGCCTCAGACCCCCGCCGCCCCCGCGTACGCCACCGGGTCGTCCAGTACGTCCTGCACCACCAGCGCCGCCGCTCCCCGCGCCGCGTCCCCCGCCACCGACGACGCGCGGAGCCGGCCGCTGCCCGGGGACCAGAGCCCCGACACCACCCGGCCGGTCAGCTCCTCGTCGGCCGGGGGCGCCAGCCACGGCATCAGCCCCCGGTAGATCCCGCCGAGCACCACCGCGTCCGGGTCGACCAGGTTCACCGCCCCCGACACCACCCGGCCCAGCATCCGCCCCGCCTCGGCGACCGCCGCCACCGCCCGCTCGTCCCCGGCCCGCGCGCGCCGCTCCAGCTCCAGCACGCCGGAGCCGCCGCCGGCCCCGGGCCCGTCGACCCCGGCCGCCCGCAGGAGCGCGCGCTGACCGGCGTACTGCTCCAGGCAGCCCCGCGAACCGCACCGGCACTCCGGCCCGTCCGGGTCCACCACCACATGCCCGATCTCCCCGGCGAACCCATGCGCCCCCCGCAGCAGTTCACCGTTGAGCACCAGCGCGCCGCCGACCCCGATCTCACCGGTCAGATACAGGAAGCTGCGCACGTCACCGAGGCCGCCGAACCACAGCTCGGCCAGGGCCGCGAGATTGGCCTCGTTCTCCGAGGCGACCGGCAGCACCGCATGCCCGGGACGCAGTGCGGTGAGCGCGTCGCCGAACAGATCCTGCGCCGGGACCTCGTTCCAGCCGAGGTTGGGGGCCTGCCGCACCGCTCCGCCGGAGACCAGACCGGGCAGCGCCAGCGCGACGCCCACCGGGCGCAGCTCCTGCTCGCGCGCCGAGTCGAGGGTCCGCGCGGCGATCGCGGCCGCCCGGGCGAGGACCTCGTCGGCGGGCGCGCCCCGGTTGTCGAGGTGTTCGGTCTGCCGGACCCGGCCGGTGCCCGCGAGGTCGACGACGCAGACCGAGACGTAATCGATGTTGATCTCCACACCGAGCCCGGCCGGGCCGGTGCGAGCCACCTTGAGCGCGGTGCCGGGGCGCCCGGCCTGCCCGCTGAACGTCTTGCCCGACTCGGTGAGGAAGCCGCTGTCCATCAGCTGCTCCACGAGCGAGGAGACCGCGGCCCGGGTCAGCCCGACCCGCGCGGCCACTCCGGCGCGGGTCGCCTCACCGCTCTCGCCCTCGTCCCGCACGGCTCGCAGTACCAGGCTCAGATTGTGCCGTCGCACGGTGTCCTTGTCGGCCTTGGGCCCCAGCGGAGTGAGGATGCTCTTCATATCGTCGCCGAGCCTATGCGATGGCGGGCACGCCGGGCAGCACGGAACCGGGCGGCCCCCTCCGCGAACTCCGGGAGGGGCCGCCCGGTGCCTCAGGGCTTCGCGCCCCGGGCCTTCAGCAGGTCCGCCATCAGCCCGATCTCGGACTGCTGGCCGCGGACCATACCCTCCGCCAGATTCCGGATGACGTCCGTCCCGGCCGCCTCCGCGCCCGCCCGCGCCATGTCCACACCGGCGCGGTGGTGCACGGTCATCAGCCGCAGGAACAGCACCTCGGCCGCCTTGCCGTCGGCCGCCTTCAGGGCCGCCAGCTCGGCGTCGGTGGCCATGCCCGGCATCAGCGAACCGTCACCGGTCGGCTTGACGGTGTGACCCATCCACGCCATCGGGGGCTTCGCCGAACTCTTGGGCAGGCCCCACTGGTCCAGCCAGCCGAGCATCATCCCGCGCTGGTTGGCCTGGGTGTTGATGATGTCGTACGCCAGCCGCCGTACGTCCTCGTCATCGGTGCGGTCACGCACGATGAACGACATCTCCACCGCCTGCTGATGGTGGATCGCCATGTCCCGGGCGAACCCCGCGTCCGCCGACCCCTCTGCCGGAGCGGAGAGCGCCGCCTTCGCGGACGGGGACGCCGCCGACGGCCGTACGACCATCAGCGCCACCAGCCCCACCGCGAGCAGCAGCACGGCGGCGCCCGCGAGCACCATCCGGCGGGTGGCGGAGAACGGGCTCCTCGCGGAGGTCACTTGTCGAGCCCACCGGTGCAGGCGGCGCCCGGCTCAGGCGTCTGCGGGCCCTGGACGTACTTGCTGAAGAACTGGCCGACCCGGGAGTCGGAGGCGCTGTCCACCGTGACCTGCTTGCCCCACGCACTGAGCATCAGCGGGTCCTTCTGGTCCTTGACCGGGCTCATCAGGGAGTACGGGGTGGCCTTCACCTTCTCCGTGAGCGCCTTGACGTCCGCGTCCGAGGCCTTCTCGCTGTAGGTGACCCAGACCGCGCCGTGCTCCAGCGAGTGCACGGCGTTCTCCTTCGGTATCTCCTCGGTGTAGACGTCCGCGTTGCAGTTCATCCAGACCTGGCTGTGGTCACCGCCGACGGGCGGGTTCATCGGGTAGTCGACCTTCTTCTCCACGTGGTTCTGGGTCAGGTCCTTCCACGTGCGCTCACCGGAGACGGGGGAGTTCTTGGCCTGCTCCTCCTTCTCGTCCTTCTCGTTCGCCTGGTACACGAGATAGCCGCCTCCGGCGACCAGCGCGACGACCACGGCGACCGACGCCCCGATGGTGATGAGGCGGCCCCGGCGCTCACGGGCGCGCTCCTTGCGGCGGGCCTCCTCCAGCTTGGCGCGGCGGGCGTTGGCGGGGGAGTTCTGGTTCTTGGCGGAAGCCATGGAAGGTCCTCGTCGTTCAGCGGATGCGGGGAGGGCAGACGGTCGTGCAGGAGAGCAGAGGGAAACAGGGCATGCGGGCAGCCGCTCCCGGTTCCGGCGCGAGGCACGGCGACGGGGGAGCGGACCCGGCTCTAGATCCGTTGAACCTGGAGACGCAGCTGATCGACGGAGTGGACACCGTCATGGGAGGGCCCCCGGATCGCGGCCGACCCGGTCAGCGGGGCGACGGGCACGACGGCCACGGAGGAGGGGAGCGCCACGGGGGCGGACGGCACCGGCAGCACGACGGCCGCCGAGTGGGTCGACCCGCCGTGGCACGAGGTCCCGAGCCCCCGTTCGGCGGGGACGGCCATGACCACCGGCTCTGCGGCCAGACCGGCCACCGGTGTCAGCGTCCGTACGGGGGCCGGGCCCGGAGCCTCGGCGGTCACCGGCACGGTGGCCGCGGCCGAGGGGGCGACCGAGCAGCAGAAGAGCAGCGACAGCAGGGCGAGCAGCCAGAGCGGCGAGGCGGGCACGCGTGAGCGGCACCGCTGCCGGTCGGTCCGAGCGCTCACCCTGGTCATGGCCCGTCATCGTAGTAGCTGTATGAAGATTCAAAGAATATGGGTCACCGATTCCGGGGGATAGTGTGCCCCAGCGACCACGCAGTCGAACACAGCCGCGGGCTGGTTCCCGGATCCTCATGGCGCGCCCCGGCCGCTGCGCTACTGGGACGGCAGCCGGTGGACCGAGCACGCGCACCCGTCCGGCGGGCAGCAGGCCCCGGTCGCCGCCGCGGCGATCCCCGCCCAGCAGCAGCCGGCCGTCTCCGGCGGCCCGCTCTTCGACCAGCCGGGATCGGCAGGACCACTGTCGCGATGGCGGCCGGGGGTGTGCAGGTCGGCGCGACCGAGCCGGAGAACTGGCGCGCCCGGAACTTCGCCGTCGTCGACCGGCACGGCACCGAGATCGCCCGGATCACCAAGACCTGGGAAGGCCTCGCGAAGACCATGTTCACGACCGAAGACCATGTTCACGACGGCCGGCAACCATGTGCTCCAGATCCACCAGCGGCTGCCCGGGCCGCTGCTCAGCCTCGCCGTGGCCACGGCTCTGACGGTGGACACCGCGCTCAGCAGGACGCCCGCGGCCTCGGCTGACGTGCCCGCGGCCACGGACTCACCCGGCGCCGGGCTGTGCCGAGGTCCATGTATTTTACGGGTGTAATACCTGTTAACGTATATGGGTGAGTGATACATCCACCCGGCCCCGGCAGTCCCCCGTCCGCAGCCTTCCGCTCGCCGCCCCGCTCCGGCTCGGCCGCCCCTCGGAGACCTGGTTCAAGCCCGCCCTGAGCGTGGTCGTCGCCTCCGCCGTACCGCATCTGACGCTCCTGGCCATCGGCCGCCTCGACCTCGTCATCTACACGATGGCCGGTTCCTTCTGCGCGCTGTACGGCCACGGCCTGCCGTACGCCCGGCGAGCCAGGACCGTGGCGGGCGTCGTGCTCTCCATGACCGCCGGGCTCGCCGCCGCGCTGGTCACCGCCTCGCTCACGCACTCCACCGCCGTACTCATCGCGGTCGGCGCCCTCCTCGCCGCCGTCCAGAAGGCGGGGTGCGACGCGACCAGGATCGGCCCGCCCGGCCACGTGATCCTCACCTTCGTCAGCTCCGCCGCCCTCTTCGCCCCGCAGCGCCTCGGCCAGGTCCCGGCCCACCTGGCCCTGACCCTGGCGGCGGGCGCGGTCGCCTGGATCGTCTGTACGGGGCCCGCCCTGATCCGCCGTGAGGGGCCCGAGCGCCGGGCCGTCGCCCGCGCCCTCGAAGCGGCCGCCGACTGCGCTGCCGCACCCGGCCCCCGCACCCGGCACGCAGCGGCCGCGGCCGTGCACGCCGCCTGGCAGTGCCTCCTCGCCTCCGGCCGGCCCACCCCCGTACGCCGCTCCCTGGCACGGCTGGTGGTGCACGCCGAGACGGCCCTGACCACTGCGCTGCCGGACCCGGAACGGCTGCGCGCCTGGGCCGCCCTGACCCGCGCGCGGGGACCCGTCCCCGAACCGCCACCCGCACCCGGCACGGCCGACGAGCTGTACGGCATCGACGCCGAGCGCGCCGCCCGCCGTGCTTCCGGTGGCCGCCGCGCCGCCCGCCGCGCCCTCCTCCGAAGCCTCGGCCCCGGCTCGCACCTGCTCCCCGTCGCCGCCCGCACGCTGATCGGCTGCGCGCTCGCCGGATATCTCTGCGCCGCCCTCGGCGTCGGCCGCCCCTACTGGGCGATCGTCACCGCCGCCTCCCTCTACCAGGCCAACGTCACCCTGACCTGGAACCGGACCCTCCAGCGCACCCTCGGCAACCTCCTGGGTGTCCTGGTCTTCGCCGCCGTCCTGCCGCTCTCCCGCACCGGCCCGCTCGCCCTCGTCCTGTGCTGCCTCTTCCTCAGCTTCGCCGCCGAGGCCCTGATCACCCGGAACTACTGGCTCGGCTCCGTCGCCGTCACCCCCATGGCCCTCCTGGTCCTGGAGTTCGGCTCCACCCACCCGCCCGGGGAGCTGATCGGGGACCGGGTCCTGGACACCGTCCTCGGGGCGCTCGCCGGATTCCTCGCGGCCACGCTCGTCACCAACCGGCGGGCGGCGGGCCGCGTCGACCGGGCCCTCGAAGCCACGGCGCAGGCCCGTACGGAAGCGGAACGGGCCCTTGGGCGCCCCCACGCCGAGCGGGCGCGGGCGCGCCGCGCGCTGACCGCGAGCCTCGTCGAACTCCGCGAAGCCGCCGACACCGCGGCGGGGGAGTGGTGGCAACGCGCCCTGCCCGAGCAGGAGCTTCTCGCGGCTGAGCAGGCCGGACACCGTACGCTCGCCGCGACAGCACAACGGCTGGGCCCGGCGGTCCGTGCCCCGGAGACGCGGCGCGACGCAGCGGCCCTGGCCCTGGAGAACGGAGCGGAGTGACCGACGACATCGTGGCCTCGGTGGTGCGGCAGTGGCAGACCGTCAACCCTGATCTCGACACCGGACCGATGGAGATCATCGGCCGGATCAACCGCTGCGCCGCCCTGCTCCAGCAGGCGGAGGACGCCCCGCTGCGCTCAGCCGGACTGACCCGCGCCGAGTTCGACCTCCTCGGCGCCGTACGCCGTACCGACCGGGAACTCACCCCGGGCGAGCTCGCCCGGGAGACCTTCTCCTCCGGCGCCGCCGTCACCAAGCGGCTGCGGGCCCTCCAGGAACGCGGCCTGGTGGACCGGCGCGGCGACGAACGCGACCGCCGGGTGGCCCACGTCCGCCTCACCGGCGAGGGCCGTACGCTGGTGGACCGGCTGCTCCCCGAGCAACTCGCTTACGAGCGCGTGGTGCTCTCGGGTCTCGACGAGCGGAGCCGGGATGAACTGGGCTCCCGGCTCAGCGAGTTGCTGGTGCAGCTGGAGGGGCGGATCGGCGGAGCGCGCCGCTGAGCAAGCTGCACGGACACGCCCAGCCGCACGGCGCTGAGCGACCCGCTCGTACGGGGTCAGTCCGGAGGCGCCGGTGCCAGCAGCGCCGCCGACTCCCTTAGACGCTCCGCCCGTTCGGCCAGCGTCACATCGTCCGAACGGTCCGCCGGGGCCGCGGCCACCAGGGCGAGCCGGTCCCGCCAGCTGGACCCGGCCAGGGAGACGGCGACCGTGGTCATGCCCGGGACGGACGCGCCCCGGCTGACCGCGTGGCCGGCCTCACGGACCAGCACCAGCTCGTGCAGCAGAGCCGTCCGCGAGGTGAGCGTCGCCGAAGTGACCGGCTCCAGCTCCTCGCACGGGTACAGCGCGCACACCTGATCCGCCGTCATCCGGGAGAGCAGCAGCAGCCCGCCCGACCCCGCGTGGGCCGGACCGGTGCGCCCCAACTCCAGTGCCACGCGCACCGGATGGGGCGACTCACGGCCGTCGGTGACGATGACCTGGTCCCCGATGAGCGCCGCACTCCACACCGTCTCACCGGTCCGCCGGGCCGCGTCCGCCAGCACCGGCCCCAGCCGGTCGCGGGCCGCGCGGCCGAAACCGGCCGGCCGGCCGAGCCGCACCAGCTCCGGGCCCGCCGCGTAGCCGCGCCCCGAGGTGTCCCGGATCGCGAACCCCCGGCTCTCCAGGGTGGTCAGCACCCGGTGTGCGGTGGACCGTCCGACACCGAGGCGCTCGGCGGCCTCGGTGACGGTGAGGGTGTCATGGGTGAGGAAGAGCCGCATGGCGCGGAGCCCCGTATCCAGCGAAGCGATCGTGTAGTCACCTGTCGCCGTCATGGTTCCGCCCGCTCCCTCTCGTCACTCCGGGTGCCCGCCGACGCCGTCGCGCGGCGGTGTCGACCGCCATGATCCCCGCTGCGGCACCGTACGCGCGGAGTGCTCGGCGGGTGCGGGAGGACCGTGGCTGTATACGCGTCAGCGCGGCGATTTTCCGGTTCACCCTCCGCGTGTTCAGGAATCTGCTCCTTTCGATCCGGTTCGATCGCCTGTGCCTCTGTCCTGTTATGCGGTACGAAGTCGGTTCCGGGGAGGATGTATTGACCGGTTATCACCTCGTACGGGCTCCCCGTTGTCCCGCTGGTCGGTACGGGGGAGTGGGTACGTGGTCGATTTTCGGCCTCCGTCACTCCATGCACACGCTCCACAGCGGTGCGTGCGAAAACTGGCGAGTGTATTCCTCTTCACGGGCTCCCGCAGGGGGTTGGGTGAATATGCCGATCCCCTGTTCTGATCTGGCTAAGCTCACGCGCAGTGAAGTCGAGTTGATGCGAATTCGAGCACTTGTTCATGAGTCTCCGCTCACGTGCGTATACATCCCGGAATCAACCGCCAGAGGGTTTTAGATGGTCCGTGTTGAATCACCGCCGACCGACAGAGAAGTCCCCGTCGTCCGCGTAGTCCTGCCGCCCGTGGTCCTGCTGGCCGGCGCCACCGCCGCCGGGGCGGCCCTGGTGGTCCCGGCCGCGCGGATACCAGTCGCCGTGTGCGGCGCGATCACCACGCTCGTGGTCGCCGTGCTCACCGTGGCGCTGCACCGCCGCAGCCACGCCATGGCCGCCCAGCGCGCGGAGTACGAACAGCGCGTCGCCTACCTGGAACACCGCATCCTCAGCCATGACTCCGAGACCGTGCGGCTGACCAAGGAGGTCATGCCCGCCGCCATCCGGCGGCTGCGGGTGGGCAATTCGCCCGAGGAGGTCATGCGCGACATCGTCGACGCGGACGTGGCCAACCGGCATCTGCCCAAGGCGCTGCGCGAGCAGATCTACCAGGTCCTCGAAGTCATCGACAACGAGGAGGCCCGGCGTGACTCCGCCCAGCGCGCCTTCGTCAGCGTCGCCCGCCGCGTCCAGGCGATCGTGCACCGACAGGCCAGTGAGCTGCGGGAGATGGAGGACCACTACGGGCGTAACCCCGAGGTCTTCGACGACCTGCTGCGCATCGACCACGGCACCGCGCTGATCGGCCGGCTCGCCGACTCCATCGCCGTTCTCGGCGGGGCCAGGCCCAGCCGCCAGTGGCCCAAACCCGTACCGCTGTTCAGCGTGTTGCGCGGTGCGATGTCCCGCATCCTGGAGTACCAGCGCGTCGATCTGCACTCGATCGCCAAGGTCGCCATCGTCGGCACCTCGGTGGAGCCGCTCATCCACGCCTGCGCCGAACTCCTCGACAACGCGACCCGCTACTCACCTCCGCAGACCCGGGTGCACGTCACCGCGGTCGAGGTGCAGACCGGTATCGCCATCGAGATCGAGGACGGCGGCGTCAGCCTCAGCGAGGAGGCCCGCGCCCGGGCCGAGAACATGCTCGCCCAGGCCCAGGCCGGCATCAACATGAACGACCTCGGGGAGTCCCCGCGGCTCGGCATGGCCGTCGTCGGACGCCTCTCCCGGATGTACCAGCTCCAGGTGTCGCTGCGCCAGTCGGCGTACGGCGGCGTCCGCGCGGTCCTCATCGTGCCGCGCGACATGATCACCACCGGACCCGCCCCGGGCATCGCCCACGGCATCGGCGCCACCTCGCGGCCCACCAGCTCGCTGGACATGTCGCAGCTCCAGCACGTGGTGCCGCCGCCCGGAAAGCGCAAGCCCAAGCCCGCCGCCACCGGCCCGGTGCCCTCCGCGGTCGCACCGGCTCCCGCCGGCGCCCCGGCAGCCGCCCGACCGGTCGCGCCCGCACCGGCCGTGGAGGACGACGTCCCGGTGGTCACCGAGTGGACCGAGAACGGACTGCCGCAGCGCCGCAGCCGGGGCCGCGCCCCGCTCGGCTCGCACAACCTGCCGCAGCAGCCCCCGCCCGCACCCGCCCCCGTCAACGGGGGGCTGCCCAGCCGGGGCGGGCACCCGGACGGCGGATCCGGCGGACCCGGTGGTTCCGGTGGCGAGAAGCCGCCCGGCCTCTGGCTGGAGGCATTCACCAAGGCCGTCAACGGCGTACCGCAGGAACCGAAGCACGGCGAAGACTCCGATGACGCGTGGGACAAGGGAGACCTGAAGTGATCCAGCAGCGGGGAAACATGGACTGGATGCTCAAGGAGCTGGCCGACGACGTGCCGAGCATCCACCAGATCGTGGTGCTCTCCTCGGACGGGCTGCGCATCGCCATGCACGGCGGCGACCCGGATGTCGCCGACCGGCTGGCGGCGGCCTGCGCCGGGCTGCAGAGCCTGGCCGCCGCCGTGGCCACCGAGATCCCGCACAGCGACGGTCTGATGAAGCTCGTCGTCATCGAGGTCACCGGCGGCTTCTTCTACCTGATGGCGGCCGGGACCGGCGCCTATCTGGCCGTGCTCGCGGGCGAGACCGTGGACGCCGGTCTGGTCGGCGCCAGGATGCGGGACATGGTCGTGCGGATCGGTGCCCACCTGACCAGCCCGCCCCGCCACGGCGGGCAGTCCGGATGAGCGGACCCCGACGAGAACGCCGCACGACCGATCCGGCGCTCAGCGATCCGGAACGGCTGTACGTGATCACCGGTGATCTCGACGACAGTGAGCGGGCCGCACTCGACCTGGTCACGATGGTCGTCGCGCAGGCCGAGCCCTCGCCGACGTTCCAGCCGGAGCAGGCCGCGATCCTGCGGCTCTGTCAGGCGCCCTTATCGGTCGCCGAGATCTCCGCCTACCTCAGCCTGCCGTTCAGCGTGGTCACCTCGCTCCTGAGCGATCTCCTCGCGACCGAACTCATCGAGTCGCGTGCGCCGGTCGTCCGCGCCACACTCCCCGACAGGTCCCTTCTCGAAGCGGTGATGCATGGACTTCAGAAGCTCTGACACGATCACCGGACCCCGCAGCGAGGACGTCCTCCCGACCACGGCCACCGCCGCGGTGAAGGTCGTGATCGTGGGCGGGTTCGGGGTCGGCAAGACGACCATGGTCGGCTCCGTCAGCGAGATCCGGCCTCTGACGACCGAAGAGACCATGACCCAGGCCGGCGTCGGCGTGGACGACAACGCCGGGGTGGAGACGAAGACCGCCACCACGGTCGCCATGGACTTCGGCCGGATCAGCCTCAGCGAGGAGCTGATCCTCTACCTGTTCGGCACCCCCGGCCAGGAACGCTTCTGGTTCCTGTGGAACGGCCTCTTCGAAGGGGCCCTCGGCGCCGTCGTCCTCATCGACACCCGGCGGCTGGAGGTCAGCTTCGACGTCATCGGCCGCCTGGAGGAGCGCGGCGTGCCGTTCGTGGTGGCCGTCAACACCTTCCCCGACGCACCGCACCACCCGGTCGAGGCCCTGCGCAGAGCCCTCGACCTGCCGGACGAGGTCCCGATGATCGACTGCGACGCCCGGCTGCGGGCCTCCAGCCGGGATGTGCTGATGACCCTTATGCGCTATCTGCACAGCCTGGCCGTCCCGCTCGCCTGACGGGCCGTGGGAGCGGTTCCGGCCGCTCGCCCCGCCCCGTCCCGTGGCAGCGGTTCCGGCCGCTCCCGCAGCCCGACGTCCCGTCGGCCCCGGGACGGTTCCCGGCCGTCCCGGCGCCTGGGGCGCGCGCCGTTCCCCCGGCGCGCGCCACCCTCGTACGCCCTGCCCACCTGCGCTCGCCCCTTGGCCGTCCTGATCCCTGGAGCCACAGTGACAACCCCCTTCCACCACGAGCCCGGCGCCGCCCCGCCGCCCCAGTGCCCGGCCCACAACCTCGGCATCGGCCCCGGTGGCCTGCGCCGGTTCTACGGCCCCGAGGCGGAGAACGACCCCGCCGGCCTCTACGCCAAGCTCCGCGCCGAACACGGCACGGTCGCCCCGGTCCTGCTCCACGGCGACGTACCCGCCTGGCTGGTCCTCGGCCACAGCGAGAACCTCCACCTGACCCGGACCCCGTCGCAGTTCTCCCGGGACTCCCGGCGCTGGCGGGCCCTCCAGGACGGCAGCGTCGCCCCGGACCACCCGCTCGCCCCGATCTTCACCTGGCAGCCCGTCTGCGTCTTCGCCGACGGCGCCAAGCACGAGCGGCAGCGCGGCGCGGTCACCGACAGCATGGAGCGCATCGACACCCGGGGCGTGCGCCGCCACATCAACCGCTTCAGTAACCGCCTGGTCAACGAGTTCTCCGAGAAGGGCAGCGCCGACCTGGTCAGCCAGTTCGCGGACCATCTGCCGATGATGGTGATGTGCGCGATCTTCGGCATGCCCGAGGAGTACGACGAGCGGCTCGTCCAGGCGGCCCGCGACATGACCCGCGGCACCGAGACCGCCGTGGCCAGCAACGCCTACATCGTCGGGGTGCTGACCCGGCTGGTGGAGCGCCGCCGCGCCGAACCGGCCCCCGACTTCGCCTCCTGGCTCGTCGAACATCCCGCCACGATGACCGACATCGAGGTCGTGGAGCACCTGCGCCTCATCCTGATCGCGGCGTACGAGTCCACCGCCAACCTCATCGCCAACGTGCTGCGCATGGTCCTCACCGACCCGCGCTTCCGCGCCCGGCTCAGCGGCGGCCATATGACCGTGCCCGAGGCGGTGGAGCAGACCCTCTGGGACGAGCCGCCCTTCACCGCCGTCTTCGGCCGGTGGGCGGTCGGCGACACCGAGCTGGGCGGCCAGCGGATCAAGGCGGGCGACGCCCTGCTCGTCGGCATCGCCCCGGCCAACACCGACCCCGCGGTCCGCCCCGACCTCACCGCCAACATGGAGGGCAACCGCGCCCACCTCGCGTTCAGCGGCGGCCCGCACGAGTGCCCCGGCCAGGACATCGGCCGAGCGATCGCGGACGTGGGCGTCGACGCGCTCCTGATGCGCCTGCCCGACCTGGAGCTGGGCGTCGAGGAGAGCGAGCTGCGCTGGGTGGGCAACATCATGTCCCGCCATCTGGTGGAGCTGCCGGTGAAGTTCGCGCCGAGCCCGCAGCAGAAGCTGGACTCCGACCCGCTCTCGGTGATGGCCCGCGCCGCCCGCCCGAGCGGCGACTGGGAGATCTCCTCACCGGCCCGCCCGGTCCCCGAGCCGGTGCACTCCCTCGCGGGGACGCAACCCGCCCACGCCCCGGGCGCGGCCCCGCAGCCCCGCCCGGCCCCTGCGGACGCGCCGGCGGCCGGTGAGCCGGCGCCCGGTGCGGCCGTGATCCCGGGCCGGCGCCGCCCGGCCGCGCCCGCCCGGCTCTGGCAGGCGGTCTCCCGCTGGTGGAGCGGCTACTGACCCGCTCCGGCGGCGGCACCTGACCCGTACGCGGGGTCCGGTGCCGCCGCCGACGTACGCGGGGCGCACCCCCGTACCATCGACCAGCGTGAAGCTGACAATTCTTGGCGGTGGCGGATTCCGGGTGCCTCTCGTGTACGGGGCCCTGCTCGGCGATCATGCCGAGGGCCGCGTCTCCCGGGTCACCCTGTACGACACCGACGCCCACCGGCTCACCGCCGTCGCCCGCGTCCTGGAGGAACAGGCCCGCGGCATCGCGGACGCGCCCGCCGTCGTCGCCACCACCGAGTTGGACGAGGCGCTGCGCGGTGCCGACTTCGTCTTCTCCGCGATCCGGGTCGGCGGACTGGCCGGGCGGGCCGCCGACGAGCGGGTCGCCCTGGACCTGGGTGTGCTCGGCCAGGAGACGGTCGGTGCCGGAGGCATCGCGTACGGACTGCGCACCGTCCCCGTCGCCGTCGACCTGGCCCGGCGTATCGCCCGGCTCGCCCCCCAGGCCTGGACCATCAACTTCACCAACCCCGCCGGACTGGTCACCGAGGCGATGTCCCGCCACCTCGGCGACCGGGTCATCGGCATCTGCGACTCACCGGTCGGGCTCGGCCGCCGCATCGCCCGGGTCCTGGGCGCCGACCCCGGCCGGGCCTGGATCGACTACGCCGGGCTCAACCACCTCGGCTGGGTGCGGGGCCTGTACGTCGACGGGCGGGACGAACTGCCCCGGCTGCTCGCGGATCCGGCGCTGCTGGACTCCTTCGAGGAGGGTCGGCTCTTCGGGGCGGAGCTGCTCCGGTCGCTGGGGGCGATCCCCAACGAGTATCTGCACTACTACTACTTCAACCGTGAGGCCGTCCGCTCCTACCAGGAGGCCGAGCAGACCCGGGGCGCCTTCCTCCGCGACCAGCAGGAGGGGTTCTACGCCCGGATGCGGGAGCCCGGCACCCCGGCCCTGGCCACCTGGGACCGCACCCGCGCCGAGCGCGAGGCCACGTACATGGCGGAGAACCGGGACGTCGCCGGGGCGGGGGAGCGCGAGGAGAGCGACCTGGAGTCCGGCGGCTACGAACAGGTCGCCCTCGCGCTGATGCGGGCCGTCGCCCGCAACGAACGCACCTCGCTGATCCTCAACGTCCGCAACGGCACGGCCCTTTCGGCGCTGGACGCGGACGCGGTGGTGGAGGTGCCGTGCCTGGTCGACGCCAACGGAGCGCACCCGGTGGCCGTTTCGCCGCTCCCGTACCACGCCGTCGGTCTCGTCACCGCGGTGAAGGCCGTGGAGCGCGCGGTGCTGGAGGCGGCGGGCAGCGGGTCGCGGGCGGCGGCCGTACGGGCGTTCGCGCTGCACCCGCTGGTCGACTCCGTCGCGGTGGCGCGGCAGTTGGTGGACGGATACGTCGAGGCCCACCCGCAACTCTCCTACCTCGACAAACCCTAGAGGCAGGGGCCCTGCTCAGGGGGCGGGGACGACGCTCCTGGCCCAGGTCGGCGCAACTCCCGCCACCTGGCAGACCATCAAGAAGAGCGGGATGGGCGGGGTGTACGGGGTGAGGCCGTCCGGCGAGTGGATCAGACGGGGGCGCACGGCGGGGACGTCGGCGCCCCTGGCGTACATCACCTGCTCGGGCCAGTCCAGATCCAGGTCGGAGCCGGCCGGCACGATCCACCACCAGCGGTCCGCGTCGGCGAACACACAGCCGGTGCGCGGGAGGTGGACATCAGCCGGAAGCCGTGCCGCGCGGGCACACCGACCGCGTCGCACCCCAGGCTGGCCGACATCGAGGGCGGCAGCGACAACTGCACCCGGACGCCCCGGGCCTCCTCGTCCGTCCTCGGGCGCGGCGCACCGCGCAGCCGGGACAGCGCGTTCCTCAGCATGGCTGCTCCACGCCGTGCTGCAGCTCCGCCCACACGATGCGGCCGGAGTGGTCGCCCGCGTCATGGGAGCCCCAGGAGCTGCTCATCGTGTCGACCAGCAGCAGGCCGCGCCCGTGCTCGTCGTCGGAACAGCGGCGCAGCCGCGGGCCGCCGGGCTGGTGACCCTGGTCCTGGACGGCTATCCGCAGACGTCTGCCGAGGCACCGCAGCTCGCACACCACGCGGGTGCTGGCGGTGTGCACGACCGCGTTGGTGACCAGCTCGGACACGATGAGAACGGCCGCGTCGTACACATCGGCGCCCAGCTTCCAGCTCTCCAGCCGGGCCCGGGTCAGCTGCCGGGCACCGGCCACCGACTCGGGGTGCGCGGGCAGCGCGAAGCAGTAACGGAGCGCTTCCGTCCCGGGGCTGAGGTCCATGAGCCGGGGGATGAGCGCACTGCCAGGTGCCACGACCGATTCCTCACAGTGGGGGCTGCGTCACGCGTCGTTCCCCGGCGTGAGAGGAGCGGTCATGACTGAGCGAACTGGTTCGACAGCCAACTCTCCCCCTGTCGAGGACACTTGGCAAGGGGCACTCTGAAATTTTCAGAGTGGCTGTGTCGTCGGGGGCGCACGCGTGGCACACTGCTCGCAAAACAGCGCATGGGGAGGTCTGAAGTGAGCGAACCGCGGTCCGCCCCGACCGTGGGCCAGGTCGTGCTCGGCAAGCGCCTGCAGGATCTGCGGGAGCGCGTCGGCCTGACCCGTGACCAGGCGGCGAAGGTGCTCAGGGTCGCTCCCGCGACGATACGCAGGATGGAGACGGCCGAGGTCGGCCTCAAGATCCCCTATGTCCAGCTGCTGCTGAAGGCCTACGGCGTCGCCGACGACGAGGCCGAGGCCTTCGTCGAACTGGCCGAGGAGGCCAACAAGCCCGGCTGGTGGCAGCGGTTCCATGACGTCCTGCCCGACTGGTTCAGCATGTACGTCAGTCTGGAGGGCGCCGCCGGCCTGCTGCGTATGTACGAGCCGCACTTCGTCCCCGGGCTGCTCCAGACCGAGGACTACGCGCGCTCCGTGATGCGTACCGGGGCCGTCGGCCAGACCCGGCCCGAGGACATCGAACGCCACGTCGCCCTGCGGATGGAGCGCCAGTCCCTGCTCGTCAAGGACGACGCGCCCCGGCTGTGGGTGATCATGGACGAGACCGTCCTGCGGCGGCCGGTGGGCAGCCCACAGGTGATGCGCGCCCAGATCGACAAGCTGCTCGAATCCACCGAGCTGCCCCATGTCACCCTGCAGATGGCGGAGTTCGCGAGCGGCCACCACCCGGGCACCTACGGGCCGTTCGTCCTCTTCCGCTTCGCCGTACCCGAACTCCCGGACATGGTCTTCAGCGAGTACCTCACCGGTGCGGTCTATTTCGACGCCCGCCCCGAGGTGGCCTCGTACCTCGAAGTCATGGACCGCATGGCGGCTCAGGCCGCAACTGCACAACGCACGAAGGAAATCCTCCGGGACTTCCGCAAGGAGCTGTGATGAACCATATATACAACGGCATGCCGGCCGCCGACCTGGGCTCCGAAGGCTGGTACAAGCCCTGGAGCGGTGGCAACGGGGGCAACTGCATCGAGGCCATGAAGCTCGCGGACGGCCGGGTTGCGGTGCGCCAGTCCGCCGATCCGGACGGCCCCGCGCTCATCTACTCCAACGGCGAGATCGCCGCGTTCATCCAGGGCGCCAAGTCGGGTCAGGCGGATTTCCTCCTCACCTGACGCACCACCACATATCCTGTCCGACCCCGATCCACGGAGTGCGCCATGACCGGGCCAGACCCCCGAGCCATCGAGATCGACACGAGCAGGCCGCATCCCGCCCGGATGTACGACTGGTTCCTCGGCGGCAAGGACAACTACCCGGTCGACGAACAGATGGCGCGGCAGCTGCTCGAGCTGGACGCCCGGGGCCGGGACATGGCCCGGGTCAACCGGGCGTTCATGCACCGGGCCACCCGCTGGCTCGCCGAGAAGGGCGTACGCCAGTTCCTGGACATCGGCACCGGCATACCCACCGAGCCGAACCTCCACCAGATCGCCCAGCGGGCCGCCCCCGACGCGCGGATCGTCTACTGCGACAACGACCCGATCGTCCTCGCCCACGCGGCGGCCCTGCTGCGCTCCACCCCCGAGGGCGCCACCGAGTACATCCAGGCCGACGCCCGCAAGCCGGAGACGATCCTCGCCTCGGCCGGAAAGGTCCTGGACTTCGACCAGCCGATCGCGCTCTCGCTGCTGGCCCTGCTGCACTTCATCGACGACGAGGACGGCGCGGCCGACCTGGTCGACAAGCTGGTGGAGCAGCTCCCGTCCGGCAGTTATCTGGTGCTCTCACACACCACCGGCGACTTCGACCCGGAAGGTGCCGCGCAGGCACGCGCCATGTACAGGGAGCGCGGGATGACCCTGCGTCCCCGCTCGCGGGCCGAGCTCGCCGCCTTCTTCGACGGCCTGGAGCTGGTGGAGCCGGGTGTCTCGCTCTCCGCCGACTGGCGTCCGGAGCTCGGCGAGGTCATCGACGTAGCGGGCGACGAGCCGATCCCGGGCTACGCGGGCGTCGCGCGCAAGCCCTGATCCGGCCGCCCCTCCTCCCGGGTGAGCGCGTGGCCCGTCGTCGCGTCCACGTGGTCCGGTACGGGATCGTGGGCGTCGCCCACCGTCGACGTACCGGAAGGTTCGAAGAGCAGCAGCGAGGCGCCGTCCGCCGAGTGCGGGCGGTGCCAGGTGGAGCGCGGCACGACGAAGACCGCGCCCGGGGGGAGCGTCACGGTCCGCTCCTCCTGCCCGTCCCCCTCGCGCAGGTCGATCTCCAGCGTGCCCTCCACCACCAGGAAGAACTCGTCCGTGTTCTCGTGTACATGCCAGACGTGCTCGCCGAGGGCTCTGGCGACGCGTACGTCGTAGTCGTTGACGCGGGTCATGATGCGCGGGCTCCACAGCGCGTCGAAGGAGCCCAGCGCATCGCGGAGCAGGATCGGTTCGGTACCGGGTCGTGCCGTCTCCGTGGTCATGCACCCATGGTCGGCGGTGGACCGCCGCGCCTGTGAGTGCTACGAATCGCATATGGCGAAAGAATCCTCGCACCGGGTCGTCATGATCGTCTCGGCCGGCTCCAACCCCTTCGAGATGGGTGTGGCGACCGAACTCTTCGGCCTGCGCCGCCCCGAGCTGCCGGTCGGCTGGTACGACTTCACGCTCTGCTCGCCCACGCCCACGGTCCGGATGCACGCGGGCTTCTTCCAGCTCTCCGGCGTCTGTGGACTCGACGCCGTGGACCGTGCCGACACCGTCATCGTCCCCAACCGGCCCGACCCGCTGGAGGACCCCGCCCCGGAGGTCCTGGCCGCGATCCGGCGGGCCGCCGAGCGCGGTGCCCGGCTGGTCAGCTTCTGCACGGGCACGTTCACGCTCGCCGCCGCGGGAGTCCTGGACGGCAGGCGCGCCACCACGCACTGGCGCTGGGCGTCGGCCTTCACCGCCCGGTACCCGCGGGTCGACCTCCGGCCCGACGTCCTCTTCGTCGACGAAGGGCAGGTGATCACCGCGGCGGGCAGCGCCGCCGCCCTGGACACCGGCCTCCACCTCATCCGCGCCGACCACGGGGCCGAGATCGCGGCGGCCGTCAGCCGGAGGCTGGTCCACCCGGCGCACCGGGACGGCGGCCAGCGCCAGTTCATCGATCACCCGCTGCCCGAGGTCGCCGACGCCTCGCTCGCCCCGCTCCTGGACTGGGCCGCCGAGCACCTGACCGAGGGCCTGGACGTCTCCGCGCTCGCCGCCCGCTCGGCCGTGAGCCCCGCCACCCTCCACCGCCGCTTCCGGGCCCAGCTCGGCACCACCCCGCTGGCCTGGCTGACCGAGCAGCGGACCACCCTGGCCTGCCGCCTGATGGAACGCGGCGAGGACCGCCTGGACGTGATCGCCCGCACGAGCGGCCTGGGCACGGCGACCAACCTGCGGACGCAACTGCGCCGCCGTACGGGGCTGACGCCCACGGAGTACCGCCGCCGGTTCGCGGCGGGGCCCGGGTGACAATGGACCCATGTCACGACGCACCTCCCGCCCCCGGCAGCCCGCCGCCCCGCGCATCACCCCCGCCTCGCCCTGCCCCTGCGGCCTGACCGCGACGTACGGGGAGTGCTGCGGCCGCTGCCACTCCGGCAGCGCGGCCGCTCCGACCTGCGAGGCCCTGATGCGCTCCCGGTACGCGGCCTTCGCCGTCCAGGACGCGGCGTACCTGCTGCGCACCTGGCACCCGGCGACCCGGCCGCCGGGCGTCGACTTCGACCCCGCGATGCGCTGGACGGGGCTGGAGATCCTGGACACCACCGAGGGCAGCGCGTTCCACTCCACGGGGACCGTCACCTTCCGCGCCCACTACACCGACGACGGGCGCCCCGACTCCCTCCACGAGCAGAGCCGCTTCGCCCGCCACGAGGGCGCCTGGGTCTACGCGACGGCGGTCTTCGTCGACTGAGACCGGGACCGGGACTCAGCCCCGTTGCGCGCGCCGGGCCCGGGCCCGAAATCCCTTTCCGGCCAGGGCGGGAGCGTCTGTACGATCCGCGCATGGACGAGGACGAAGAGGCAGCGCCGTACGCCGCACGGGAACGAATCTGGCGCGGCGAGCACCTGGCCTTCACCCCCGTGGAGCCGGACGACGCCGAGCTGATCCAGCGCTGGCGCGCCGACCCGGTCGCCGCCCAGGAGATCGGGCTCTGGCCGGGCCCTCTCCACGACCTCCGTGAACGGCTCGTCTCGTACATCGAGGACCGCACCCGCGACGACTTCCTCATCCTGCTCCCGGACGACACCCCCATCGGCCACACAGCCCTCACCGACGAGGACTTCGTCGACGGCACGGCCGAGGCCTACCTGCTGCTCGCCCCCGAGCACCGGGGCAAGGGCCACGGCGCCGACGCGCTGGCCGCCCTGACCGACCTGGCCTTCGGCGAACTGCCCCTGCACCGCGTGGAAGCCGTCACCCACACCGACAACGCGGCCTCCCTCGCCACCTTGAAGAAGGCCGGCTTCACGCAGGAGGGCGTACGCCGTTCCTCCTGCCTGCACCGGGGCCGGCGCCACGACACCGCGCTCCTAGGCCTGCTCCGTACGGAGTGGGAGGCGCAGACCCGCCCCCGCTCCTGGGACCACGTCTGACCCGGCGGTTCAGGCCGGCGCCCCGACCCGCGTGGAGCCGCCCGGGTGGGGTGCCGGGGACAGCTCCTGGGCCAGGTCCTCCGCCAGCAGCCGTTTCGCGATCATGTCCACGGCGATGCGGAGCTGGGCGTCGTCGGGCCGGGCTCCGTCCTCGGCGAGGCGTTCGTTGAGCCAGCGGCCCCAGGCGTCGGAGATCACGTTCGCCTCGCGCCGGCCCGCCGCCGTATGGGAGAAGATCCGGCCGTCCCCGGTGAGGTAGCCTTCCTCGATCATCCGGTCGAAGACGGGGACCAGCACCTCCGGGGGCAGCCGGTGCCGGGTCGCGATCAGCCGCAGCCCCGCGTGGCCGACCAGCCGGGTGAAGAGGTCCACCTGCATCACCGCCCAGGCCCCCGCCATGTCCAGCCGGGTGTCGGACCCGGCCGTGATGCGCCGGGCCGTCTCCGGACCGGCGCCGTGCAGGATCGAGGCCACCGCGATCTCCAGGAGCTTCTCCGAGTCGCCGCTGCCGGGCTGGGCGAAGCCGTCCCCCATGTCCGTCGAGGCGAGCCGGGCCGAGTCCCGCAGCTTCACCTCCTTGAGGAACAGCGCGACGACGAAGCCGATGAGCGCCACCGGAACGGTCCAGAGGAACACGGTGTGCAGCGTCTGCGCGTATGCCTGTGCCAGCGGCTCCACCTGGGCCGCGGGCAGCGCGTGCAGGGCCTGCGGGCTCTCCGATGCCCGGGCCAAGGACGCCGGGTCGCCGCCCGCCGCCACCGCCTGGGCCACCCCGTCGGTGAGGTTGGGCTTGAGCGCGTTGGCGTAGATCGTCCCGAACACGGCCGTGCCGAAGGCGCTGCCGAGCGTGCGGAAGAACGTCACGCCCGAGGTCGCCGTGCCCAGGTCCGCGTAGTCGACCGTGTTCTGCACGGCGATCGTCAGCACCTGCATGGCGAGTCCGATCCCGAGCCCCAGGACCACCATGTAGAGCGACTCCACCCACACCCCGCTGTCGGGCCCCATCCGGGAGAGCAGGAACAGCCCGGCCGCCATGATCAGCGTTCCGGCGATGGGGAAGAGGCGGTAGCGGCCGGTCTTGCTGACCACGGTGCCGCTGAAGATCGAGGCGACCAGCAGGGCGGCGACCAGGGGCAGGGTCCGGACGCCCGAGAGGGTCGCCGAGTCCCCGTCGACGTACTGGAGGTAGGTCGGCAGGAAGATCATCGACCCGAGCATCGCGAAGCCCACGATGAAGCTGAGGACGGAGCAGACGGTGAAGACCGGGTTCCGGAACAGCCGCATCGGCAGCATCGGTTCCTTCGCCCGCGTCTCGATCAGGCAGAACAGCGTCAGGGCGATGATCCCGCCGACGAACAGCCCGATGATCATGGGCGAACCCCAGGCGTACTCGTTCCCGCCCCAGCTCGTCGCGAGGATCAGCGCGCTCGCGCCGACCGCGACGAACGCGATACCGGCGTAGTCGATGACCGGCCGCCCCGCCGCCCTCACGGACGGGATGTTCCGGGCGGCGGCGATCACCACGACGATCGCGATCGGCACATTGACGTAGAACGCCCAGCGCCAGGTCAGATGGTCGGTGAAGAGCCCGCCGAGCAGCGGCCCGATCACCGTCGAGATACCGAAGACCGCCCCGATCGCGCCCTGGTACTTGCCCCGCTCGCGCAGCGGGATCACATCGGCGATCAGCGCCATCGACGTGACCATGAGGCCGCCGGCGCCGATGCCCTGCATCCCGCGCCAGATGATCAGCAGCAGCATGTCGGAGGCGAGGCCGCAGAGGAACGAGCCGGTGATGAAGATGATCGCCGAGACCTGGAAGACCAGCTTCCGCCCGAACAGGTCACCGAACTTGCCGACCAGCACGGTGGCGACCGTCTCGGCGAGCAGATACGCGGTGACCACCCACGACATGTGCGCGGCGCCGCCCAGGTCCGAGACGATCGTCGGCAGGGCCGTGCCCACGATCGTCTGGTCCAGCGCCGCCAGCAGCATGCCGAGCACGATCGTGGCGAAGACGATGTTGCGCCGCCGCCGGTCGAGGACGGGCGGCGGCGCGGCGGCACTCTGCGCGGCGGGGGCTTGCTCGCTGGCAGTGGTCACCTCTGCACCCTCACACCGGCCCCCGCCGCCCGCATGCGGGGGCAGTCCGGACGGGCGTCAGCCGATCAGTGGGGCGATCGAAGCCTTCAACCGCGCGACGAACGCCTCCCGGGCCTCCTCGTCCACCCGGTCCAGCGAGAGGTAGGGGTTGAGGTCCTCCAACTCCACCAGGAGCAGGCCGCCCTCCTCCGTGCGGCAGGCGTCGACCCGCTGGATGCCGTGGTCGAGCGCGTTCCATTCGACGAAGCGCCGGGCGAACGCCAGGTCCGCCGCGTCGGCCGCGTACGGCTCCAGCACCCACCGCCGCTCCGGGTCCGGCGCGTACAGCGCGTACTGGAAGTCGTGGTCGACGAAGTAGAAGGACACCTCGTAGCGGAAGTCCACCCGGGGCTGCACGAGCAGCACCCCCTCGCCCTCCCGCTCCAGCTCGCCCGCGACCTCCGCCGGGCCGACGAACCGCAGCCCCACCGAGTCCGCCCCCAGCTTCGGCTTCACCGCGTACGCCCCCGCCTCGGGCAGCAGCCCCAGATCCGCCACCCGGTCCACCGTCGGTATCACCGGAAACCCGCCCCGGCTCAGCTCCACCAGATACTCCTTGCCCGCCATGTCCCCGCGCCCGTCCAACGGGTTGTACACGGGCACGCCCAGTTCCAGCGCCCGTGCCCGGAACGCGTCGTACGCCTCCTGGTAGTGCAGGACGGGCCCGCTGTTGCGTACGAGGGCGAGGTCGAAGCGGCCCAGCAGCGCGGCCGCGTCCCGGGGGTGGCAGAGCGCGACGTCGAACGCCTCGCGCAGCCGGGACGCCAGGAAGATGTCCTCGTCGCAGTAGCGCCGCCCGCGCGCCTCGTAGGCGAGGTCGGTGACGAGCAGGAGGGCGGGGCGGCGGGGGCCGGTGGCGGCGGTCATGGGTTCTCCGGGGTGGGGACGGAAGGGGCGACGGTGACTCCGCCCCCGCGCAGGATGCCGCACGGAGAGCCCGCCTGCCGAATTCCGGCCACGTGGCAGGGCCGCCGCACACCCTTCCGCGGTGATGCCGTCCTCAGCCTCCTGAGCTGGTTCCGCCCGCCCCCGACCATCGCGGCGTGCCGGGCGCTCGTCGGCACCCGTCTCCGACCCGGCCGGGCCCCGGCGTCACAGCTCCTCACCCTGGGCCAGCCTCCGTGCCCCCGGCAGGTGCCGGTCGAGTTCCCCCGCGGTGAACCTCGTCATGCCCACCACATGCCAGAACTCACCCGCCACCTCGCCCTCGGCCTTGTAACCCCCGTCCGGTGTGAAGGCCGCCCAGCCTCCGGGCACGCCGACGAGTGTGGCCTTCGGTGTCACGGCCTCCGCACCGGCCGGGCCCGGGTCCGCGCCCACCCGCCACAGCCGGACCGTCCCGTCGTCACCCGCGCTCGCGAGGTGGAGCCCGTCCGGGCTGAAGGAGAGCGAGTAGATCCGCCCGCTGTGCCCCGGCAGGAGACCCGCCTCCGCCCCCGTCTCCGGGTCCCAGAGCCGGATGACCCGGTCGTCGCCGGCCGTCGCGAGCAGCGGAAGTGAGGGGTGCGCGGCCGCCGTCCAGAGCTTGCCCGTGCGATGGCGCAGCACGTGCCGGGCGACACCGTCGCGCCAGATCACCGCCGTGCCGTCCCACGAGGCGCTCGCGAGCCAGGAGAGGCCGGGGCCGAAGGCCACGGCGTAGACACGGTCGCCATGGCCGCGCAGGGTCTGGGCGAGTGCGCCGTCGTGGGTGTGCCAGATACGCACCCGGCCGTCGTCGCAGCCTGTCGCGACGGAGGCACCGTCCTCGGCGAAGGCGACGGACCGCACCCGGCCCTCGTGGCCGTCGAGATGGAGGTCGTGCGAGCCGGTCGCGCGCCGCCACAGGCTGACCGAGTCGTCGTCGTTGGCCGTGGCGATCTGCTCGCCGTCCGCACTGAACGCCTCGGCCCAGGTGCGGTCGGTCTCGACGTCCAGCTCGCGCAGAAACGTGCCGCCCTCGGCATCCCACAGGTAGACGTGCCCCGTGCTGCCCGCCGTGGCCAGGACGGTGCCCACGGGACTGAACACGGCCGAGGTCAACCGGTCGCCCCGGCCGACGAGTTCGTGCAGACGGCGCCCCGTGCGCACGTCCCACAGGCGTACGATCCCGTCGCTTCCCGCACTCGCGAGGCGGCTGCCCGACGCGTCGAAGGAGACCGCGTTGACCCGTCGGCCGTGCCCGCGCAGGATCGGCTTGCCCTGGCCCGTCGCCGCGTCCCAGATCTGCACCACGCCGTCGTCCCCGGCTGTCACGAGCTGGGTGTCCTCGGGCCGGAACCGGCACGACCAGGCCGAGCCCTGGTGCGGGGTCGGCTGAAGGCGCTCGGATACGGCCTCGTACCCCCCGTGGTTCTCCGAGAGCTGCCACAGGCGGACGGCACCGGTCGAGTGGCAGGCCGCCAGGAGGCGGCCGTCGGTGGCGAAGACGGTCTGGTAGACCCCGCCCGAGCCCTGTTCGAGGGGCGGCCCCGGCAGCCCGGTGCGCGGGTTCCAGAGCCGGACCCCGCCGTCCGTGTCGCCGCTCGCGAGGAGGTCGCCCCCGGGATGGAAGTCGAGGGTGTAGACGCGGCCCGAGTGGCCCCGCAGCTCATGCAGGAGCCGCTGGTCACCGGCGCGCCAGATCCGTACGGTCCCGCGGTCGCCGACACCTTCGTCGGCGGTGGCGAGGAGGCTGCCGTCCGGACTGAACCGGACGCGGAACACGGAGCCGTCGTGTTCCGGAAGGCTGGCGAGGAGCTCTCCCGTCACCGTGTCCCACAGCCGCACGGTGCCGCTCCTGTCGCCGGTGGCGAGGGTGCGCCCGTCGGGGCTGAAGACGGTCGTGTAGACGAGGACGGTGTGCCCGGGGAACGTGTGCAGCCGTTCGCCGGTCGCGGTGTCCCACAGCCGCACGACGCCGTCGCCGTCACCCGTGGCGAGCACGGTTCCCGCCGGGTTCAGCGTGATCGGCCAGACGCCGTCCGGGTGGACGAGGAGCGTGGCACGGCAGCGGCCCGACACCGGGTCCCACAGGCGTACGGTGCCGTCCGCGCTGCCCGTCGCGAGGACGGAGTCCCGGAACCGGACGGCGTAGACCCGGTCGGTGTGGCCGTGCAGGACGCGCAGCGCCTCGCCGTTCTCGGGTGCGCAGATCAGGACGCTGCCGTCCTGGCTGCCCGCCGCGAGGAGTTCCCCGTCCGGGCTGTACGCGACGGGCTCGGGCAGCCGCCCCTGCTGCCGGCTGAAGCCGTAGGGGACGCTGACGGAGGCGGGGCGCAGCACCGTCTCCAGAGGCACCCCCGGGGCGATGGTCGCGGTGGCCAGCTCCTGTGACCGGGCCGCCTCGTCGTCGAGTTCGGTGCGGATGAGGACGGCGCGCCGCCAGCGGCTCCCGGTGAGCCGCGCTCCGCGCAGGTCCGAGCCGATGAGCCGTGAGCGGCGCAGGTCGGCGTGGCGGAGGTCGGCCCCGCTCAGGTCGGTGCCGTCGAGCCGGGCCCCGGCGAGGCGGGCGCCCCGCAGGGTGGCGCCGGAGAGGTTGGCCCCGGTGAGCTGGGCGTCCGTGAGGTTGGCTCCGGTGAGGTCGAGCCTGGACAGATCGCGGCCGGAGAGGTCCTCGCCGGGGAAGTGCACGCCGCGCAGGTCGATGTCGGCCGGCACCCGGAGCCGGCGGTTGATGCGGTAGGCGTTGGTACGGGCGGCTTCGGTGGAGGCCGCGGCGGAGTCCGGGGCCGTGCCCGCTCGCCCGGTGCCGGCGGTCCCTCCGGTCCCCTCTCCCGTGCTCTGCCCGGGGCTTTCCAGGGTGCGCCGCACCCAGTCCTTGATCCGCTCCGACTCCGCGAGGTCGCAGAAGAACTCCACGGCGAGCGGGGAGAGTTCCCACTTCGTGAGGAGCGTGTCGTCGCCCTGGCCGAGACGCCGCGCGGTCTCTCTCGCCACCAGCCACTCGATGACCGACTCGTGGATGAAGTGGAAGATGCCGTCGTCGACCCGGACGAGGAGGGTGCCCGCGCCGACCGCCTGTGCCTCCTGTGCGAAGAACGTCCCGTCGCCGCGTTGCCCGAACGTCTCGGTGACGATCTGGGTCAGCTCGTCGAGGCGGAGACTGCTGCGCCCGCTCTCCCACAGGCGCAGGGCCAGCGCGGTGACGGACCGCCACAGCTGGTCCAGCTCCAGCCCCGGCGCGGCGCCGGGGCCACCCTGCCCGCGCCGTTCCTCGAAGCGGAGCCAGGTGCTGAAGATGTCCTCGTACAGCCGGGCCGCGCTGAGCGTCCCCTCCGAGCGTGCGACGGCCCGGATCTGCTGCTCGTCGAGCGCGGCCACGAAGCTGAGCAGCCGGGGGTTGCCGCACAGGTCGAGCAGTCGGGGGATGCCGAGGAGAAGCTCGTACCGGCGCGCGGCCGCGGCGTCGTCGCCGTAGTGGTTGGTGAGGTAGCGCCGGATCTGGTGGGGCGCGAAGCCCTCGACGGAGAGGAGCCGTCGCTGCGGGAGGAGCCCGACCTGCTCGCCGAGCGGGGTCAGGACCTGGTCACGGGAGCGGAAGTGCTGGGTACGGCCGCTGACGACGATCTTGGCGTGGTCGACCGCGGCCTTGAGGAGGGTGTGCAGGTGCTCGGCCGCGCGTTCGTAGCTGACCCGGTTGACCAGTTCGTCGAAGCCGTCGAAGAGGAGGACGACGCGGCCCTGGCGCAGCATGTAGCGCAGGGCGCGCAGGTCGATGACGTCGACGCCGCGGTTGGCGAGATGGGCGGCGACGAGACCTTCGAGGCTGTGCGAGCGGTCCAGCGAGCGGAGGGGGATGAGCAGCGGGGCCAGGTGCGGAAGGCGTTCGGGGATGCGACGGGCCAGCTCTCGCAGTGCGAAGGTCTTGCCGTGGCCGAAGCTGCCGAGGAGGAGGAGCACGCGCCCCTGGTCGGTCTCCAGGAGGCGGAGCATCTCCTCGACGAGATCCTCGCCCTCCTCGTCGCCCGGGTGCACCTCGTCGCGGTAGCGCTGGGGAGGTACAGCTCGGGGGCGTAGGGCCCGGCGGCGGAGAGCTCCGCCGTCTGCGCGGCGACGTAGCCCCGCAGGTCGATGAGGCCTTGCAGCTCCAGGAAGCTGCGCACCCGTACGCCCCGGCGCGCCGCGCGCTCGCGCAGCCCGGCCCCGGGCCGCTCTCCCGCGTACACCAGCTCGGCATCGGTGCCCGAGTCGTCGGCGTGGGCCAGGGCGAGCAGGCGGTCGAGATCATCGTCGGTGGGGGTGCCGGGCTGCACCGCGAGGCGCAGCAGCCGCACGACGCCGTCCTCGTCCCAGGCGGCGGCGATCTGGGGCAGGTCCTCGGGCTCGACGGGGCGCACGTCACGCAGGCGCACGTCCGGGCGCCGGGCGCGCAGGACGTCCTTGACCCGTTCGGCGAGCTGGGCGCCCGGGTCGTTGACGGTGCGGTTGTCGGAGTGCGCCGATCCGTGCGCGGGGATCTCCTCGTCACCGGTGTCGTCGGTGAAGCGGGGCGCGGAGCGCCACTCGACCGGGTGGACGACCGGCTCGGCGGTGGAGCCCTCCTCGTGGGGCGTCCACCGCTCGACCCCTTGCCCGTCGATCCGCAGGAGGCTGAACCGCCCTGGTCCCGCGGCCCCGAGAAGGGGCAGGGCGCCGGTGGCGGAGGGCAGTTCGGCGTGGACCGGCGTGGCGTTCTGGTCCCTGCCGTCCCCGGCGGGGCCGTGCAGAAGGAGGTGGAGGCGGGGCGCGAGGAGCCGTTGGAAGACATCGGTGTCGCGGAGCGGTCCGGTCACCTCCCCGGTGGCGCCGCCCGGACCGGGGCCCCTGCCGCCGTGGGAGGGAGGGAGGAGCGGGTGCCGGACGAGCCCGACCCGGAGCCAGCCCTCCTCCTCGTACTGGCGGAGCGCCTCCGCGAACCACGCGGCCTGCGCCCGCCCGACCATTCCGTACCGGTCCTCCAAGCGGTGTGTCCGGGCGATCGAGGAGTTGAAGCCGGCGACGACCGTGCGCAGTTCCGGTACGGGGAAGAGCGTCCACGGCTGGTCCGAGCCGAAGACCGTGTCGAGTCCCTGGTACAGCTCGTCGAACAGCCGCCCGAAGTGCCGCCACTTCTGCCAGTAGGGCGGCTGCGGACGGATCTCGTCGGCCTCGCAGCTGTGGAAGTACGCCTGGCAGGCGGCGTCGCTGACGTCCTGGTTGCCCGGCACGACGAGTACGCGGTGCGGGGCGAGCCGGAGTTGCGCGCGCAGCCCGGTCAGGAAGTCGCGCGCCTGCATGCAGTTGCGGGGCGAGCCCGATGCGGTCACGTCGCCGGAGACGAGGACCAGGTCCGGTGAGGGGGCGCCGCCGTCCCGTAGCTCGATCAGCCCGCTCTGGACGTCGCGGAGCAGTTCCTCGGGTTCACGGCCGCGCCCGAACTCGGGTCCCGCGAGGTGCAGGATGTTCACGGCTTCCTGGTGCGTGCCGCCCGGCACCGCCGGAGGGTAGTGCGGGGCCGCGTCCGGCCGCCGGCGTCCGCCCCTTTCGGCGCCCCCGGTCAGCGGTTGCCGCCAGGACTGCGCGGGCACGGCGGCGGACACGGTGCGCCCCCCGCCCGGATACGAGGGGCTGTCGACGGGGCGCGCGTGGCCGTCCAGGGCCTGCTCCACCCTGGTGAGGAGCAGCCCGCGTGCGGTGCGCGCGTCGGGCACGCCGACGAGATCGACGTAGGTGATCGTCGCGAGCAGCCCCTCGATGGGCGCCTCGTCCACGCGCACGGTCAGCAGTCTGCGGTCGGGCTGGTCCGGCTCGGACCGCAACGCCGCCTGCCACTCCATCCGCCCGTACCGCGAGCCCTGGTAGTGCCGTGAGAGGACGGCGATGACCGCGACGGACTCGCTGACGCCACGGTCCATGTAGTCGATGAAGTTGCTGCCCGCGACGAAGTCCCAGGCCTGGATCACCGTGCGGAAGCCGGCCTCCTCCAGCGTCCAGGCGATCCAGGAGGCCCATGCCTCGTCGGCCGGGGAGTAGCTGATGAAGAAAGTGCCCTGCCGCTGCGGCGTGCCCGTGCTGCCCGTCATCATCCGCCCATCCTAGGAACCCCGGATGAGACCCTGCCGCTGGACAACCGGCCAAATTCCCGTCCATGGCGCGGAGTTGACGCGAAGTGGCGGGACGGTGCGGGAGACTGCGCACTGCGGGGATCACCTCTCGCGCGGATGTGCGAGCCGAAGCTGAGCCCGTCGGCCGGTTCCGGCTCCTTCCGCCCGCCACACCCCGCGCGCCTCGTGGGCAATCTTGCTTCACACCCGTACCGGTGTGCGAACCTTGCGCGGTGCCGACACTCGAATCCTCGCGCAGACGCTTGCACCCCCTGGACCTGCTGGCCTGTTCGCTGCTTGCGTGTGGCCTGATCCTGCTGGCGACCGGCGCACTGCCCGCTCAAGCGGCCGGCGACGTGGCCCGCCGGACGGCACCCCTGCTCGTCTTCCTCGCCACCGTCATCGTCATGGCCGAACTCATGGGCCGCGCGCAGGTCTTCGACGTGCTGGCCGGGGGATCTCGCGCATCGGCAGGGGCAGCTACGTACGCCTGTTCGGCCTCTGTGTGCTCCTCGCCTCGGCGACCACGCTCGTTCTCAACCTCGACACGACGGCGGTCCTGCTCACCCCCGTCATGCTGGCGATGGCCGCCCGCGTGGGCATCGCGCCCCTGCCGCTCGCGATGACGACCGTGTGGCTTGCCAACACCGCCAGCCTGCTGCTGCCCGTCTCCAACCTGACCAACCTCCTCGCGGCCGACCGCGTCGGCCTCTCCGCCGGCGGCTTCGCGGCCCGTATGTGGGCACCGCAGGTGGCGGCCATCGCCGCGACGGCGGTGTGCCTGTGGGCGATGTACTGGAGGAGAGGACGGCGCGGTGCCGACCGCTACGTGCCCACCGCCGCGTTACGCCCGTCGGATCCGGTCCTCTTCCGCGTCTGTGCCCTGGCCTGCGTGGGCTTCCTCGTCGCCATCCTGGTGGCTCCCGTACCGCTGTGGGTGAACTCCCTCGCCGCCGCGCTCGTCGTGGTCGTCGCCTTCGCACTCCGCCGACCGGGCGAACTGCGGCTCTCGCTCGTACCCTGGCGTCTGCTGGTCATGGTGCCCGGCATGTTCCTCGTCGTGGAGACCGTCAACGTCCACGGCCTGCACAGCCTGCTGACGCACGCGATGGGGGCGGGCGAGCACGCGGCCGGCCTCTTCCGCTCCGCCGCGGTCGGCGCCGGGCTCTCCAACGTGCTCAACAACCTGCCGGTCTACCTCGCGGGCGAGTCCGCGGTGCCGGAGGGCAACCGGGACCAGCTGCTCGCCCTCCTCATCGGTACCAACGTCGGTGCCCTGGTGACTCCCTGGGCCTCACTGGCCACCCTGCTGTGGTTCGAACGCTGCCGCACCGCCGGGGTCGGGATTCCCCTGGCCCGCTTCATGGGCACCGGGCTCGTCCTGGCGGTCACCGGCACGGCGGCGGCAACCGGCGCCCTCGCCCTGACCAGCTGATCACGGCGGCACCAGGGCCTCACACCAACGAGGCTCCCGTCGCCTCCCGCGTGAGCGCCACCAGCCGGTCGATGACGTCGGGGCGCCCCGCCACGAAGCAGCGCGTCGTGTCGGGGCCGGTGAAGCCGATCCGGAACGGGCCGCCCTCCAACGTACGGAACTCGCACCCCGCCTCCCGCGCGAGCAGCGCGCCGGGCGGGAAGTCCACGGCTTCCGCGCAGTACCCCACGAAGCCGTCGATCGTCCCGCGCGCCAGCATCGACCACCCGATCAGCGGTGCCCACAGAGCGAGGACGCGCCGCGTACGCCGTTCCAGCGCGATCCTCAGCGCCGAGGCGACCGGGTCGTCCTTGCGCACCGAGTGCCCCTGCGTCCACGCCACGACGAGGCGCGGTGCGGAGGCGGGCACCGGGGTGTCGGGAAGGAGCGCCCCGGCGACGGTCACCGCCCCGGCCGCCGGAGCCGGCCGCTCGGCACCCCCGTCGGGCCCTCCGCCACGCCGGTGCGCCCCGCCGCCCCGCACCGCGTGCCAGGTCACGTCGGTATGCGGCTCGTGGACCACGCCGAGGACGGGCGCACCCTCCACGCACAGCCCGATCCCCACCGCGTACACGGGCAGCCCGACAGCGACGTTGTTGCTCCCGTCGAGCGGGTCGACGAGCCAGGTCCGGTCCGCCGTGCCCGCGAGGATCCCCGCCTCCTCCGACCAGACGCGGTCCTCGGGGAACCCCTCGCGGAGACGGTCGAGCACGATCCGCTCCGCCGCCAGATCGAGTTCGGTGACGACGTCGCCGTCCTCGCCCTTGACGCCGATCCGCCACACGTCGCCGAAACGGTCGCGCAGCATCCTCCCCGCCTCCTCGGCCGCGGCCAAGGCGACCGCCAGCTCGGCCGCGTACCCGCTGTGCCCGTCAGCCGTCCGCTTCATCGATCCTCCTCAGAGCGGCCCGCACCGCCACGGCGGTCTCCTCCCGGCCGCAGATCTCCCGTACCGAACGGTGGTCTTCTCCGGACAGGAGTCCAAGGGACATGTCCTTGCTCCCGGGCTGTGTCTCGCCGAGCACGAGTGTGGCCGCCGGACGCCCGCCGGCCACCACCGTCGCATGGAACTCACCGGGCCTGACGACATAGACGTCACCGGCCGTGCTGTGTCCGAAACCGTCCGGTACTCCGCGGACGAACCGTGCGGTACCGCGCACCTCGTCCGTGCCGTCCGGGCCGCTGCGCACCTCGTACACGCGGTGGGTCGGCGCCACGGGATCGTCGACGACCCGCACGGAGTGGTTCGTCACATGGCCGAACAGGACGAGGCTGACGAGCGACCAGCTGTGGGCGTGGACGAGCGGCGCATCGCCCTCGCCCCCTTCGCTTCCGGCGCCGAAGAGATGTACGCACACCCCTCTGGCCCCGTCCCTCAGGACCGGCAGGCACAGGAAGCCGAGGGGGTGGCGGACCGCGGACAGGCTCCGGCGTCCTTCGGCGACCGCCCGCAGGACGGAGACGGCGAGGTCGCCCGCGGTGGTACGGTCCGCCGGTGACGGCCCGGCGCCGGGCGATGGGCCTGGGCCGGGGTCCGGGGCGAGCAGCCTCCGCAGAGCGTCGTAGTCGATGTCCGGACCGTGGGGGGCTTCCATGGCGTGGCGCGTCCTGGCCTCTCGGATCGGTGCGGCCGGTGGCCGGCGACGAGTCAGATCGGGTACGGATTCTCCGCGCGCAGGGCCTTGTCCACGATCTCCCGCACCGCTCCGTCGGAGTAGCTCGTGGGCAGCGCCAGGCCGACGCTCTCGAAGAAGGCCCGTGCCTGGTCGGCGGTCGGATCGTTGTCGAGGGCCCGGGCCTGGCTCAGTTCGATCTCGCGGGCCTGGCTGCGGCTCTGCCGGAGCTCGACGCCGTAGTAGCGGTACAGCGGATGGTTCTCGGTGACCAGGAGTCCGGGTTGCGCGGGATCGTCCTGGGTGATGATCAGGCGGGATGGCGAGACGTCGAAGCGCAGCGTCGGCGCCGTCGAGGACAGGTAGAGGTGCACGGTCATGCCGGGGAAGCGCTGGAGGTGCCAGCCCGCCGCCAGGACGGTCGCGTACGACTCGTTGCTCGTCCGCTCCGGGGTCCACGTCTCCGGGGCGGAGGAATTCTGTTGCCGCGCGTACAAGCGGCGGAAACTCGCGTAGGCGGCGCAGGCGCGGGCGTCGGCCGGGTCGACGACCTCGATCGAGAACGTGAAATTCGAGCGGTTGCGGCGGGCCCGGTCCACGCATTCGGGCAGTGTCACGGCCCGCAGGTAGGTGCCGGTACCGCCCTTGAACTCCCAGGAGCCGCCGCGCTCCCGCGCCGTGCGCAGCTCGGCGCCGATCTCGCTCCCCGTGAGGGTGCGGACCATCTCCATGCCCTCGAAGGCCCGCTGGATGCCCTCGACCGCGTGGGCGAGGTGATCGGCGCGGGCCCGCTGGCGGAGCGAGCCGGCCGCGATGGCGCCGAGCACGAGAACGGTGGCCGCCGCCGTCGCGTCGTCCCCCAGGGCGTCACCGAACAGGTCCATGACGCCGACGGTGACCGCGCCGAGCACCGCCAGGAGCAACTCGAAGTTCTGCGCGATCCAGTTGAGCAGCCTCTCCAGGCGCCCCGGCCTCTCCGGTCCGCCGGCCATACTCTCCTCCATCGTCCCCCGTGCACCCCGACGGCACCGATGCTAGGGGCGGGGCCGCGAGCCCACCAGAACGCCTTTCAGCCGTAAGGGAGCGCGGGGGTGGTACCGAGATCGGGGGCCCTGCGCCCGGGCTCGTCCCCGAGCGCCGACGAGCGCGCTCGCCCCGGGTGCCGCCGGGTCACGCGAACGACCCCGGGCCCACCGTCAGCCGGGGATGGTGGGCGGCCAGGACCTTGTTGGCGCGGGCCAGTTCGGCGAGGGCCTGCTCGCGGTCGGCCTGGTCCTCGATGCCCAGGTGAGGGCCCCGGAACCGGCGGACCTCACGGGCCGCGCAGTCGGCCTCGAACTCCGTCTCCAGGATGTGCGGCGGGATGCACGAGCCGATCAGCGCGGCGACCCGGTCCGGGATCGGCACGGGGACGAGGAGGTGCGAGGCGGTCATGGGGTGTTCCCTCTCGGATGGTTGGCCAGGAGGCGGTACGTGTGAGTGCTGCCGCCGGATGAGCGGCAGGCTCCTCCCTGTCTACGGGACGCGGTTCCGCGTTTCTCGTCGGATACGTCTCCGTGTCGCAACCGTTTGGGACTGACCGTCTATTTCGCCTTACGCGCGGGTAAGTTGACCTTTCGCGCCGGACCTGATCCGGATCAGGGGGATGTGCCGGCCGAGCGGGTGCGCAGCCGTAACGCGCGCAGCACGGCCTCCGTCGCGAAACGGCTTTCCGGGTCGACGAGTTGATCACCGAAGATGGTCTCCAGGCTCCGCATGCGGTAGCGCACGGTCTGCGGGTGCACATCGAGGAGTTCGCCCATCTGGGCCGCCGTGCCCCGGGTGTCCAGCCAGATCCGGAGCGTCTCGACCAGCCGCTCCCGGCGGGTGGTGCTGATCCCCGCCACGGCGGCCAGCTCCCGGTGGGCGAGCTGGTCCAGCAGAGCGGGGTCGGAGAGCAGCCACAGGGTGATGAGGTGGTCCTCGCAGCGGATCAGCGGGGCGTCGTCGATCACGCCGGAGTCGACGAGCTCCAGCACCCGGCGGGCCCAGCGGATCGAGTCGCAGGCCAGGGCGGTCGGCACGGTCAGCCCGATCGCCGCGTGGCCGGCGGGCAGGGCCTGCTCCAGCATGGATCTTCGCGGGTCGGTCAAGGGGCCGGGGATGAGCAGGTGCGGCTGCGGGTCGCTGAGATCGAGGAGGAGGTCCCGGTCGGCGCTGAGCCGGTCCAGCGCGGCCGGGGCGCGGAGGGCGACCAGGGTCACCTCGTCGGGCAGCATCCAGCCGGTCTGCTCGCACAGGTCGGCGATGGCGCTGCGCGGTGCGGGGCGCCCGGCGAGGATGAGGTGGAGCAGGCGGCGGCGCAGCGCCTCGCTCTGCTCGCCGGACTGCGACTGGACCTCCAGGAAGCCCTCGCGGGAGAGCGACTCCAGCTCGTCGACGTAGGCGAAGAGGGCGTCGGCGAAGCTGAGCATCAGGGTGGGGGAGAGGTGGTAGCTCTGCCCCACCTTCTTGGCCCGCCGCAGCGCCACCCGGGCGCCGAGCCGGTAGGCGCCCTGGAGCGTGTCCATCGTCCGGCCCTCGTAGGCCTCGAACCGTCCGAAGCGCCGGCACATGTCGTCCCGCAGCGTGGTGGGGGAGGTGGGCTCGGCCACCAGGTCGACGAACGAGGCGAGGCTCTGCTCCACGCCCACCCGGATCGCCTGGCCGTTGGGGCCCTCCAGCAGCCGGGCGTATTCCGGATAGGCGCGGGTCACCTCCACACCGATTTCCTTGATGAGACTGGGGAGTTCGGGCCGCATGATCGCGGCGAATTCCTGGGGGAGTGGCCCCAGGGGGTCATCGGTGTCCAACGGCTGTATGAGGTGTGCCATGCCATGTCCCCTCTGCTCTCGGCGCCCGGTGGTGGGGTGAGACGGTGGGGGAAAGCGCTCCCACGAACCGACAGGTGCGTACCAAGTCCGCGACGAAGATAGACCAAGGGACAGGCACTGCACACCACTTGGACAAGATCGGGGTGCAGGGGGCACGCATCGTGTCCGCGCGGTGGGACTTCCGCGCAGGTCGGGCGGTACTGCGCGCTTTCGGACAATGAATTTCGGCCGCATGCTCCGGCGGTGACAAGTCCCGTGACGAGTCCCGTGAGAACGGCTGCGGCAGGGGCCGTGACATGCGCCCTGACATGGGTCGTCAGGGGGGGGGGGGGGGGGGGGGGGCTGCCGCTTCGGCCGAGGGCCGTTCCTGGTGGGCGCGGGAGGCCGGGCCCCGGCGGCCGGACCGTATTCCGGCGCCTCCGTTGCGCATTCCTTGATAAGGGCGTGACCCCCGGTTACTCATTTACGGATCAAAAACAGGGCCGCACAAAAATTCTTGGGCGGACGGATTGTGTCGCTGTGTTTCCCGCGAGTAACATCACGCTTCGTTCAATTCGGACATGAAATCTGCCCGAAATTTGACGCTCAGTTCTTCCTCCCCCGGGTCCACCCCGCGGCTCTGTCACCACCGACGAATGCGTCGTGGTGCGGGCGCGCCGGAGAACCGGTCAACTTCGCGTACGAGGCCGCAACCCGGCGGCCGAAAGAGGGGACGACATGAGATCCGTTTCCAACCGCACCCGCATAGGGCTGCTCGCGGCATTCACCGCGTTCAGCGCCGTGCTCTCCACCGGATCGGCCTCGGCGGCGGCCGAACTCAACGGCGACTGGGCGCCGTTCGACCGCTGTCCGGTGGACGCGCCCGCCATGCTCGCGGCGGACGGCATCACGAATATCGCCACCTGTATCTCGTCGAGTTCGGTCACCGGCTCCATCACTCTCGGCAAGAGCAAGGTCCCCACCGGCAACAGCGATCTCCAGCTCGGTGTCATCCAGCACAGCAACGGCACCGCCACCCTCGTGGCGCCGCCGGAGGGGGCGCTCACCGCCGATCAGGCCGAGGTACCCGGCGGGCTGCTCGGGCTGATGTGCCCCAGCGCCGTCCCCTTCGTCTCCGCGATCTGCCGCCAGCTGACGGACAACAGCCTCAACCGGATCACGGCCACCATCGAACCCGCCGGCGCTCCACGGGACTTCAACATGGTGGCGGCCTTCTCCGCCGGTGAGCCCATCCTCACCATCCCGGTCCGTATCCACCTCAGGAACCCGTTCCTCGGCGACAAGTGCTACATCGGCACCACCGCCAACCCCGTGCTGCTCAAGCCGCAGAACCTGAACGCGCCGAGCCTCTCGCTCCAGCGGTTCGCGGCCGACGGAACCCGCGACGACGAGGGCGAGATGGGCCGCTACACCTTCGCCGGCGCCGACCAGGGCGATGCCACGTTCGCCGTTCCGGGCGCGAGCGGCTGCGGAGCCGGGCTCCTGGACTGGGCGGTGAACCTCAAGACCGGGCTGCCGTCGGCCGCCGGGAAGAACAGCGTGAAGCTCAACGACACCTCGACCTACTTCGGCAGCCCCTACGACCCGGCCGGCCTGGCGCCGGACGAGGGCCGGAAGCTGTCGGAATTCTGGCACTCCGCCAAGCGGTAGCGGCCGACGCCCTCCCTTATACCGAGGGCAGTGCGGAACCCGACAAAGGAGGTGGTGCGACAGCCGCCCGACCGCTCCTGACGGAAGGCGCACCGGAAAGATTTCCGTGCCTTCTCCGGTCCAGTTCGAAGCGTGCCGCCCGGAATTCCCGGGAGCACGTCCACTCGTATCCCCAACGGGACAAGAAAAGGGAGTAATTCCATGATCAAGCGATCCGGTGTACTGACCGCGATCGGTGCCGCCGTGGCATCCGTCGCCCTGGCCGTTCCGTCGGCCGTCGCCGCGCCGACCAGCTGGACCATCACGCCGACCGGCGCCTTCACCGGCAGCGCCGGGGTGACCGTCCTGACCGACAACAACGGCAACAAGATCCAGTGCACGACCTCGGCGGCGTCGGGCTCGGCCCCCACGTCCCCGGTGGCCGGCTCCCCGGCGCAGCTCGCGTCCATCTCGGCGATCTCGTTCAACTCGCCCTGCACCGGACCGTTCAGCTCCACGTGGACCGTGACCACCACGCCTCCGTGGCAGATCTGGGGCCTGGACTACGCGGCGGGCGCGGGCACCAACTCCACCGGCCAGGTGACCGGTGAGATCAGAGCCATCAAGGCGAAGGTGAGCGGGAGCAGCGTGCTGGGCCCGTGCACCTTCGACGTCACCGGCAAGGTGGCGGCCAAGTACAACAACCCGAGCAGTGGCGGGAGCAACGGCACGCTGAACACGGCGGGCGGCGGGCTCACGCTGACCATCGCCAACAAGGTCGGCGGCGGCTGCGGCATCGTCGGCACCACCGCCAGCTTCCAGGGCCTCTACACCATCGTGAACTCGGCCTCCGGCAAGTCCCCGGTCATCAGCGGCTGATCTCCACCGCCCCCGATGCTCAGGACCTGAGCGTGGTGCCCGGCCGTGCGCCCTCGGCGGCCGGGCACCTGTGCTCCTTTTCACTCACCAGCCGACAACTCCGCAGGGGCGGAATTGTCATCGGCTGCTAAAGAACTCGATCCTCTGAAACGGCGGAATTCCCGGCTCTTCCCAGGCGCCCGATGGTGTGCGTAGCGTACCGGTCGGTAGGAGGATCATTCCGAGCCCGCCCGAAAGGCCGTTGCCGAGAAGTGGACCCATTTCGCAGCCATCGAACCGATGGGCCCGAGCGCGCCGGAAGGACACCATCCATATGACCGTCGATGCACGCGCCGCGGTGAGGCGACCGCTCCACCTGGCCGTGGGCGGGGCACTCGTCGTCGCCACCGCGCTCATCCCGAGCGCCGAATCGGTGGCGGCCGATCAGACGTCCGAGGTCACCCTCCCCTATACGTGCCAGTTCCCCTCCGGCACGGAGAAGGCGGACGTCGCGGTCAAGGCGGTGCTGCCCGTCTCGGCCCGGACGGGGGAGGAGATCCGCCCCGGTGACGTCTCCGTCGAGGTGGCGCTGGAACGGTCGGCGCTCACGCAGTTCACGGCGCTGGAGGCGGCCACCCTGTCGGCCGTCGCCGAGCTGACCGTACGCAACACCGTCGGCGCACACACCGCCGACGCCTCGTGGCAGCAGCTCGAAGCCCCGGCGGTCACCCTGCCGCCGGAAGGCGAGGGCGAGGACGGCGTGGTGCTCGCCGCCACCGGCGACGTACCCACCGTCGCGTTCGGCACCCCCGGCCGCGCCACCATCGCACCGGCCGCGCTGAGCCTCACCTTCGCCTCCTTCACCCAGGACGGCACCGCGACCTCGCCCCCGCAGCTCACCGTCGCCTGCGAGCCCGCCGACGACGAGCAGCGCCCGCTCGCCCGCATCACCGTCCGCGACAGCGCCGGCCCGACGGTCCCCGCACCCGGCCCGGACGGTCCGGCACCCGGAGAGGACCCGGCCGAGAAGCCGGGGGAGCCGTCCCGCCCGGCCCCCGGACTCGACCCGGACGCCCACCGCAAGATCGAGGACCTCACCGAGGCGCGGCTCGAAGCCCTCGACGACGAGGACCCCGGAAGCTGCCCGATCGAGATCCCGCCCGAGTGGGTGATGACCACCGCGGAGACGTACGCCGCCGGATACGCCAACGCCGTGAAGCTGGACGGAGCGGCAGCGCTGGGGCCCGCGTTCATGAAGGTGGTCCTCAACAAGCGCTACATCAACGACTCCTGCGCCTCGACCGTCGACGTCACCTCCGAGGTGGAGTTCGCCTACGAGGGCAAACGGCAGCTCCCGCCGACGAAGGCCACCTTCCTCAGCTACGGGTTCATGCCGACCACCGCCACGATGGTGCTGGAACAGGTGGGACCGCCGGCCCTCGTCCAGACCCACACGGTCACCAACACCCCGACCTACCCCGAGGAGTCCACGGTCACCGCCCAGCTCTCCATGCGCCTGTACGACGTCAAGGTGAACGGCGTTCCGCTGGACGTGGGCCCGGACTGCCGCACCGAACGGCCCTTCGAGCAGGTCCTGAAGGGATACGGCCAGAGCTACCCACCGGCCGGCTATCTCGTGGCGTACGGCGGAAGTCTGACCGGCTACGCGCATATCCCGCCGTTCAAGGGGTGCGGGGTCGGCGAGGACCTCGACCCACTCTTCACCTCCGCCATCTCCAGCGTCGGCAAGAAGGCCGACAACTACACCAAGATGACGCAGGCCCCGCTCTGCGTGGCGACCAACCCGGACGGGCCGGACTGCCCGCCGAAGGTGCCGAAGCCCGAGCGGTGACCGCGTCCGGCCCCGGACGGCCGGCACACGCGAACACCTCCTCTCACCTACTTCTCCTTCCGACAGCCGGAGCGCCGACAGATGACTTGGGTCACCACCACTTCGAAGGAGGGCCGATGGGAATCGAAGTAGTCGTCGAGGGCCTGACCAAGTCCTTCGGCAAGCAGAACATCTGGCAGGACGTCAGCCTCACGCTGCCCGCCGGTGAAGTGAGTGTCATGCTCGGCCCTTCCGGCACCGGGAAGACCGTGTTCCTGAAATCGATCATCGGACTGCTCAAGCCCGAACAGGGACGCGTCCTCATCAACGGCGTCGACATGGTGAACAGCTCCGAGCGCGACATCATGGAGACGCGGAAGCTGTTCGGCCTCATGTTCCAGGACGGGGCCCTCTTCGGCTCCATGTCCCTCTTCGACAACATCGCCTTCCCCTTGCGCGAGCACACCCGCAAGAAGGAATCCGAGATCCGCCGCATCGTGATGGAGCGGATCGACATCGTCGGGCTGCTCGGCGCCGAGGGGAAGCTCCCGGGCGAGATATCCGGCGGCATGCGCAAACGCGCCGGCCTCGCCCGCGCCCTCGTCCTGGACCCGCAGATCATCCTCTGCGACGAACCCGACTCCGGACTCGACCCGGTCCGCACCGCGTACCTCTCGCAGCTCCTCATCGACCTCAACGCGCAGATCGACGCGACGATGCTGATCGTCACCCACAACCTCGACATCGCGGCGACCGTCCCGGACAACATGGGGATGCTGTTCTGCCGCAACCTCGTCACCTTCGGGCCGCGCGAGGTGCTCCTCACCAGCGACACCCCGGTCGTCGCCCAGTTCCTCGCCGGACGCCGTGAGGGCCCCATCGGGATGTCCGAGGAGAAGGACGCCGCCACGCTCGCCGCCGAGCAGCAACGTAGCGACTCTCTCGGCACCACAGCCACGATCGCCGCCCCCCGGACCGTCGTCCCGCAGCTGGAACCCTCGCCCGGGATGCCCGTACGCCAAGGGGCGCTGCGCCGCCGTGAGCGGGTCATGGCGATGATGGGCCAGCTGCCGGAGGCCGCCCGTACGGCCATCCTCAACAGCTACGCCCCGGCCGCGGGGGGTGCGAGAGCGTGACCGTCCCGCTGCCGGTGCGGCCGCCCGAGCCGCCCGAGAAGCCCCCACCGGTCCTCTCCGAGGCCCCCGAACAGCGGCGCCCCAGCCGACTGCTCGCCCCGCTCCGGGAGACCGGGAAGCTCTTCGCGCTCGGCATCGCCGTGGGGCGTGCCATCTTCCGCAGACCCTTCCAGTTACGCGAGTTCATCGAGCAGTTCTGGTTCGTCGCGAGCGTCACGATCCTGCCCGCCGCCCTCGTCTCCATCCCGTTCGGCGCGGTCATCGCCCTCCAGGTCGGCTCGCTCACCCAGCAGCTCGGCGCGCAGTCCTTCACCGGCGGCGCCAGCGTCCTCGCGGTCATCCAGCAGGCCAGCCCCATCATCGTGGCGCTGCTCATCTCCGGCGCCGCCGGCTCCGCGATCTGCGCCGACCTCGGCTCCCGCAAGATCCGCGAGGAACTCGACGCGATGGAGGTCATGGGCGTCTCGCCCATCCAGCGCCTCGTCGTCCCCCGCGTCCTGGCCACCATGCTCGTCGCCGTCCTGCTCAACGGCCTGATCTCGGTGGTCGGCACGCTCGGCGGCTACTTCTTCAACGTGATCATGCAGGACGGCACCCCGGGCGCCTATCTCGCCAGCTTCTCCGCCCTCGCCCAACTGCCCGACCTGTACGTCAGCGAGTTCAAGGCCCTCATCTTCGGCTTCCTCGCGGGCATCGTCGCCGCCCACCGGGGCTTGAACCCGCGCGGCGGCCCCAAGGGGGTCGGTGACGCGGTCAACCAGTCCGTCGTCATCACCTTCATGCTGCTGTTCTTCGTGAACATGGTCATCACGGCGATCTACCTCCAGATCGTCCCCGCGAAGGGCGGCTGAGGCGGATGGCGATGCTCAGCTGGCTGGACCGCTCCGGCGACCAACTCACCTTCTACGTCAAGGCCCTGGTCTGGATCCCGCGCACCCTGCGCCGCTACCTCAAGGAGGTGCAGCGGCTGCTCGCCGAGGTGGCCTTCGGCAGCGGCGGACTCGGTGTCATCGGCGGCACCATCGGCGTCATGGTCGCGATGACCCTCTTCACCGGCACGGTCGTCGGCCTCCAGGGGTACGCGGCCCTCGACCAGATCGGGACCTCCGCGTTCACCGGGTTCATCTCCGCCTACTTCAACACCCGCGAGATCGCGCCCCTGGTCGCCGGGCTCGCCCTCTCCGCCACCGTCGGCGCGGGCTTCACCGCCCAGCTCGGCGCGATGCGGATCAACGAGGAGGTCGACGCGCTCGAAGCGATGGGCGTGCGGTCGATGCCGTACCTCGTCACGACCCGGATCATCGCCGGGGTGGTCGCGATCATCCCGCTGTACGCGATCGGGCTGCTCTCCTCGTACCTCGCCTCCCGCTACATCACCATCCTCTTCAACGGGCAGTCGGCGGGCACCTACGACCACTACTTCAATCTCTTCCTCTCCCCGGACGACGTGCTGCTGTCGGTGCTCAAGGTGCTGATCTTCAGCGTGCTGGTGATCCTCGCCCACTGCTACTACGGCTTCCACGCCACCGGCGGACCCGCCGGAGTGGGGGTGGCCGTGGGCCGGTCGGTGCGCAACGCGATCGTGCTCATCAGCGTCACCGACTTCTTCCTCTCGCTCGCCATCTGGGGCGCCACGACGACGGTGAAGGTGGCCGGCTGATGAGCCCACGTGGAGCCAGGACCGTCCGGCGCAGAGCCGCCGGAGTCGCCTTCCTGCTGGTCCCCGCCATCCTGGTGTGGGTCTCGGTCGCCGTCTACCAGAAGGAGTTCACCGACGACGCCACCGTCACCGTACGGACCGGCCCGGTCGGCAACGAGATGCACGACAACGCCGATGTGAAGCTGCGCGGCGTCGTCATCGGGCAGGTCAGGTCCATCGCCACCGACGGGGAGGGCGCCCGCCTCACCCTGGCCATCGACCCGGACAAGCTGGACCGCATCCCCGCCGACGTCACCGCGCAGATGCTGCCCACCACCCTCTTCGGCCAGCGGTTCGTCGCCCTGGTCCCGCCCCGCACCCCGTCCACCCGCACCCTGAGCGCCGGGGCGGTGATCCCGCAGGACCGCTCCAGCAACGCCATCGAACTCGAAGAGGTGCTGGACAACGTCCTGCCGCTGCTGACCGCCGTGCAGCCGGAGAAGCTCTCCGCCACCCTGAGCGCCGTCTCCCAGGCCCTCGAAGGGCGTGGCGAGAAGCTCGGCGAGACGCTGACCACGCTGGACGCCCACCTGAAGAAGTTCAACCCCCAACTCCCCACGCTCAACGAGGACATCAAGCAGCTCGTCAAGGTCAGCACGCTCTACGCGGACACGGCCCCGGACATCCTCGACGCCCTCACCGACGCCACCACCACGAGCGGGACCATCGCCGAACAGGAGGCCCGGCTCGCCGCGTTGTACGGCACCACCACCGCCTCCGCGCGCGATGTCACCTCCTTCCTGCGGGAGAACAAGGAGAACCTCATCCGGCTCTCCACCTCCGGCCGCCCCACGCTCGAACTCCTCGCCAAGTACGCCGACTCGTTCCCCTGCACGCTGCGCACGGTCGCCGGCTTCGTGCCCGCCATGGACAAGGCGCTCGGCAAGGGAACGGACCGGCCGGGACTGCACGTGACGGTCAAGTCCGTTCCCTCGCAAGGGAAGTACGTCCCCGGCAAGGACACCCCGGTCTACAACGCCACCGGCGGCCCACGCTGCTACTCGGTGCCGTACGTCGGCAAGGGCGGGGCCCCCACCGCCGACACGCGCCGCGCGGCCGACGTCACCGCACCGCCGCCCGCCTCCAAGGACACCGCCCTCGGCCTGCCCAACTCGCCCCAGGAGTCCCAGCTCGTCAACGAGCTGGTGGCCCCCTCACTGAAAGTCCAGCCGCAGACCCTGCCCGACTGGAGCAGCGTGCTCATCGGTCCGGCCTTCCGCGGTGCGGAGGTGAAGCTCAAGTGAAACGCCGCTCCCTCACGGGACCGCTCACCAAGTCCCTCGTCTTCGTCGTGGTGACCGTCCTCGCCACCACCGTCCTCGGGCTCTCCATCGCCAACACGGGCGTCGGCGACACCACGACGTACAAGGCGCGGTTCACCGACGCCACCGGGCTCATCCCCGGCGACAGTGTCCGCATCGCGGGGGTGAAGGTCGGTCAGGTCGAGTCCGTCCGGGTCGCCGACCGCAGGGTCGCCGAGGTCACCTTCGGCGTACGCAGAGGGCGTACGCTCCCCGCCTCGGTGACGGCGGCCATCAAGTACCTCAACATGGTCGGCCAGCGCTATGTCGACCTGGACCGGGGCGCCGGACCGGTCGGCCGGACCTTCGCGGCCGGGGCCACCATCCCGCTCTCCCGGACCACCCCGGCCCTCGACCTCACCCAGCTCTTCAACGGTTTCCAGCCCCTGTTCGAGGGGCTGTCCCCGCCGGACGTCAACCAGCTCGCCGGCTCCATCGTCCAGGTGCTCCAGGGCGAGGGCGGCACCGTCGACTCCATCCTGCGCCACGTCGGCTCGCTCACCACCACCGTCGCCGCCAAGGACCGGGTGATCGGCGAGGTGATCAAGAACCTCAACACGGTCCTCAAGACCGTCAACGACCGGGAGGCCGGCTTCGACGACCTCGTCGTCACCCTGGAGAAGCTCGTCTCCGGCTTCTCCGGCGACCGCAAGCCGCTCGGCGAGGCCGTCACCGCGATGGGCGCCCTGACCACGGTCACCGCCGACCTCTTCCAGGACGGCCGGAAGCCCCTCAAGGACGACATCCGTCAACTGGGCCGCCTCAGTAACCAGTTGGACAAGGGGACACCCCAGATCGAGAACTTCCTCGACAGGACCCCGGCCAAGATGGAGGCGATCAGCCGCCTCACCTCCTACGGCTCCTGGCTCAACCTCTACCTCTGCGAGGCCAAGGTCGGCGGGGTGGCCACCGACGACGGCTCCACGCCCCCCACCGGCATCGCCATCACCCAGCCGAGGTGCCTGGCATGACCCTCACCCCCGTCCGGGAACGCGACCCGGTCGCCGTCGCCCTCGTCGGACTCCTCGTCCTCACGCTCCTGGCCCTCGCCGCCTGGCGCGCCGACTCCCTGCCCTTCGCCGGCGGCGGTACGACGTACAGCGCCGACTTCACCGAATCGGCCGGGCTCTCCGAGGGCGACGAGGTGCGGATCGCCGGAGTGAAGGTCGGCAAGGTCACCGGGGTCTCCCTCGACGGGCCCCGCGTCAAGGTCGACTTCAAGGTCGAGGACGCCTGGATCGGCAACGCCTCCACCGTGGGCATCGCCGTCAAGACCCTCCTCGGCGAGAAGTACCTCGCCGTCGACCCGCTCGGCAACGCCCCGCAGGACCCCGGCTCCCGCATCACCGCGAGCCGCACGACCTCCCCGTACGACGTCACCCAGGCGTTCAACGGGCTCGGCGAGACCATCGAGGAGATCGACACCGACCAGCTCGCCAAGAGCTTCGAGACGATCTCCGCCACCTTCAAGGACTCCCCGCCTCATGTCCGCAGCGCGGCGGAAGGGCTCTCGGCCCTCTCGCGTACGGTCTCCCAGCGCGACGCCCAGCTGGCAACCCTGCTCAGGAGCAGCAAACGCCTCACGAAGACCCTCGCCGGCAAGAACAGCAGCTTCGAAACCCTCCTGGAGGACGGGAACCTGCTGCTCGGCGAGGTCCAGGCCCGCCGCGACGCCATCCACCTGCTGCTCACCGGCACCCGCAGCCTCGGCGTCCAGCTCACCGGACTCGTCGAGGAGAACGACAAGCAGCTCGGGCCGACCCTGGCCTCCCTCGGCCGGGTCACCGCCGTCCTCGCGAAGAACCGCAAGAGCCTGGACAAGGTGCTCGCCATGACCGGCTCGTACAGCCGGCTCGTCGGCAACACCCTGGGCAACGGGCGGTGGTTCGACACGTACGCCTGCGGAGTCGTCCCCCGGAACTACCTCCCCGCCGGCACACCCCCGGCGGCCGGATGCATGCCACCGAAGCAAGGCGGCCGCTGACATGAGACGTACACGCATCATCGGCATCGGCGCCGGACTCGCGGTCGTCGCCGTGGCCGCCACCACCGGGGTGAGCGCCCTCCAGGAGGACTCCAGGACCACCGTCACCGCCTACTTCGAACAGGCGACGGGCGTCTACGCCGGGTCCGACCTGCGCATCCTCGGCGTCCGGGTCGGCACGGTCGAGTCCGTCACCCCCGAGGGCAAGGAGGTCAAGGTCGTCCTCCGCCTGGACGAGGACATCAAGGTGCCCGAGGACGCCCACGCGGTCGTCGTCGCCCCCAGCCTCGTCGCCGACCGGTACATCCAGCTCGCCCCGGCCTACGACGGCGGACCGCTCCTCACGGACGGCGCCGAACTGCCCGCCGCCCGCAACGCCACCCCCGTGGAGGTCGACCAGCTGTACGCCTCCATCACCGAGATCACCACGGCGCTCGGCCCGAACGGGGCCAACGCCGACGGGGCGCTGGCCCGGCTCCTGGAGACCGGGGCGAAGAATCTGGACGGCAACGGCAAGGCCATCGGCGACTCCGTCGAACAGTTCGGCAAGGCCGCCAAGACGCTGGACAGGAGCAGCGGCGACCTCTTCGACACCCTGGCCTACCTCCAGTCCTTCACCACCATGCTGAAGGAGAACGACAGCGAGGTCCGCACCGCCGAGCAGCAGCTCAACTCGGTCACCTCGTTCCTCGCGGACGACAAGAAGAACCTCAGTGCGGCACTCAAGGAGCTGGGCACCGCACTCGGCCAGGTGAAGACGTTCATCGCCAAGAACCGGGGCGCGCTGAAGAAGAACGTCGACGCCCTGGTCCCCATCACCCAGGCCCTGGTCGACCAACGTGCCTCGCTGGCCGAGGCGATGGACACACTGCCGCTGGCGGCGGGCAACGTCCTGAACGCGTACGACCCCGCCAACCGGACCCTCAACGGCCGGGCCAACCTCAACGAACTGTCCATGGGCGGCCCCCTCGTCGACCCGGACGCGGCCGCCGGCCCGCCGCCCGGCCTCGCACCCGTCGACGCGAACCGCCGGAAGGCGCTGCCCGTCCTGCCGCTGCCGGAGGTCGGGACGGTCTTCGGCACGCCGGAGAAGCAGCCGGTGAAGCGGAAGCCGGGCGAGCAGAAGGGAGCGGACCGATGAGCGGTTCCCCGCACACCACGAGCGGCTCCCCGGACGCGCCGGCCGAGCCCCCGCAGGCCAACGGCGCCCGCGCCCGCACCGGCGCCCGGCTGGCCGTCGGCGCCGTCGCCCTGCTGGCCACCGGAGCGCTGATCGCCCTGGTCGCCGTCCGCGCCGACGGCCCGGTCTTCACGGGCATCGAACAGATACCGCTGCCCGGCGGCGCGGACCTCGGCGACAGCCCGTACGAGATCACCGCAGAGTTCGGCGACGTCCTCAGCCTGGCCCCGCAGTCGTCTGTCAAGGTCAACGACGTGTCCGTCGGGCGCGTCACCAGGATCGACCTCGCCGCCGACGGCTGGAGCGCCCGGGTCACCATGCGGGTCAACGGGGACATCGACCTCCCCGCCAACGCCCTCGCCCGCCTCGAACAGTCCAGCCTCCTCGGCGAGAAGTTCATCCAGCTCACCCCGCCCGCCGAAGGCACCGCTCGCGGCTCCCTGGCGGAGACCGGCCGCATCCCGCTCACCCGGACGAACCGTAACCCCGAGGTCGAAGAGGTCTTCGGCGCCCTCTCCCTGCTCCTCAACGGAGGAGGGATCAACCAGCTCAAGACCATCACCACCGAGCTGAACAAGGCGCTCACCGGCCAGGAGCCGCAGATCCGCTCCATGCTGAACCGGGTCGACACCCTCGTCACCAACCTGGACAGCAACAAGGGCGACATCACCCGGGCCCTCGACGGCGTCAACCGGCTCGCCGCAACGCTCGCCACCCGCAGACAGGACGTCGGAACGGTCCTCACCGGGCTCAGCCCCGGACTGAAGGTCCTGGAGAAACAGCGCGGCTCGCTGCTGACCATGCTGCGCACCCTCGACACGCTCTCCACGGTGGCCGTCGACACGATCAACAGGAGCAAGGCCGACATGATCGCCGACCTGAAGGCGCTCGCCCCGACCCTGAAGGCGCTCGCCGACTCCGGCAAGGACCTCCCCGACGCGCTCCAGGCCTCGCTGACCTACCCCTTCACGGACGAGGTGCTGCGCGGGGTGAAGGGCGACTACCTGAACGTCTACCTGGACGTCACGGCCGCGCCCGGCACCCGGATCATCCCGGCGCTCACCCCGGACGACCCGACCGTGCCCCCGCCGCCGCGCGAGCCCGGCGCGGAGGGCGCGGCGGCGGCCCGCAACGCGCTCCCGCTCCCCCTGCCGGCCGTCTCCGGTACGCCGGGTCCCGAGGCAGCGGAGAAGGGCGGCACCCCGTGATCACTCCCGCCATCCGGCTCAAGAACATCGCCTTCCTCGTCATCGCCGCGCTCGTCCTGGGCTACCTCGGCGTGCGGTACGCCGGCCTCGGCCACTACGTCGGACTGCGCAGCTACTACACGGTCATGGTCCAGCTCCCGCAGACGGGAGGCCTCTACACCCACTCCAACGTCAGCTACCGGGGCGTCTCGGTGGGCCGGGTCGGCCCCATCCGGCTGACCGACGACGGGGTGGAGGCCGAGCTGCGGATCGAGAAGGACGCCCCGCCCATCCCGGACAGCCTGAAAGCCGTCGTCGCCAACCTCTCGGCCGTCGGCGAGCAGTACGTCGACCTGCGCCCGACCCGCTCCGACGGCCCCTATCTGGGCAACGGTTCGGTGATCGACGCGGCCGACACCACACTCCCGGCGCCGCCCACCGAAGTCCTCACCAGCGTCAACGACTTCGCGAGCTCCGTCGACCTGGAGCATCTGCGCACGGTCGTCGAGGAGTTCGGCACCGCCTTCGAAGGGCGCGGTGACGACCTCCAGGTGCTGCTGGACAGCGGAAGCGAGTTCATCACCGCGGCCGACCGGGCCCTTCCGGCGACCACCCGGCTGATGGCCGACGGCGAGACCGTCCTGCGGACCCAGGCCGAACAGGGCGCGGCACTCAAGGGGTTCGCCTCCGGAGCCAAGGAACTGGCGGCCGAACTCAAGGGCTCCGACGGCGACCTGCGGCGGCTGATCGCCACCACGCCCGACGCCGCCGTACAGATCAGCGGGCTGCTGCGCGACCTCGACCCCGCCTTCGGTGTCGTCGTCGCCAACCTGCTCACCACATCGGAGGTCGCCGTCACCCGCCAACGAGGCCTGGAGGAGCTGCTGGTGAAGCTGCCGGCGGTGGTCGCGGCCGGAGCGAGCGCGGTCGACGAGGACGGTGCCCGGTTCGGTATGTCGGTCACCTTCTTCGAGCCGCTGCCCTGCACCGCCGGGTACGGCGCCACGAGGTACCGCAACGGACTCGACACCTCGCCCGCGCCCGCCCTCAACTCCGCTGCGCGGTGCGCCTCTTCACCCGGTACGGGGATCAACGTGCGAGGCAGCGCCAACGCGCCGAAGGGCGGCCCGGTCCCGTCGCCCGCCAAGCCCGGATCGATGCTGCTGGAAGAGGGTGCCGGCGCCGACGTGAAGGACCGCCTGCCCGGCGCGCTCGGCACCACGCCCCGTACCGGTCCTCCCGCCCCCGGCATGGCCGGACTCCTGGGGTTGGGAGGCGGTGGCTCATGACGCTCCGCACCCGGCACCTCGGCGGCTGGGCCGTTCTGCTGGCCGCCGCCCTCGTCTGCGGATTCGGCGCCTGGTCGTACGCCCAGGCACGCGGCGACCGCACCCTGGCCTACGCCAAGGCCCGCGACACGGCCCTGGCCGAGGGCAGACGCCACCTCGCCACGCTGAACAGCCTGGACGGCAAGGACGCCACCAGCGTCTCCACCGGGCTGCGGGCCTGGCGCGACTCCTCCACCGGGCCGCTCCACGACCAGCTGAAGCGGACCTCGGCGGCCGACGCGAGGACGCTCACGACGGCGGGCGACACCGCCGACGGCAAGGTGACCTCGGCGGCGCTCACCGCCCTGGACGACCGGACCGGCACGGCGGAGCTGATCGCCACCGTGGACGTCGAGGTCACCCCGCGCACGGGCAGCCCCGGCACCCAGCGCAAACGCTTCACCGCCACGCTCGCCCGCACGGGTGACGGCTGGAAGGTCAAGGCGCTCACGGCGATGGCGGCGGGAGACGGCGGATGAGCGAGCCAACAGTGTTGATGGACAAGGCGGTCGGGGACGAGGAGCCCATCGACGACGCCGAATCGGACCCCACCGACGAGCCCGGTGGCCGCCCCTGGTGGCCCCGCATCCTCGGCGCCCTCCTGGCCGTCGTCCTGCTCGCGACCGGCGGGCTCCTCTTCGCCGAAGGACGCGAGCTGCGCGACACCCCGGCCACCGGCAACCTCGCCCTCACGGACGCCGAGGCCACCACCCGGGTCACCGGCGACGTCAGCAACGCGCTCGGCAGGATCTTCTCCTACGGCCCCGACGCCACCGCCCTCACCAAGGACGCGGCACAAGAGGTCCTCGCGGGCAAGGCCCTCCAGCAGTACGCCGCGCTGTTCGGCCAGGTCGAGAAGCAGGCCGCCGACCAGAAGCTGACGCTCACCACCCATGTCGTACGGGCCGGAGTCACCCGGCTGACCGCTACCGGCGCCCACCTCCTGGTCTTCCTCGATCAGGTCTACGAACGCCGTGGCCGGCCCGCCACCACCGCATCCGCCCAGCTCTCCGTCACCGCCGAACTGCGGGACGAACAGTGGCGGATCGTCGAGATCAGCTCCGTATGAAGGCAGGGGAGAGACACCACATGGCACGGGCGACGACGAGGAACCCCCTGGTGATCGCGGCGACGGCGCTCGCGGTCGTCGCGGCCGGGGCGGCGGGCTGGGGCGGCCGGCTGTGGTACGAAGCCGCCCACGACGACGCGGCCTCCTACGCGCAGGCGCGGGACGACGCCCTGGCGGCGGGGGAGCAGGCGGTCCAGAACATGAACACCCTGGACCACCGCACGCTGGAGAAGGGCCTCGACAGCTGGGAGGAGTCCACCACCGGCGATCTGCACCGCCAACTCGTCGAAGGGCGCGACGCGTTCGCCGAGCAGATCGTGGCGGCGAAGACGGTCAGCACGGCGAAGGTCCTCTCCGGCGCGGTGACCGAACTCGACGAACGGGCGGGCCGGGCGGGGGTGATGGTGGCGCTGCGGGTCACCGTCACCGCGCCCAAGGGCGACCCGGCGGTGAAGGAGAGCCGGATGCTCGGCACCCTCACCCGGACCTCGGAGGGGTGGAAGCTCAGCGCACTCGGCCAGGCCCCCGTCGGCTCCACGGCCGGCTGAACCCGTACCCGCTCCGGCCCACGCCGCCCCGACTCCGTACCCGAGAGGACCTCCCCCATGTCGACGACCCGCCACCTGGTCAACCGCCGCCGCAGGCTCGCCACGTCACCGTCACGTGCGGCGGTGGCCCCGGCCTCGGACGAGGAGGCCACGGAGAGGACCACGGAACCACCAGGCCCGCGAGAGCCGGACCGGGAATCCGGGGCAGTGACGGAGTCCGAGCCGCTGCACGAGCCCGGGGGCGTAACGGAATCCGAGCCGGAACACGAGCCCGAGGCCGTCGCGGAATCCGACCCACAACCCGAACCCGGGCCCGACGCCGTAGCCGCGTCCCCACGCCGGCGCATCCGTCCCCGCCTCCCCGCCCTCCTCTGCGCCCTCACCGTCCTCCTCGGGGCCTTCGCGGCCTGGGCGTTCACCTCGGCGGCGAGCCTGCGGGACGAGCCCGCACGGCAGAACACCGCGCTCACCGACATCGCCCGCACCAGCGAGGTGAAGGGCCGGATCACCGAGGCGGTCGGCGCCGTGTTCTCGTACGACTACGCCTCGCCCGCCCGCTCGGACCGCGCGGCGAAGACCCATCTGACGGGCAGGGCGGTGCAGCAGCACCAGGACATGCTCGCGGACGTGCGGGAGCAGGGGCCGCGGCAGAAGCTCGTCCTCACCACCACCGTCACCGGGAGCGGGGTGGAGTACCTGGACGGCGACCGCGCCCGGCTGCTGATCTTCGCCGACCAGAGCAACACCCGTACCGGCAAGGACGAGGAGACCACCTACGCGGCGGCCATGTTCGCCGTGGACGCCGTCCGCCGCGGGGACACCTGGCGGATCGCCGCCATCGACACGTTCACCCGCTGAACCGTGGACCCGGGCAGCCGGGGAGAGGGGAGCAGCTATGAGGTTCAACGGCACGGTACGCCGCCAGTTCACCGGCACGGTCACGGCGGTCGCCGCGATGGCCGCGCTCACCGCGTCCCAGGCGCCCGGATTCGGGGAGGCCGTGGCGGCGTCGCACGAGGGGCGGGCCGCCTCGGGCCCGGATGACGTGGTGTGGAGCGAGGTGGAGGGCGACGACTCGTACCACACCGAGCTGCCACCGCTGGAGAGCCCGGAGCCGCCCGCACCGCTGAAGCCGCCCGAGGCCGGAACGGCACCGCCGGTTCCGCTGCTCGCCCGCGCCCGGTCCGAGGCCGGCATCCCGGCGACCGTGCTCGCCGCGTACCGGAGCGCTGAGGGGTCCGTACGCCGCAGCGACCCCGGCTGCCGGCTGCCGTGGCAGCTGCTCGCGGCGATCGGCAAGGTGGAGTCGGGGCAGGCCGCCGGCGGCCGGGTCGACGCGCGGGGGACCACACTCACCCCGATCCTGGGACCTGCCCTCGACGGCGTGGGCTTCGCGCTGATCCGGGACACCGACAACGGGGTGTACGACGGCGACCGTACGTACGACCGCGCCGTCGGGCCGATGCAGTTCATCCCGTCCACCTGGGTGAACTGGGCCAAGGACGGCAACGGCGACGGCCGCAAGGACCCGAACAACATCTACGACGCCGCCCTCGCGGCCGGGCACTACCTCTGTGCGGGCGGCCGTGACCTGGGCGTCCGGGCCGACCTGGACCGGGCGGTCCTCAGCTACAACCGGTCCGACGTCTATCTCCGTACGGTGCTGTCCTGGCTGGAGTTCTACCGCAAGGGCACCCACCCGGTCGCCGACGGCCAGGGCGTCCTCCCCACCAGCCCCGGTCCCGGCGGGGCCGACCGGCCCAAGGCGCCGGTCGGCTCCGGCACCCCCGGCGGGCCGGGCCAGGGAGGCGGCGGCATCGTCATCGGCCCGCAGCCCACACGCCCACCCGGCCCCAAGCCCACCCCCGGCCCCACGAAGCCCGGCACCCCGAGCCCGAGCCCCTCCGACCCCGGCTCCCCGAGCCCCACCCCGACCGGCCCAGGCCCCACGGACCCGGGACCCACCGACCCCGGCCCCAGCCCCACCGACCCCAGCCCCACCGACCCCGGTCCGACCGACCCAGGCCCCACGGACCCAGGCCCGACCCCCACGCCCGCCCCCACCGACCCGAACCCCGGCCCCGCGGAGCCGGACCCCACCGATCCAGGCTGCCCGACCGGCGCCCCACCCCACCCCCCGAGCCCTCCACTGACGCCGCAAACCGCTCAGGAAGGGAAGAAGGCGGCGATCCGTGCGCACCCCACGCGGGGTCCGCCGTCTGAGCCCGCGATGTGAAGACCTCGAAAGAGTGACGTGGCCGTTCTGTGTCACAGGGGGCCCGCACGGTGGACGCCCCCGGGCCCGGGTTGATATTTCGGGCGCCCTTCGAGATCTTTGCCCGAGGGAAACAGTTCGTCCGACCGGAAGGTGGTGCGACTCGCCACAGGCGGGTCCCCGCTCATGGCTTCACCCAAGGCACAGACCGGCACGGCCACGAAGGAACGGTTCGATCCGGCCGACTGGGGCCGGCCGCCGTACGCAGTGATCGTCGTCGACCGGGCCGGAACGACCGTACGCACGGAGGGGGAGACGAGCCTGCTCCCCGGCGTGGAGCGGGAACTTCCGCTGCCGGACGGCCTCTCCTGGCTGGCCGAGGCCACCGCCGCGTTGGCCGACGACGCCGTCCACCAGGGCGGCTCGCCGCGGCCCGCCGTCGAGGGGGCCTTCGAGGGGCGGCACTTCGCGGCCCATCCGACCCGCCGAGCCGACGGCGAGGTGGTGTGGTGGCTGGTCGACCAGACGGCCCGGCACGCCGCCGAGGAGGCCCTGACCGCCGAGCGCGAGCGCACCAGGTTCCTCGCCGAGGCGTCCAACGTCCTGCTCTCCTCGCTGAACCCCGACCGGTGCATGGATGCCACCGCCCGGCTGGCCGCCGGGTTCCTGGCCGACGCGGCCGTCGTGGTGGCCCCGGCGCCGGGCCGCCGGCTGCCCGTGACCCGTGCCGTACAGGGCCAGGGCGTCACCCAGGACATGATCCCGGCCGACCCCTCCGACGTACCGGGTCTCGCCGAGGCGCTGAGGGGCTTCCCGCCCGTGCCGTCCCGGTGGATCGACCCGACGTCGCTGCCGGAGTGGCTGGTACCCGACGGCCTCGGTACGCCGGTCGGTTCGGTCGTCGTCACCCCGCTGCCCGGGCACGGCGTCCCGGCCGGGGCGCTGATCCTGCTCCGGGCGGAGACCCGCAGCGGGTTCAGCGAGACCGAGGAGACCTTCGCCCGGCTCTTCGCGGCGCGCGCCGGAGCCGCCCTGTCCGCGGCCCGCCTGTACGCGGAGCAGCACGGCATCACCCGGACCCTGATGCGCGATCTGCTGCCGCCCCGGCTCCACCGGGTGCACGGGGTGGAGTTCGCCGGCGGCTACCGGCCCTCCAGCTCCCACGAGCGGGTCGGTGGCGACTTCTACGACGTCCACCCCGGCCCCACGCCACGCGACCCGTCCCTGGTGGTGCTCGGGGACGTCTGCGGCAAGGGGCTGGAGGCCGCGGTCCTCACCGGCAAGATCCGCAACACGCTCCAGGCGCTGATGCCGATGGCCGACGACCACGAGCGGGTGCTGCAACTGCTCAACGGGGCCCTGCTGACCGCCGACAACACGCGGTTCGCCACCCTGGTCCTGGCGTCCGTCCTGCGCATGGAGAACCAGGTGCACCTCCGGCTCACCTCGGCCGGCCACCCGGCGCCCCTCGTGGTGCGCGACGACGGCCGGGTGGAGGAGATCCCCACCCACGGCACTCTGGTGGGGGCCCTGGACCACGTGTCGGCCCGGACCGTCGAGACCGTCCTGCTCCCCGGCGACACGTGCGTGCTCTACACCGACGGGGTCACCGAGGCGCGCGGCGGCCCGGTCGGCGGTGAACTCTTCGGCGACGAACGGCTGAAACGGGCCCTGGCCGAGTGCGGGGGCATGCCCGGCGACGCGGTGGTGGAGCACATCCGGATGCTCACCTCGCAGTGGCTGGCCGACGGCGAGCACGACGATCTCGCGGTGGTCGCCATCACCGCACCGCGGACCACCCATCTGAGTGCGGTGGACGGGCACACACGGGGCAGGTACACCGGATGACCACCACTGTCGACGCTCTTGGTACCGACGCACTGCGCAGCGACCTGTGGGCCGCGGTGACCGGCCGGGACGAGTACCGGGCCGCGGGCATCGTGCTGGGGGCCCTGGACGCCGGGACACCCGCCGAGTCCGTCCTCCTCGACGTGATCGCCCCCGTCCAGGCCCGGGTCGGCCGCGCCTGGCAGGCCGGCCGGCTGACCGTCGCCCAGGAGCACGCCGCGACCGCGATCGCCGAGCGGGTGATCGCCGCGCTCGCCCACCACCCCGCGCACCGGCCGGCTCCTTACGGCGGCCGGATCACCGTCGCCTGCGTGGACCAGGAGTGGCACGCCCTGCCGGCCCGGCTGCTCGCCGAGGTCCTCACCCTGCGGGGCTGGCGGGTCGACTTCCTCGGCGCGCAGGTGCCCACCCCGCACCTCGTGACCCATCTGCACAACACCGGGGCCGACGCGGTGGCCCTCTCCTCGTCCATCGCCACCCGGCTGCCCACCGCCCACACCGCGATCACCGCGTGCCAGGCCGTGGGCGTGCCCGTGCTGGCGGGCGGCTCCGCGTTCGGCCGGGACGGCCGCTACGCCCGGCTGCTCGGCGCCGACGCCTGGGCCCCTGACGCGCGCGCCGCCGCCCGGCGGCTGGCCGACGGCATCCCGTCCCCGGACCTGGCGGTGGGCCGGCCGGTCGAGGAAGGGCTGGCGCACCTCACCGACCAGGAGTACACCCTCGTCGTACGGGCCAGGGCCCGGCTCGTCCGGGTGGTGCTGGCGGACCTGGAGCGGAACTTTCCGGCGATGGCCACCTACTCCGCCCCGCAGCGCGAGCGCACGGCCGAGGACATCGCCCACATCGTGGAGTTCCTCGGCGTCGCCCTCTACACCGACAGCGACGATCTCTTCACCGACTTCATCCGGTGGACCGCCGCCGTGCTGACGGCCCGCAAGGTCCCCGCCGCGTCCCTGCACCCCGCGCTGGACGCCCTGGAAGCCGAGCTCAAGGATTTCCCGCGGGCCACCCGCATGCTCGGCCGTGCCCGCCTTCACCTGGACGAGGCCGTGCCCACCGACGACCAGCAACCCGGAGTCTCCGCATGACCGCGCTGCCCAGTCCGCTTCTGACCGTCACCGCCGAGGAGGGCCGGGGCTGGGTCAGGCTGCGCCTCACCGGCGACCTGGACTACGACACCAGCCACGAGCTGGTGGGGCGGGCGGGGGACTGGCTGGCCGTCCGGCCGGATCTGCGTGACCTCCGGCTGGGCTGTGCGGAGCTGAGCCTCTGCGACTCCATGGGCGTCTCCGCGCTGCTCCAGATCCACCGGGACGCGGTGGCCCAGGGCGTGACCCTGCGGGTGGAGGACGCGCCGCCCTTCCTGGACCGGATCATGCAGATCACCGGAATCCACCAACTCTTCGCCCTCCGGGAGGACCGGCGGCCCGCCCGGGGCACCGGCGAGGCGGCGCCGCCCACCGAGCACCGCCCGTCACCCTCGCCCTGAGCCGCCGTCACCGGGTCGTATCAGACCAGGGAGACCACGGCGACGATGCGCTTGCCGCCCTCGTGCGGGGTGACGGAGAGCTGCCTGGTGAGCCGGTGGACCAGCGACCAGCCGTAGCCGCCCTCGCCGACCGATCCCGGGGGCGGGTCCTGCCGGACGGGGTGCCGGGGGTCGGCGTCATCGACGACGAGGCGGAGCCCGGCGTCGGTGATCCGGGCCGAGAAGCCGGTGAGGCCCCCGCCGTGGCGCAGGGCGTTGGTCACGATCTCCGAGGTCACCAGCAGGGCGTCCGCCACGACCACGTTCGAGAGGATCTCGTCCGACAGCTCGCTGAACTCCGCGGCCAGCAGCCGTGTCACGACATCGCGCGCCTCACCTGCGGTCCGCGGCATTTCCGCGGACGTACCGTCCGCATGACGTACGGGAGGAGTGCTGTACACGCCCGTACCTCCTTCCGTGCCGTCGGTGATTTCTGTTTCCGTCGAAACCACCGCATTCCCTCTGTCGCCGTGTCCACACATGAAGCGACTCCCGCGCTTCACCCGCCCGCACCGAAGGGGGAATGTGCGAGAGGAAGAACGAGCAGCCCGGTCGAGGTGAGTGGCCGCGCCGGGTCAGCCGCCCGCGAGCACCTCGGCCAGGTCGTAGGAGACGACCTCCTCCAGCTGCGCGTAGGTGCAACCGGCAGGCGTGCGGTCCGGGCGCCATCGCCGGAACTGGGTGGTGTGGCGGAACCGGTCGCCCTCCATATGGTCGTACGCCACCTCGCAGACCCGCTCCGGCCGCAGCGGCACCCACGACTGGTCCTTCTTCCCGGACCAGCGGTTCTGCGTACCCGGCAGCCGCGAGGCCTCGTGCGCCGCCGCCTCCGCCCACGCCCCCCACGGATGGTCCGCGAACCCGGTGCGCAGCGGGGCGAGTTCCTCGGCCAGTTCGGCGCGCCGCTTCATGGGGAAGGCCGCGCAGACCCCGACGTGCTGGAGCACGCCCCCGGTGTCGTAGAGGCCGAGCAGGAGCGAGCCGACGACCGGGCCGCTCTTGTGCTCGCGGTACCCCGCCACCACGACGTCGGCGGTCCGCTCGTGCTTGATCTTGTACATCACCCGGGTGTCGGGCCGGTAGGGCAGATCCGGCGGCTTGGCCACGATCCCGTCGAGCCCCGCGCCCTCGTAGCGGTCGAACCACTCCCGCGCCAGTTCGATGTCGGTGGTGGAGGGAGCGAGGAGTACGGGCGCGGAAGCGCCGGAGAGGGCGGCCGTCAGCACCGCCCGCCGGTCCACCTGCGGGGTGGTGAGCAGCGAGGTGTCGTCGACCGCGAGGACGTCGAAGGCGACCAGGCTCGCCGGGGTCCGCTCGGCCAGCATCCGCACCCGGGAGTCCGCCGGATGAATGCGCTCGCTGAGCCGGTCGAAGTCGAGGCGTCCCTCGTGGGCGATGACGATCTCCCCGTCGATCACACAGCGCGGCGGAAGGTTCTCCCGTACGGCGTCGACCAGGTCGGGGAAGTAGCGGGTCAGCGACTTGCCGGTGCGGCTGCCGAGCTCCACCTCGTCGCCGTCCCGGTAGACGATCGCCCGGAACCCGTCCCACTTCGCCTCGTAGCTCATGCCCGGCGGGATCTTGGCCACCGACTTGGCGAGCATCGGCTTCACGGGCGGCATCACCGGCAGGTCCATGGCCCGATTCTGGACCGGCTCACCGCCCATGTCTCCCGATGTGCGGCATATGTGCGACCGGCCTACGGTGGCCGTCATGGGAGCTGCGGTGGAGCTGGACGCGGGCGGACGAGTGGTGAGGCTCTCCAACCCGGACAAGGTGTACTTCCCGGAGAAGGGTTACACCAAGAGGGATGTGGCGGAGTACTTCCTGGCCGTGGGGCCCGGGATCACCCGTGCGCTGAACCACCGGCCGACCACGCTCCAGCGCTTCGTCGACGGGGTGGAGGGCGACTTCTTCTACCAGAAGAGGGCCCCGAAGAACCTTCCCGAGTGGATCCCCACCGCCCGTATCGCCTTCCCCAGCGGCCGCCCCGCCGACGAGCTCTGCCCGACCGAGCTCGCCGCCGTGATCTGGGCCGCCAACCTCGGCACCCTCACCTTCCACCCCTGGCCGGTCCGGGCCGGGGACACCGACCACCCCGACGAGCTGCGCATCGACCTGGACCCGCAGCCCGGCACCGGCTACGCGGACGCGGTCGCCGCCGCCCATGAGCTGCGCTCGGTCCTGGAGGACCACGGCGTACGCGGGTGGCCCAAGACCTCCGGCGGGCGCGGGATGCACGTGTTCGTGCCCATCGAACCGGCCTGGACCTTCACCGAGGTGCGGCGGGCCGCCATCGCCGCCGGGCGCGAGCTGGAGCGGCGGATGCCGGAGCGGGTGACGACGGCCTGGTGGAAGGAGGAGCGCGGCGAGCGGATCTTCGTCGACTTCAACCAGACCGCGCGCGACCGCACGATCGCCTCCGCCTACTCCGTACGCCCCTTCCCGCACGCCCCGGTCTCCGCGCCGCTGCGCTGGGAGGAGATCGACGACGCCGAACCCCGCGACTTCGACATCCGTACGCTGCCGGTGCGGTACGCCGAACTCGGCGACGTGCACGCCGACATGGACCAGGAGGCGTTCCGGCTGGACGGGCTGCTGGAGCTGGCGGACCGGGACGAGAAGGAGCGCGGACTCGGTGACATGCCCTACCCGCCGGAGTACCCGAAGATGCCCGGCGAACCGAAGCGGGTCCAGCCCAGCCGCGCCCGGCACGACGACGGCGAGACGGCGTGAGCGGGAGCGGCGAGGGCGGGAGCAGCCGGAGCCATGGCGCGCACGGCCGCCCGCTCACCCTCCGCGAGCGCTGGGAGGCGTACAAGAACTCCCCGTTCCTCCCCGCGACCGTCCTCGTCCTCATCGTGGCGGCGGCGGCCGGCCTCTTCGCCGGCTCCTACACCTACGCGATGGCCAACCCCACCCCGCACCGCATCCCGGCCGCGCTGGTCACCCAGCCAAAGGTGGAGCGCGGGGCGGCGTTCGTCGCCGGGATGGAGAAGGCCCTCGACGCCTCGCTCGAACTGCGCGACTACCCGGATGTGGCCGACGCCCGGCGGGCCCTGGACGAGCAGAAGGTCTTCGCGATCGTCCGCGCCTCCGGCGACGGGGTGGCGCTGGATGTGGCCGGGGCCTCGGGGGCGTCCGTGGCCGAGCTGCTCGGCAAGGCGGGGCTGGAAGTGGGCGACGCGACCGGCGCAGAGGTCACCGTCCGGGACGTCAAGCCGCTCCAGAGGGGCGACCCGCGCGGGCTCGCCCTGTTCTACATCTCGCTGGCCGCCGTCATCATGGGCTTCCTCGGCGCGATCCAGCTGAGCGTCCACGCCCATGGCCTCAACCCGGCGGAACGCATCGCGTTCACCGCCGCGTACGCCCTGCTCGGCGGGTTCGCCATCGCGGCGGCGGTGGACTGGTGGCTCGGGGCGGTGAACCTGCCGTTCGTCCAGTCGTGGCTGATCCTGGCCTTCACGATGTTCACCTCGGGCATGGTCTTCACCATGTTCAACACCCTGATGGGCCGCTGGGCGATGATCCCGACCTGGGGCGTCATGGTGCTGCTCGGCAACCCGTCGTCCGGCGGCGCGGTCTCCTGGCCGCTGCTGCCGTCCGCCCTCGGGCACATCGGCCGCTGGCTTCCGCCGGGCGCCTCCGTCAACGCCCAGCACACCGCCGTCTACTACCAGGGCCACCAGTTCGTCTTCCCCTATCTGGTGCTGGCCGCCTGGGCGCTGGTCTCCTGCGCTGTCTTCTGGGTGTGGCGCCACCGGCACCCGGGAGGCCGCGCCCGCACGCCTGAGCATGCGGCCACGGCCTCCTGAGACCCTTCCCTGCGGGGGTTACAGCTCCTTGATCCGGACGTCGCGGTAGGAGATGACGTCCGTGGCGCCGTGGACCTGGAGCCCGATGTAGCCGGAGGCGAACCGCCGGCCGTCGGTGCCCGGGTCGTCACCGCGCGGCGGCTCGAAGAGCTGGCCGCGGGTGTTGTCGAACTCGTTGATCAGGACACCGTTGCGGTAGATCTCGTAGTGCTGGTCGACCACCTTGATCTCGTAGTCGTTCCAGGTGCCCTTGGGCGTGACCCCGGCGCCGCCGAGACCGACCCGGTCGAATCCGTAGACCGACCCGGTCTTGTACATGTCGCCGTCCGGCCGGTCGTAGACCTGGATCTCATGGCCGTACTTGATGGCGACCCACTCCGGACGGGACTCCTCCGGGTGGTCGTGCACCTTCGGGAAGCGGACGAAGACCCCGCCGTTGGCGTTGCCCGAGCCCGGGGCGTCGTCCCGCCACTGGAGCTTCAGCGAGAAGTCACCGTAGGCCCGGTTCGGCAGCCACAGCATGCCCATCCCGTCGACCTTGGTGGAGCTGGTGATCGAGCCCTCCTCCTCGTTCAGCTCGAACTTGCCGCCGCCCACGTGCTGCCACTTGGCGAGCGAGGCCGCCGTACCGTCGAAGAGCTTGGTGTAGCCCTCGGACTGGCCCGGCTTCCCGATGCCCGACTGCTTGGCGGCCTGGTTGATCGCCTTGCGCTCGCGCTGGTCGATGACGCCGTCGCCCTTGAGCTTGTCGAGGACCGCCGTCACGTGCTTGAGGAACAGCGCGTTGGAGGACCAGTCCTTCTCGTCCTCGATCAGCTCGTTGATCGTGCAGCGGTTGCGGGTGATCCGGTTCGGTACGCCCGAGTCGATCGTGCCGACGAAGACGGTGTGCCGCTCGTCGAACTCGGGGCAGTTCGGCGCCGGGACCCCGCCGCCCTGGGCGACGGTGAACGACACCTTCTTCGCCTCGGAGGTGTTGCCCGCCTTGTCCGTGGCCCGGTGGGCGACCGTGTGGTGGCCGACCCGGTCGACGATCACGGGGGTGGTGTACGCGAGGTAGGGACCGCCGTCCAGGCTGTACTCCACCTTGTCCACGCCCGAGTCGTCGTCGGTCGCGGTGATCGTGGCCTTGGCGCTGGTGATGAACGCGCCGTCGGAGTTCTTGCTCCCCTCCAGCTTCACCGAGGTCTCCGGGGCCGTCTTGTCCTGCGACGGCGGCTCGATGACGGTGAACGTGACGGTCTTCTCGGCCGCGACGTTCCCCGACCGGTCGGTGGCCCGGTAGCGGACGGTGTGCTCGCCCACCTCGTGGACCATCACCGGTGCGGTGTACGGCTGCCACTCGCCGTCGGCGCCGAGCGCGTACTCGATGGTGTTGACGCCGGACCCGGTGTCGGACGCGGTCACGGTGACCGTCGCCATGCCCAGGTAGGCTCCGTCGCCGTCCTGTTCACCCGAGACGGTCGCCGAGGTCTCCGGCGGGGTCTCGTCGTCCGTCGGCGGTGCGGCGACCGCGAACTCGACGGACTTCTCCTCCGCCGTGTTGCCCGCCTTGTCGGTGGCCCGGTAGCGGACCGTGTGGTCGCCGACCTCGTTCACCACGACGGGCGCGGTGTACGGCTGCCACTCGCCGTCGGCACCGAGCGCGTACTCCACGGTGTCGACGCCGGAGCCCGCGTCGGTCGCCTCGACGGTGACGGTGGCCTGGCCGATGTAGGCGCCGTCGGCGTTCTTGTCGCCGTCGACCTTCGCCGAGGTGGCCGGGGCCTCGGTGTCCTCCTCGCCGCCGCCCTCGGTGACGGTCAGGATGCCCTTCATCTGACCGTGGCCGGGGATCGTGCAGGAGTAGAGGTACGTGCCCGGGGTGAGCGTGACCTCGACGCTGTGCTTGCCGCCCTCGGAGTCGGTCGGGTTGGCCAGGATGTTCACCTGGACGTCGTTGTTGTGCTCCGGGTCCGACGTGCTGAACGTCAGCGTGTGCGGCATGCCCGTCGTGTTGCCGGTCGCCGTGCTGTTCTCGAAGACGATGGTCGCCTTGCCGGCCACCGCCGTCTCCGGCGCGGAGAGGTAGTGGTCGATCGGGTCGCCCGCCGTCCAGGTCAGCACCTGATCGGCGGCCTTCGCCGCGGGGGCGTCGTCGCCCTTGCCGTACGCGGCCGTCGAGGTCAGGCCGAGGACCATGACCAGGGAGGCCAGCAGGGCCACCCAGAAGCTCGGCGGCCGATGCCGCCGCCTAGCGAGGTACGTGGGGTGTCTCACTGCGCTGCCGCCTTTCCAACCAGGTCCTTGACGGCCGGAGTCGCCGCGCCGCCCTTGTAGGTCACGCGCCACAGCGCGGACTTGGAGTCGGAGGTGAAGAAGCCGCGCCCGTAGTCCAGGACGTACAGCGAACCGTCCGGGGCGAACTTCCAGTCCATCAGATTGCGGATGCCGTCGTTGCCGACCGGGATGATCTTCTTCAACGACTCCGCGTGCGTGGGCAGTCCGCCCTTGCCGGCCGTCTTCGGGTCCATGGTCACCGCGTGGCGCGGCTGGGTGTCGTCGTAGAAGTCACCGACGAACCACTTGCCGTCCCAGTACGCCGGCCACTTCGCCGTCGAGTCGCTCTGCGCGTCGTAGCGGTAGACCGGGCCGTTCATGGTCGCCTGGCCACCGCCCTT